>JAZBPL010000226.1:0-4165 GCA_036351635.1 Desulfotignum sp.
AGCTTTGTGCCCGAAATTGCAGCCAAATACTGCAACGACTGCAAGGAATGCTTTCCTTTGTGCCCCACCTCCTATCTCCAGGCAGCCTTTGTCTATACCCAGGCACTGTCATTTCCCGAAAAAAACGGGTCAGCATCCGGCGCACACTCAGTGAACGGATAGGACTGTCATATGGGGCAGAAAAACGATACCCAGCCTTTTAGCGCCTGGGTTGTCCGCCAGGAGGGCCGCTGTACCCCCGAACTGGAGCTGATTGGGGAGGAACCGTTCCTGATCCGTGTGGAAGACCATGCATATTCCGTTGTCATGCGGACCCCGGGGGATGAAGTCTGCCATGCCATGGGCTTCTGCCTTGGCGAGGGTCTGGTGGATACCCCGGCAGATATCCGCACCATCGGGTATGATCCGGATCTGGATCCCAATGTGGTGGATATCTGGCTGGCGCCGGAACGGCGTCGGAAAGTGGCATCCCTGCTCCAGCGCAAAACCTTTATCAGCCAGACCAGCTGCGGCATCTGCGGCAAGGAAATGATGAAGGACATCCAGACCCGGGTGGAGTCGGCCCCTGACGGATTTACGTTTACCCTGGAACAGGCCCTGTACTGTATCGAGCTGCTGTCTTCCAGTCAGAAATACCGGCAGCGTACCCGGGGGTCCCATGCTGCCATGCTCTGTGATGAAAACCTGTCTATCCTTGGGTTTGCCGAGGATGTGGGGCGGCATAACGGACTTGACAAGGCCGTGGGGCAGGCATTCCAGGCAAGAACCCTGGGCCGGGCCCGCATCCTGGTACTGTCTTCGCGTATCAGCTATGAACTGGTACAGAAAGCAGCCCGGGCAAGAATTCCGGTGATCATTGCCAATTCCCGGCCCACGGCCCTTGCCGCCCGGATGGGATCGTCTCTGAATATGACCCTGTCCTTTCCCACCGGAGAAGACCATCTCATGGTGGTGTGCGGTGAAAAAAGGCTCGTTGATACCTGAAAATGCATACAACACCAACGTAAATGATAAAGATGAGGAGGCACCATTGAAAATTTTGACAACTGTTAAAAAAGTCGTTGATGTGGAGTTGAATATCCACGTGGAAAACGGCGCCATTGTGGAAAAAGGGCTGCAGTATGTGATCAATGCCTGGGATGAAAATGCAGTGGAAGCTGCTGTTCAGCTCAAAGAAGCCCACAAGGCGGAAACCACCCTGGTATCTTTGGGCAGCACAGACAATACCGATATCATCCGCAAATGCTATGCCATGGGTATTGACAATGCCATTCACATCGATGACCCGGCCCTTGCAAAAGCCGATTCTCCCACCTTTGCAAAGGTGCTGCAAAAAGTGTATGAGGCAGGGGATTATGACCTGGTGATTGCCGGCAAACAGGCCCAGGACACGGACGCCGGCCAGGCCGGCATCATGCTGGGGGAATTTCTGGGCATTCCCTGTGTCAGCAATGTCATCGAGATCAAAGTGACTGATGACACCCATATCCAGGTGTCCCGGCTGGGGGATGCAGGCACGGAAATCGTGGATGTGACACTGCCTGCCGTGGTAACGGTGAGCGACAGCATCAATGAACCCCGGCTGCCGGCCATGCGGGGCATCATGATGGCCAAGAAAAAGAAAATCACTGTCATGGACCTGGCCGGCCTTGGTACCTCATTTGAAGAGATCGGGGGCACTGCACCCGCATCCGCGGTTGTGGAATTTTTGCCCGTACAAAAACGCAAAGGCGGACAGAAATTTGAAGGCGATCCGGCCGAGATCACCGCCCAGGTGGTGCAGCTGCTGGTAAATGAGGCAAAGGTTTTATAAACGGATGCGCTGAGCAAATGTGTCCATATGACCGCCGTTTACAGCATGCGCAAAAAATGCATATTGCAAACATCATACCCATATCAAACTTGTAAGGATAGTGATTATGACAAACATACTCGTAGTTGCAGATATTAAACAGGGCGTGCTTAAGGGAAGCACTGCCGAACTGTTGTCAAAAGCGAAGGAACTGGGTGCTGCCACCGCTGCTGTGGCCGTGGGCAGCAATGTGACAGATCTTGCCCCCCAGCTGGCTGGGGCAGGATCAGATACCCAGTATATCGCAGACGACCCGTCTTTGGAGATATTTTCCGCCGCCCCCTTTGCCGCGGCTGTGGCAGACGCGGCCAAAGCGTTTAATGCAGACATGGTCTGGTTCGGGTTTTCCGAAACCGGCAAGGCTGCTGCCCCCAGGGTGGCAGTGCAGCTGGAAGCAGCCTGTGCCACGGAAATTATTGATGTGATCATTGACAAGGATCAGGTGCACATCACCCGTCCGGCCATTGCCAACAAGGTGCTCCAGAAGGTGAAAATCAATGTGCCAAAACTGGTGGCGGTTGTGCGGGCCGGCGCCTTTGAAGCGGATCCGGAAGTGACCGGTACGGAAAACGTGGTCACCCTGGATCCCCCGGAAAAAGACATGGCTGCCGTGGTCAAAGAATTGATCTCCGATGCATCCGGAGAGATCGATCTGGCAGATGCGGATATTGTGGTATCTGTGGGGCGGGGTGCCAAAGACCAGGCTGGTGTAGATCTGGTAAAAGATTTGGCTGATGATCTGGCAGCCGGATTCGGTTCTTCCCGGGCCATGGTGGATGCCGGGTTGATGGCCCACAACAAGCAGGTGGGCCAGACAGGAAAGATCGTTGCACCGGCTTTGTATGTGGCTGTGGGCATTTCCGGCGCCATCCAGCATCTGGCAGGCATGAACGGCGCCAAGGTGATTCTGGCGGTGAACAAGGATCCGGAAGCACCAATTTTTAATGTGGCGGATTTTGGGATTGTCGGGGACCTGTTTGATGTGGTACCATTGCTGAAGGATGAAATTAAAAAAATAAGGGCCTGAGCGCCCCAAACCCAAAATTTGTGCATGAGGTAGAGATGAGTCCCCTGTTTATGACACTTGTACTTGCGGTGGGTCTGGCCATTTTTTGCCGGACCATGTATCAGAGAATTCTTTTGTTGATGGCCCTGGAACCTGCTGACCGGCTCAACCATATCAAAGACCGGCTGAAAAACATGGTGGTCATTGCACTGGGCCAGAAACGCCTGGTGGGGCGGAAAAAAGAGCGGGCATCAGGGATCATGCATGCCCTGATATTCTGGGGATTCTGTGTGCTGCTTATCAGGTCCATTACCCTTTATGGAGAAGGCTATGTCCATGGATTTCAGCTGCCGCTGCTGGGGGAATCCTCCATTCTTGGGTATCTGTACATCGGCTTGAAGGACATCATGGAGGGTGTGGTCCTGCTCATGGTGATCTGGGCTTTTTACCGCCGCATGGTGGTCAAGCCGGCCCGGCTCCATAACACCTGGGAAGCCTATTTAGTGCTGGGCATGATCGGGGTGCTGATGATATCGGACCTGCTGTATGACGGGTCCCGGTTCATGCTCATCACCGCCCACGGCAATCCCGGGGATCTGCATTTTTTCAATAACCCGACATTCGGCCAGGAATTTATCTGGACACCGGTGACCATTGCGGCCGGGAACGTGATTTCCGGGTTTTCCCCTGTGGGACTGGAACGGGTCATGGTGCTGATGTTCTGGATCCATATCATCACCCAGCTCACTTTCCTGAATTTTCTGCCCCTGGGCAAGCATTTTCATGTCATCACCTCCCTGCCCAATGTGTTTCTCAAAAGCCTGGGCTATCCCCATGAGAAGATCAAGCTGCTGGATCTGGAGGATGAATCGGTATGGGAGGATGAGACCCTGGGCGTCAACCACCTGCACCAGCTCAACTGGAAACAGGGCCTGGATCTGTACACCTGCACCGAGTGCGGCCGGTGCAAAGAGGTGTGTCCCACCTATGTCACGGACAAGCCGCTGAACCTGCATGATTTTAATGATACCCTCAAGGCGGAGCTCTACGCCAATGCCGACAACCTGATCCTCCGGGCAAAACTGGCAAAGACCCTGACTGGAGATGATGAGGCGGATGCCAAAACCAAGGAAAAGATGGCGGTGTTTAAACCGGAAAAAGCGCTGGTGGGAGAGGTGATCGCTCTGGATACCCTGTGGGCCTGCACCACCTGCCGGGCCTGTGAACAGGTGTGTCCGGTGACCATCGAGCATGTGCCCCGGATCATTGCCATGCGCCAGGGCCAGACCCTGATGCAGGGGGAATAT
>JAZBPL010000227.1:0-6693 GCA_036351635.1 Desulfotignum sp.
GCCATGCAAAGCAAGGAAAAATACTCCCTCACGCTTCGATGGAAACCTCACCGGCGTTGTACACAAAGATAATATCCCCAGGCAATTCCAGGGTGCGCTCAAGGTCGGCAACAAGGTCTTGTCTGGTCTCAACGTCTGTTTCATCATCAGGGGGGGCAAATCCCCTCAGCAGCAGGGCAGATGGCTGCATGCGCTGACGGACCGCATGAAGCGGGGTGTCGGTGGGAACAATGAACAGTTCGGCCTCGATACGGGCAAGGGCGAGCAGTTCCTGCATCTCTGTTTCAATGTTTTCTACATCCGCCTTGCGCACCACCGGGCGGATGACGCGGATGGGATGATCCCGCCACTCCCGGTTCTTTTTGAGCATAAACGCCAGCATCAGCATCAGGTGGGCATTTTTTGAGGAATCCCACCAGATATTGATGGTGCCTTTGGGAATAACACTGGTGTCACTGTCCTGTTTTGCCGCCACAATCATGAGATTGCGCCGCATCTCTTTGACCGTGGTAACGGTCTCCCAGAAGATGTCTGATTTTTCAGGGTCCCGGCTCCATCCGAGCAGCACCGTGTTGGGCCGCATACCCCCGATCCCGTGGCACTGCAGCAGGGCCCTGATGGCGGCATGAAGGTCTTTTTCCACAACCACCACGGGAAAGGCCGGCAGTTTTTCTTTGACAAGGAACCGGCGGAGGACTTTTTCCGCTTCCCGGCGTCGATCCAGAAAATCATCCAGGTCGCCCTGGATCACCTGGCCGATGGAGACAATACCGCTGTCAATGGTAAACCAGCAGGCGTATTCCGCCAGCTGGAGGCGGTTGGCAGCCACACCGCCGAGGGTGAGAATGGAGGGCCGCCAGTTTTTGGGATGATACCGTTCCCGTTCCAGGCGCAGCAGGGCATTTCTGGCGACTTGAAAGGCAAGCCCCCCGTCCAGGTCGCCCCACTTTACCTGGATTTCCGACCGGGCGATGAAAAAATACAGGGCACTGGCAAGCATCAGGGCGACCAAAGCCCAGACCGCATTGATCAGAAACATGATCCCCAGGCAGCCTGCCGCACCAACAAGGGCCACGGACCAGTGGTTGAAGCGGAAGGTGGGCCGGAAACTGGGGTTGCTGGACCGGCCTTCGTAAAAACAGGCCAGGTTCACGGCTGCATAGGTCATCAGAAAGAACATGGTGATCACCGGCGCGATGGTGTCCAGGTCTCCGGCAAGCACCCCGATCTGGGCAATGATGAAGGTCAGCACCGTGGCCCGTCTGGGTTCTCCCAGGGCCCCGCTGCCGCGGCCGAACCAGCGCAGCCGGGCAAAGATGTTGTCCCGGGCAAAGGCCTGGAGAATCCGGGGGGCGCCCATCATGCTGCCCAGGGCCGAGGAAAGGGTGGCGCAGAACACCCCGGCATAGATGAGCACCGGCAGATATGCCCGGTCTTTCATCACAAATCCGTCTCCCAGGAGCGTTTCCCGGGGCACACTGCCGGCCATCATGAAAGCGATGCCCGCATACATCAGTGCGGAAAACCCGATGGCGGCAAAGGTGCCGCTGGGGATGGCTTTACCCGGATCTTCCAGGTCCCCGGACATGTTGACCCCGGCCATGATGCCGGTGACAGCCGGAAAGAACAGGGCGAACACCGCAAAAAAAGAATAGGAGGGGGACCATTGTGCCGACAGGTTGGCTGCCAGAATCTGGGGAGAAAATCCCATGCCCGCACCGATGAAAAAAGACAGAATAGAGAGCAGCAGAATGGCCAGAATACCGTATTGGAGGCGGATGGTCCATCCGGCCCCGATGTAGACACACACAAAGACAAGGATATGAACCAGGGTGGCAACGGTCCTGAAGGACCAGGAGATGTCGGGAAACGCGGAAAAAACCGCTTCCGTGAATCCCACCACATACAGGGTGACAGCCACGGCCTGGGCAATGTAGAAAAAAACCGCGATCACGCCGCCGGATTCCACCCCCAAGCTGCGGCTGATCAGATAATAGGCCCCCCCGCCTTTGACCCGCATATTGGTGGCAATGGAAGCCACGGAGAGACCCGTTATAACGGAAATGGCCTTGGCCGCAGCCAGGATCAAAAGGGTGTACCATAATCCTGCATATCCCACCACCGAGGAAAACCGCAGAAACATGATCACCCCGAGGATGGTCAGCAGGCTGGGGGTGAAAACACCGCCGAATGCCCCGAATTTTTTGGGCGGCGTATCTTCTGTGGTTTCTTGAGCAGGGGTATCGGTCATGGATGTTGATCATCCTGATAAATATTTTTGCCTGGCAAAAAGTCCAAGCGCTGTTTTCCAATTGTTCATGTGAAATTTTCTAGTGTTTCAAGTAATGACCCAGGGAAATTATATGGCAAAACCGATGGCAGTACAACACAAAAAAATGCTGTACAGTGTTGATGTATGAATATTTATGACCAATGATATCAGTATCAGAAATTACCCCTGAATCTTGAACATGCCGGCCCTTTCAGATCCAAAAATAAAACTCACATTTTAATATGCAAGTTGACAGAAAATGATTCTGATTCATATAATCATTACATGTTGTAAAACAGATGGTTGACCCCAAAAGGATTTCCCCTTGGGCGTGTGTTGATATCGATTGGAAAGGTTAACATGAAGCTTTTTACCTGTGACTGCTGTAACAATCTGTTGTATTTTGAAAATACCACCTGCGTGCGCTGTGGGGCTCAGCTGGGTTTTTTAACGGATGCCATGCATCTGTCAGCCATCTCGGTACCGGATGATTACGACTGTGACCGGCTGCCGGATCCCGGCCGTCCATCAGCCTTTCGTAAATGTGCCAATTATACGGAATACAATGTCTGCAACTGGATGGTGCCGGCGGAATCTGAAGAGCCTTTCTGCGTGGCCTGCCGCCTGAACAGAATGATCCCCAACCTGAATATTGAGGATAACCTGACCCTCTGGCACAGGCTGGAAATTGAAAAGCGCCGACTGGTGTTCAGTCTTTTACGCCTGGATCTTCCGGTAGACCCGCTCAGCGCTCATGCCAACGGTCTGGGTTTTGATTTTCTGGCTGATCCGGATCCTGCCTTCAGTGAACGCGGCAGGGTGATCACCGGTCATGATGAGGGACTGATTACCATCAATATTGCCGAGGCAGACCCCGTGACCCGGGAAAAAATGCGGATGGACATGGCTGAACATTACCGCACCATCCTGGGGCATTTCCGTCATGAGAGCGGCCATTATTACTGGAACCGGCTGATCAGGGACACGGAATGGCTCGGTCCCTGCCGGGAATTGTTCGGCGACGATACCCAGGATTATTCCCGGGCACTGGAGCAGCATTACCAGGCAGGCCCGCCCCCGGACTGGCAGGAGCGGTTTGTCAGCGCCTATGCCGCCAGTCATCCCTGGGAGGACTGGGCTGAAACCTGGGCCCATTATCTGCACATCGTGGATGCGCTGGAGACGGCCCATCACTTCGGTATCCAGGTCGATCCCAGGGTGAAGGCAAATGATGAATTGGATGTCAGTCTGGAGCTTGATCCCTATCATGAGGACCAGTTTGAGGTCCTGACCGAGCACTGGCTGCCGGTCAGTTTTGCCTTGAACAGCCTGAACCGGAGCATGGGCCATGACCATGCCTATCCGTTTGTCCTTTCGCCCCAGGTATTGAAAAAACTGGACTTTGTCCACCGGGTTGTCCGTGGCCGGCAATTGTTGAAATAACCTGTTGCAATTATGGCTGCCCTGCACATGGACTAAAACGCCTGTTTGAAAAAAAGCGTTATAAATAATTCAGGTTGACAATTAAAAACAGGAGTCCGTCATGCCCTTTACACTGCCAGAACTGCCGTATAAAAAAGATGCGCTTGCCCCGCATATCAGCGCCCGAACCCTGGATTTCCATCATGGAAAGCACCATAACGCCTATGTGAAAAATCTGAACAAGCTGATTGAAAAAAGTGATCTCACTGGAGAAACATTGGAAGCAATCATCCGGAAAACAACCGGAAACCCGGAGCAGTCCGGAATATTCAACAACGCTGCCCAGGTCTGGAACCATACCTTTTTTTGGCATTCCGCCCAGCAACAGGGAACAGATATGCATCCCATAAAGATTGTCCAACGGACAATCAGTACCCAAGAGTTTCGATTGGAAATCAGCGCAACGTTTACCTGCTTGACAGCCATCTTGCCAATCTCCGGGAAACCGTTGTTGCCAGTCGACTGTTTGTCTGGGGATTTGGGAATTATTGCCAGGCGCTGAAGCCGGTAAGCACTTTTTTCATGGGTAAGGAATAACCGCTTTTATGCATATTGCAACCCAGCTTCTGATCATTGTTTCCACCGGGCTCTTCTGTCAGTGGTTTGCCTGGCGGATAAGCCGACCTGCCATCATTCTTCTGATCGCTGCTGGAATTTTGCTGGGGCCGGTCACAGGCCTGATTGATCCAAGCCTCTCTCAAACGGAACTGACGGAGTTGATCGGTTTGGGGGTTGCAATAATTCTGTTTGAAGGTGGCATGGCTCTCAAAATGAGTGAGTTCCGGCGGATAGGGCATGGCATTGGCCGTCTCACTGTCCTTGGGCCGCCTTTCTCATGGCTTCTTGGTACAATGGCGGCGCATTATATTGCCGGATTGAGCTGGCCGGTTGCCTGGGTCCTGGGTGCTATTCTGGTAGTGACCGGTCCGACGGTGATTATGCCGTTATTACGGCAGGCCCGGCTTAACAAAGAATCCGCTTCGCTTCTAAAATGGGAAGGGATTGTCAATGATCCGGTGGGCGTCATTCTGGCGGTTCTTACTTTTCAATATTTTACGCTTGCTGGAAGCGGCTGGAAGGAGGCGTTGACAGGACTTGGTGGTGCCGCAGGTGCGGCAGGGCTGATTGGCGGGCTTGGCGGATGGCTCATCGGCAGTTTGTACAGGCGCGGTTCAGTCCCCCCACACCTCAAAGCGCCCATACTTATGGTGCTGGTTCTGGCGGCATACTGGCTCAGCAACCAGATCCAGCACGAGGCAGGCCTGCTAACCGTCACAGTGATGGGGCTCGTCATTGGTAATATGAAGCTGGTTGAGCTTGGGCCCCTGCAACAATTTAAGGAAAATCTCACTATTGTTCTCGTGTCGGTTTTGTTTATCATCATTCCCGCCCAACTTAAAGTCAGCCAGCTCCAATTACTGCATTGGCAGGTAGGTGCTTTCGTTTTAGCCGTTTTGTTTCTAGTCCGCCCTTTGGCTGTAGGTCTTGCAACTCTGGGCGCACCCATGCGGGGCCGGGATAAAATTCTGCTGGCGTGGATAGCTCCGCGCGGTATTGTTGCCGCCGCCACGGCAGGCATTTTTGGCCCGGAACTTCTGGCCGCCGGATATCAGGACGCTGAAATACTGCTGCCAATTGTTTTTCTTGTTATTGTCGTTACTGTGTTGGCGCATGGGCTCTCTCTAGGGCCGTTGGCACAAAGAATGGATCTGGCGGCCGGAGAGGAAAATGGATTGCTGATTGTCGGTGCCTCCCCGTGGACACGGGCCCTGGCGCAGGCATTGAAGAAGCTCAACGTCGATGTCGTCGTGGCGGACGGATCGTACCAGCGCCTGAAACCGATCCGCATGGATGGTATCAATGTTTATTATGGAGAAATACTCTCAGAGCATGCTGAGCACAAACTCGAAGATGAGCATTTGAGTTTTCTTTTCTGCGCTACCGATAACCATTATTACAATGCTCTGGTTTGTAAAGCCCAGGGGCATGATTTTGGACATCACCGCACTTTTCAACTGGGGCCGCAACATGAGGCGAAGCAGGAACAAAAGCGCCTTGCTGTTCAGCAGCGCGGCTATTTTGCCTTCAACCCGCCTGCTGACTATCATACCCTGCACCAGCGTCTCAGCGATGGCTGGACCATACAGACTACGCGTTTGAGCAAAGGGTTTGATCTTGACAGATTAAAGAATCGTCTGGGTGATATAGGTGAAGACTGGATATTGCTTGGCAGCATCTCTCCGGCAGGTCGTCTGGAGTTATATGCAGACGAGCAGCCTTTTAAAATAGAGGCCGGCTGGACGGTGCTGTATTTTGCCCCTCATCGCCAAAAGAGCAGGTCTGCTGACAAAATAGATGGCGGCAGCCCGTCCCTTGTCGAAATTTCGTCAGATCCGGTGTGAGCGGGATGCTGCCAAGGTAGAAAATGTGACGGTGACCGCCAACCGCGGAAAAGAATTTATTTTCCTGATGCCCTTTTCAACCAAACCATATTTATTTTTTCGGGACAGGCACCTCTTTGGGGTGTGTGTCTTTTTTCTGGAGAATAGATTGTGCCCTGGACTGGTCGGAAGCATCCGGCTTCAGCCCCTGCTGGTTGCTGTTTTTTCCGGGCTGATTTTTCGGAACAGCCGTGAGGTGGCGGACCAGGCAACATCATTGAGATCTCCGGTCACAATGACCGGCTGTCTGGTGGTTTCAAGTCTTTGTGCGACAACGCAGTTCGGCCCCCTCGATAGTCTGTCATGGAAAGCAAGAAAAAATACTCCCTCATGCTTCGATGGAAACCTCACCGGCGTTGTACACAAAGATGATATCCCCGGGCAGTTCCAGGGGGCGCTCAAGGTCGGCAACAAGGTCTTGTCGGGTCTCAACGTCTGTTTCATCATCAGGGGGGGCAAATCCCCTCAGCAGCAGGGCAGATGGCTGCATGCGCTGAC
>JAZBPL010000228.1:0-2699 GCA_036351635.1 Desulfotignum sp.
ATGGGTTTATGAAAAATATCCGAAATATATCGCCCATCTGGTCTATGGAGCGGATTTTTGCTTCCACCGGATGATGCCCAAACTGCCGGGCCTTCAGAAACTGTATTTCCAGCTGACCCGGGGCCGGGGCAGGGTGATATCACGGGCGGAACTGCTGGGACGGCTTTGCTTCTGCGGATTTGATATTGTTGCGGAAAAAGAGATCGGCAGGCGGCTTTTTTTTATTGCCAGAAAAGCCAAGACAGCGTCTCTGGACAAAAGTCCTACCTATGGTCCCCTGGTCCAGCTGAAGCGGTCGGGCCTGGATGGCAAAACCGTGTTCATCTATAAGTTCCGAACCATGCATCCTTATTCAGAGTACCTCCAGCAGTATGTATACGACCGGCAGGGCCTGGAAAAAGGGGGTAAGCTGGAAAATGATTTCAGATTGACCACCTGGGGAAAATTCATGCGCAAACTGTGGCTGGATGAAATTCCCATGCTTTACAACTGGCTCAAGGGGGACCTGGGTATCGTGGGGGTACGGCCTTTGAGTTTTCAGTATCTGAGCATGTATGACAAAGAGCTTCAGATGCTGCGCAAAAAGGTCCGGCCAGGGCTGGTGCCCCCCTTCTATGCAGACCTGCCCCAAACATTCGAACAGATCTGCGAATCGGAGCGGCGCTACATTCAGGCTTTTCTGGCCAGTCCCGTCCGGACACAGATGGTCTATTTCTGGAAAGCTTTTGTGAACATCGTTATCCGGGGGGCCAGAAGCAAGTGAAGACAACATTTGGTATGAAAAATCCGGTATTTATCATCGTGTGCCTGTTGATTGCCGTATCGCCTTTGATGCGGGGATCGGTGCATGCCTGGGCCCAGACCGTGATTCTGGCCATGGTGGCACTGGGGGGGATCGGGCTGGTGGTGGAGTCGCTGCTGCGGGAACGGCCCGTAACGCCAGGGGGGTCAAGTGAGGTAAAGGCAGCTCAAGAACCCGATGTCAGGAAAAAAGATACCGGCAAACGAATTCCAAAAGGATATACGGTCCGGCAGCTGGGTCTGTTGGTGGCGATGCCGTGTGCAGCCCTGGCAATCGGCTCAGCTGCCCTGTCTCCCCATCCAGCCCTTGCGGTGGAAGGTCTGCTGATGCTGGGCACCTACCTGGGCTTTTTCTTTCTGGTGATATTGACGGTGCGTTCCCGGCAGGAACAGCGGATCCTGGTCTGGGTGATCGTGTGGACCGCGGTGACGCTGGGTCTGATAGGCCTGCTGAAACGCTTTGATGTGCTGGTGTTCCCCTGGTGGGATTATACGGCGGAACTGTTCGGGGAGCGTGGTCCCAAATCCCTGACCGGCGCGTACGTGAACCGCAACCACATGGCCGGGTTACTTGAGATGGCGATTCCCTTGATGCTGTGTCTGTTCCTGATCCGGTCCCAGTCTCTGGAGGCGCGTCTCGGCATGATCGGGCTGTCCCTTTTTCTTATTCTCTGCCAGTCGCTGACCCTGTCCCGGGGGGGCTGGGCTGCCACGGCCGGTGCTTTAATCTTCATGTCCGGGGTCCTGCTGTTGAAAAAGGGCTTTCCTCACAAACGGATGGTGGGTATCCTTGCGGCCGGTTCCGTGATCCTGACGGTGGTGATTGTCGTCAGCACACCGGTGGCGGAGCGGGCCGTCACCCTGACCCAGGGCGAGATGAAAGACAACATCGCCGGGCGGCTCACTTATTGGGAAGGCACTTGGCGGCTGATTGCGAACAACTGGCCCGCCGGCACAGGACCCGGAACCTTTACGGTGGCGTTTCCCCCATACCAGATGCCGGGGCTAAGGGCGTTGCCGCGATACGCCCACAACGACTACTTGCAGTTTGTGGCGGATGCGGGCATCCTTTTTGTTCCTCTGTTGCTGTGGCTGCTGTTTTTGTTTTTCAGGGCCGGGTTTGCCAAAATCAAGAGCCGCAGCCGCCAGACTTTGGGTATCGCTTTAGGCGGCATGACCGCCGCAGTGGCTATTCTTATCCACAGCCTTTCCGATGGGAATCTACGGATTCCGGCCAACGCCCTGGTTTTCACGGCAGTCGCTGCGCTTGTCATGGGAAAAGGCTACCTGGTCAAGAAGACAGACTAACAATATAAAGGGACGCGTTTGAACACCAATCAGAGAGTGCGGTTCATGGAAGAACGAGACCGAATGCTGCTGGACTGCTTGAAAAAGCAGGACACCGCGGTAAAGCTGGACCGTATCAGAAGTTTTACCGCAAAGGACTGGGAAGTTATCCTTGCGGTGGCCATGCGTCATGGCGTGGTTCCTATCTTGTTTCACACGCTGAAACCCCTGTTTTCCGAGGTCGATATCCCTGCACCGGTCCGGGAAAAGATGCAGCGGATGTATTATCTTTCCGCCGCCCGGAATACTCGAATCTATCATGAACTGTCGATTGTACTGGCAGCGCTGAACGCCATTGGCATCAACGTAATCCTTTTAAAAGGGGCGCACCTTGCCGACAACGTTTATGGTAACATTGCCCTGCGGCCAATGGGAGATGTCGATCTGCTTGCAAGGCAGCGAGATCTGTTGAAAATCCATCATGTTCTGCTTGACCTGGGCTATGGTTCTGATGACGGAGAAATATCCTGCAAGATTCACCTGGCCCCCTACATGAAACAGAACGGCCTGAAAATCGATGTCCATTTTGATATTGCAAAGCCGCCTGTGTC
>JAZBPL010000229.1:0-8914 GCA_036351635.1 Desulfotignum sp.
GTAATCAAACACCGGCAGGCCGGTGACCTGGTGTACGGCCCGGGCATAGGGGGGTAATACGCTGCATTCCAGTAAGATCGCCCCCACTCCCTGTGTCCGAAGATTCAGGGCAGCTGCCGTTACCTCATACTGGATTTTATCCGCATCCAGGCTGCCTTTTTCCGCCAGAACGGCAGAGGCAAATTCCGGGCAGGCTTCCAGGCCCTGGATCACCAGGTCCGGGCCGGGGGATATCTTGATGGCTTCTAAAAATGACGGGGTCAGGCTGCGGCTGCCGGCGGTGATAATGCCGATGCCGGACCCAGCCGGTACCAGGCGCCGGATAAAGGGAATCTGGAGCAGGGAAGAGAGAAACACCGGCAGCCCCAGATCCTGCTGCAATCGCTGCTGGTGCAGGGCCATGAATCCGCAGTCGCCTGTGACGGCCCTGACCCCGTTGGCAGCCAGATCCCGGGCTGCCGTCAGAAGATCTTCATAAACGGTGTCGTCTTTGCCCACGGCCCGGGCCACGCTGAACCCGGGTATTTTTTTGAACCGCACGGGAAAGTCATAGGTGGTGGCATTGGCCACATCTCCCGGAATAAACGGGATGACCGAGTCCAGCAGCAGGATGCCCATGGCTTCCCCATAGGATACCTGCTGATTTTTGATGGTGTATTTCATCTGATCTCCGGCGGTTACCTGTTTTTTGGTTATCCCCCCATGGCCAGGCTGGGCAAAAACAACGCGATCTGGGGAAAGGTGATGAGCAGTGCTGTGGCCAGAATCAGGATGAGCAAAAATGGCAGGGCATGGCCGATGACTTCCAGGTAGGGCCGCCGGAAAATAAGCTGGGCCGTGAAGATGTCACACCCGAACGGCGGGGTGGCGGATCCGATGGCTGCCTGGAGGGTAACCAGGGTGCCCAGCAGAATAGGGTCCACACCGGCACCCACCACATAGGGCTGGAATATAGGGCTTAAAATAAAGATAGCCACAATGGGGTCCACAAACATGCAGGCCACAAAATATACCACCACCACGATGGTGATCACCCGGAGCATGGAGGGATCGGTGCCGAACAGCGGGGGCAGAAACTGGTCCGGCAGCTGGAGAAATCCAATGAGAAAGGAAAATGCCTGGCCCGCCCCCACCAGGATGAATACCACCCCGGTGATCACCCCTGTCTGGAGAAAGGCATCCAGAATCCGTTCAAAGGTCAGGCTTTTGTAAATAATGGTTTCAAGGACCAGGGCGTAAAAAACTGCGGCAGCCGCCGCTTCCGTAGGACTGAAAATCCCGGTGTAAATACCGCCGACAATGATCAAGGGAAATCCCATTACCGGCAGGCCCCCTTTGATGGCATCGATCCGTTCGGCAGTGGTTGCTTTGGGCAGGGTCCCCACATTGTTGATTTTTGAATAAAAATAGCAGTAGATGGAGAACATCACCAGTATCATCAACCCCGGCAGAATACCTGCGAGAAACAGCATGCCGATGGAGGTGGAGGTGGCAACCCCGTATACGATGAACCCGATACTGGGGGGAATGAGAAAGGCAATGTCACTGGAATTGATGATCAGCCCCAGGGTAAAGGAGCTTTTATAGCCGGCATCCAGGAGCATGGGCCGCATGGTGCCGCCGATGGCGGCCACCGTGGCCTGGGTGGATCCGGAGACCGCCCCGAACAGGGTGCAGGATGCGTTGGTGGTGATGGGCAGGCCCCCGGGCAGATGGCCCACAAACACCTTGATCATGCGGATCAGTCGAAACGCCGATTCCCCGGAGGTGATAATGGATGCTGACAGAATAAACATGGGCACGCAGACCAGGGCCGGCGGGGTGACCCCGGTGATGACCTGCTGGACCATGGTGACCAGCATTCTTGGGGCCATTTCGGGCATGTACACAGCGATATAGAGAATCAAAGATCCCAGCAGGGTGACCATGAAGGGAAAACCGAATAACAGCATGATCAGGAGACTTAGTCCGAAAAGCATCATGGTTTATGGTCCTCCTGTGATTTCATCTTCATATTCGCTTTGCTGGTCCGGAGACTGCCAGGGATCGGGTTCCGTGAAATTTTTGATGATGGTGCGAAAATACTGGATGCCGGCCAGGCCGAAACCAATGGGCATAATCACATAAAAAGTCCATTTGGGCACCCGCAGCGCCGGTGTCATGTGTCCCCTGGACATGGCATTCATCAGGTAATCCCAGGAAGAGATGCACATGATGCCCATGACAACGGCAGAAACAAGGCAGATGATCATGATAAAGGTTTTTTCCATTTTCGGGGGCATGGCATCTAAAAATGCCCCCATGCGGATGTGGCGGGCTTTTCTCACCCCGTAGCTCACCCCGGTAAAGGTGATGAGCATGACCAGAAACATGGAGACTTCTTCTGCAAAATACAGACTTTGAAAAAAGGTGCGGGCAAACACATTGGCCATGAGAAGAATGGCCAGGGCAGCCACGCAGGATACCAGGATGGAGACCTCCAGCCCGTTGACCAGAACCCCGATAATATGGTTGATCTGCTGGAGCCGGGTCCGGGCGGGTTTTTGTTGCAAAGGGTTCATGGTGTGCCTCTGGTGTTAAGGTACGGGGCAGCCCCGGTTGACAGGGCTGCCTTTCGTAAGTTTTATTTCAGGGCTTTTTTGGCATTTTCCACATCCTTGAGCAGGGCTGCCAGAATCTCATCAGCCCCTTCCCCGCCAATTTCGGTGAATTTGGGATATACGGTTTGGGCCGCGGCCTTGAATTCGGCGATGGCGGCATCATCCAGCACATTGAATTCCAGTTCGGGTTTGGCTGCCAGCATCTTTTCCTTGTCTGCGGCATTTTTTTCCATGATCCATTTACCCGCCGGAATAATGGCATCCACCCAGAAGCGTTTCATTTCATCCTGGACATTTTGGGGCAGGCTGTCGAAAAATTCCTGGTTCACGGTGGGGATACCCAAAAAAGGTTCACTCTTGAGCTGGGTGCAGTATTTTTGCACTTCATAGAATTTCATGCTGTTAATGGCGAACAAAGGATTGACCTGCCCGTCAATGAGCCCCATCTGCAGACCGGAGTATACCTCGCCGTAATCCATGGGGGTGGGAACGGCACCATAGGCTTTGTAGTCTTCCACCAGCAGTTTTGAGGACATGACCCGCAGTTTCTGCCCTTTGAGGTCTGAAAGAGAGGTGATCTTCTTGTTGGAGGTTACCCATTGCCATCCTTCAAACATGACCGCCAGGGGCACCAGCCCGTTTTTCCGGAAGGCTTTTTCCAGCAGGGGGAAAAATTCTCCGTTGCGTACGATCCAGTCAATGGTTTCAGGAACGTCTTCTGTGGGAAAGATGTAGTTGAGGGCCAAAACCTGGGCCTGGGGAACAAAGGCAGAGATCCACGCATAATCGGAAAATACGTATTCCACCACTCCCATCTGGGCCAGTTCATTGATATCGCCGAGGGCTCCCAGGGTGCCGTAAGGGTAGACATTTATGTCAATTTTGTCATCAGACCATTTTTTCATGTGATCTGAAAAATTTCTGGCCCACACGGTCATAAAATCGCCTTCAAGTTCTTCTGATGCCAGTTTTGCCTTGATGGGTTTGCCTGTATAGTTGGCAGCCCAGGCCTGGGATGCGGTCAGGCAGAAAATACCTGCCAGAAAAATGATTGCCAGTTTGGAAAGTGTCTGTTTCATGGCGTTCTCCTTTTTTATGTATGGTATACAATTATGATAAAAGTGCCGCAGAGCGCCTCTATCTTTTCAGATAAGCTAAGGCCCCATGGACATGTAATGCCGCTCCTTTCTTGAGTATGGATTCATCGATTTTGAATCCCGGGTTATGGTGGGGGATATCTGTTCCTTTTTCAGGGTCTGCACATCCCAAAAATACAAACACCCCGGGTACCCGGGATGTGAATTCACTGAAATCTTCACTGGGAATATACCGGGCAGGCACAATAACATCCGGGCTGCCGAACACCTGAACGGCTGTTTTTTGGGCCAGCAGTACCATGGCATCGTCATTGACCAGCGGGATGTTTTCATGGTCAATGTCAATTTTGCAGGTGCACAGGTGGGCATCACAGATATGGTTGCAGATGCGGATGAATTTCCTGGTGGGGTTTTCCGGGCTGTCTTCAGGTGCGGCATGCAGAAAACGGATGGTGCCCTCCAGGTCCACATGGGAAGGGATGATATTGGCTTTTTCTCCGGCTGAAATTTTGCCGAACATGATGACGCAGGGTTCCTGCGCATCTATTTGCCGGGTCTGGACCGCCTGGACCGCCTGGATCATGCCGGCGGCGGCAATTACCGGGTCCACAGCCTTGTGGGGATATCCGGTGTGGCCGCCTTTGCCGGTGATTCTGATTTTAAATACATCCAGGCCCCCCATGACCGTGCCCGAAGAAATGCCCACCCGGCCCGAAGGGATCTGGCTCCAGATGTGAATGCCCATGGCTGCATCCACTGCCGGGTTTTCCAGGACCCCCTGGTGGATCATGTGAATGGCGCCGGCCACTTCTTCATTGGGCTGGAATACCAGCTTGATCCGGCCCAAAAAGGCATCCTTGTGCCGGCAAAGCACGCTGGCCGCTGCCAGGAGCATGGCCATGTGGGCGTCGTGGCCGCAGGCATGCATCACTCCGGGGTTCTGGGATGCATAGGAAAGGCCGGTGGTTTCGGTAACAGGCAGGGCATCCATGTCGGCCCTGAGCATCAGGGTGGGGCCTGGCCGTCCTGAGTCCAGCACGGCCACAACACCGGTGCCGGCCACCCGGAAAGGGGCGAGACCCAGGTCAGTCAGATAGGTTTCGATGAACGCAGCGGTCTGGAACTCCTTGAACCCCGGTTCCGGGTGCTGGTGAAAATGCCGGTACAACCGGATGATTTCCGGTTCCAGTTTTGTGATCTCCTGGTCTATCCATGCCTTATTTGCCGGGTCCTGAGTCATGAAAGTGCCTTTTAACTGATGACGAACAGTTTGCGGTCAAACGTGGCAAAGGTTTCGGTACCAGTGGCTGTGACCCGGAAGGATTCCGAGCACTCAAACCCGAAATTGTCCATCCACATGCCCAGAATCATGTGAAAGGTCATGCCCGGTGCCAGAACGGTTTTGTCTCCGGGCCGCAGGCTGGCTGTGTGCTCCCCCCAGTCCGGCGGATAGTTCAGGCCCATGGAATAGCCGATGCGCGATTCTTTTTCAAACCCTTTTTTTGCGATGTGTTCCCGCCATACCCGCTCCACATCTTCGCCGGTCATGCCCGGTGTGATGGTGTCCAGGGTCAGGTTCAATCCCTCCACAGTGATGTCTGCCAGATCCGACAGTTTCTGCGGCGGTTTGGGTCCCAGAAACGCGGTGCGGGCAATGGGGCAGTGGTACCGGTGCCGGCATCCGGCCAGCTCCAGGTTAACGGCCTGGTTGGCCTGGTAGGGATCATCGGTCCAGGTCAGGTGGGGGGCAGAGGTTTTCTCCCCTGTGGGCATCATGGGCACGATGGCCGGGTAATCACCGCCGAACTGCCGGGTGCCCGATGCCTGGGCCTGTAACACCGCAGCCACGGCATCGCATTCCCGCCGGCCGGGCACCAGATTTTCCAATGCCGAGGCCATCACCTTTTCCGCAATTTTGCCTGCTTGGCTCATCAGGGCTATCTCTGCTTCAGACTTGATGATGCGCACCCAGTTCACCAGCAGATTCGCATCTGTCAGTGTGTCTTTGCCCAGGGTTTTTTTCAGTTCCGCATCACTTCTGGCTGTGTAGTAATAGGCATCGGTTTCCACGCCCACGTTTTTTTTGTCCCACCCCTTTTGTTTGATAAAGTCGGCCACAAAGTTCATGGGGTGCTTGACCGGGGACTGGACATAGTCATCCGGGTACCCGATCATGTTTTCTTTTCTAATAAACGCGGTATGCACCGCCCCGTTGAGATCCATGTTCCGGCCGATCCATACCGGTTCCGCCTGGTCATCGATCACCAGAACTGCCTGGGGCACATAAAAGGACCAGCCGTCATATCCGGTGAGATAGTTCATGTTGGCCGGGTCACACACCACCAGCAGGTCCATGCCATGGTCTGCCATGGCTGCCTTGGTCCTTGTGATGCGGTCCATATATTCGGCCCGGGAGAACAACGTCATCTTGTCACTCCTTTTTCTATGCGTTTTAATGCCTCTTCCAGATTTGCAGAACTTGTGGCAAAGGAGATCCTTACAAACCCTTCGCCGTTTTCACCGAAAATGGATCCCGGTACCATGGCCACCTGGTGGTTTTCCACCATGTGCCGGGCAAACTCCCAGGATGACATGCCAAATGATGAGATGTTGGCAAAGGCGTAGAACGTGGATTCCGGTGTGATGCAGGAGATACCCTTGATGCTGTTCAATCCGTCAACCACAAGATCCCTGCGTTTGGCATACCGTTCCACCATCTGTTTTACACACGCCTGGGATCCGGTAATGGCGGCCAGGGCTGCCCGCTGGGCCACACTGGTGACCCCGGATACCATGTGCTCCATGAGCTTTTCCATTTCGGCAATAATGGCTTTGTGGGCCGCCACATACCCCACCCGCCACCCGGTCATGGCATAGGATTTGGACAGGGTGTAGATGGAAACTGTCAGGTCCTGCATCCCGTCCAGGCTGCCGATGGATACATGGTTGTTGCCGTCGAACAGAATGTGTTCATAAGGCTCGTCGGAAATGACAATGATACCATGTTTCTGACATATGGCTGCCACCTGTTCCAGGATATCCCTGTCAAAGATGGCGCCGGTGGGGTTGGAGGGGGTGTTGAGGATAAATGCCTTGGTCTTCGGGGTGATGGCCTGTGCCACCTCTTCGGGGTCGATCTTGAACCGGTTTTGCTCTCTGGCGGCAATGCGCACCGGTACCCCGCCGAACAGCCGGATCTGGGAGTAATAATCATATCCCGGATCCACCACCAGCACCTCATCCCCTTTATTCAGCAGATGGAGCATGATGTTGAAGATCCCCTGCATGGCGCCCACGGAGATAAAGATTTCCCCGTCCGGGTCTGCCTGGATCTTGTTTTCTTTGGCCAGTTTTCTTGCCACAGCTTCTTTGAGGTCGGTAAATCCGCTGGCCGGGGGGTATCGCGTGAATCCTTGGTCTAAAGCGGATTTGGCCGCATCCCGGATATGTTCCGGGGTGTCGAAATCCGGCTGGCCGATTCCTAAGTTCACCACACCGTCGATCTTGTCTGCCATGGCAAACATGATGCGGATGCCGGACCATTCCACCCCCTGGTTTCTTGCTGCAAATAATTTTTCTATATCCATGACTGGTGTCCTGCTATGGTTCAGGGTTTGGTTAAAACCAGATCTTTGGCACCTTTGGCAGATGTTTTCATCTCCGGTGCATGCCGTTCCATCAGTTCCATCACAATGGCGGCGATCTTCACTTTTTCCTTGATAAAACCGGCATGCCACGCTTCTGTCACCCAGGGCATGTAAATATCACCTTCCGAGGTGCCGGGCTCGAATTTAAAATAGCACGGAGACGCCACTTTTGCAATTTCCGGACATTCATACCCCCTGAAGTTTCCGCCAAAGGAATTCACGATAATGGTGTAAATATCCAGAGGAATGTTAACTGCCTTTCTGATGGATGACAAAATGGGCAGGGATACATCGGAAATGGGGTTAAGAGAGTTGGCCCCCATGCTTTCAACGACCTTGGCGCCGGCAGCGGAGCAGTATCCGCCGAACACGGAAAACTTGAATATGGTCTCTTTGGGGATCAGGCCCTGTTCCCGCATCTTGTTGAGGAGAAACAGCACCCCTTCGTCATACACCAGAAACCCCCGGAACCCGGCCTCGATGTTGCGCATGATATCAGCAATGTGAAATGAGATATTATCGGATCCTCTGAGGCGGAACCCCTGCATCTGTCCTTCACTGGTCGTCATCTCCTTGGCGCCGGTATCCCATCCCTTGCGGTGGCCCACGGTCATGATAACTTCAATCCGGGCGTCTTTTGCCATCTGGGCCATGTCCTTGAGTTCGGCAAAATCGCAGTAGGTGGAGCCGCCCACCGCGGCAATAGCCCGGTGGATCACGATATTTCTGCGGTCAGCTTCCTTGATCATTGCTGCCATGGTGGTGGCCCGTTCCACACCGGCAATTTCAATTCTGAAATTGGCCCCGTCGGCAAAGGCCTTGCCGGATGCTGCCAGATCATATCCATCCCGTCCAGGAACCCCCTGTTTTTCCATGAAATCTCTGATCTTGTTCAATACGTCGCTCATTTTTATTATCCTTGCTGTAAAAGTGTTTTCAGTCTGGCCAGTTCGCCTTCTTTCATTTTATAGGTATGCTCTGGTGCGGGAAATTTTTTCTCCAGTACATCCTGCCGGTATGCGGAAAAGGCCTGGATGGTTTTTTCCCCCAGGTTTTCATATTTTTTGACAAACTTCGGGGTAAATGCCTGGAACACCCCGGCCACATCAGATGAGATCATGAGCTGGCCGTCGGCATCAATCCCGGCCCCGATGCTGTATACCGGAATCGTCAGGGTGTCTGTGATGATCTGACACACCTCCGGGGGAACAGCCTCCACCAGCAGGGCAAAGGCCCCGGATTCCTGGATGGATTTGGCATCGGAAATGAGTTCAGCGGCAGCTTCAGCGGTTCTGCCCTGGGCCTTGAATCCCCCCAGCTGCCCGGAACTCTGGGGTGTCAGGCCGATATGGCCCATGACCAGCATGCCGCCGTCGGCAATGGCCTGGATCTGGGGACATACCCGCTTGCCGCCTTCGAGCTTGATGGCATCCACACCAGCCTCTTTGTGAAACCGGCCGGCATTGCGCACCGCATCCGGCACACTGACCTGGTAGGACAAAAACGGCATGTCGCCGATGATAAATGTGTTTGCAGCGCCCCTGCGCACAGCTTCGCTGTGAACAATGCA
>JAZBPL010000230.1:0-30287 GCA_036351635.1 Desulfotignum sp.
TTAGCTAAGTAATGATGGTTGATGGCTTTCATATGAACCCTTTGTTTTAATACGCAACACACAAATTTTCAGGAATATTTGAACACATTGGCCATAAAACCCATATTTTTCGACCAGCGCGACCATGACCTGATCAGAATTGTCAATTCTGTTTATGATGCAGATGCCAGACTGGGGTATATTCGAAAACTGTATTACCCTTTTTTCCACCCGCTGGGCGTCAAAGAACTGGCTGAGTCAAAAGGGATTCACACAGCCTATGCCATTGTCAACCTGCTGGAATCCATGGAGAGGGGGGGCATTGAAAACCGTCTGGCAGCACTCAAGGCGCTGAAAGATGAGGTGCTTGATACAGCTGAAGGTCCCATGCCCAAAAACACAGCCCGGGTGCTTTTGCAGATCATGAAGGAGCTGGTGCGGGCCAAAGGCAAGCATATCCGCCAGCTGCAGCTGGCCCATAATTTCAGGCTGGCTGCATTCGGCAAACCCAGGATAATACGCAAACAGCTCTCACATTACCACCTGCTGGAAATGCCCGAAGAGTGGAACCAGGTTACATTTGATGACCATGTGCATGATGCAAATACATCCGGAAGAAAATCCCCCACCCACCTGATCATGGATGCATGGATAAAAGGCATCCGCAGACTGCGGGTGATATATTACCATTATATTGAACCCAGGTTTGCCATTGAACTCATTGAAGCCGCAAAAATAATGGAAATTGATCTGCGCATCGGCATTGAATTTAAAGCCAGGTACCGGGACCACTATATTTCATTTATCTGGGTTGCCCGGGGCCTTGCTGATGCAGAAGCATTTTTGTGTTTCCTTGCGGAACCCCATGCGGTGAAATTCATGGAGCAGGGAAAGGAAGTACTGCAATTTCAGAAAAAACATGTTCTCGGACTTTTGAAAACCTTCAATGAGATGCATCTGAATGATATGTGCCGGGAACTGGATATTACAATGCCGGCCCTCAGCCCGGATGAATTTTTACAGTTTTCATCTCCTGGCCAGCCGTCTGTTCCCCATCTTGCAGAATTTATCCACAAAATGGCTGTTCAGGCCATGAAAAAACGCCTTGAAGAACTCCATGAAATATTCAGCCGATCAGATGCTGAACAACAGGAACAGATTAAAGCCCGGATAGAAAAAATGGATTGTTTCAGTGCCAGGGATATCATTGAGACCTATCTGCACCCTGAACAACACCCTGACATTTTTACACCATCTGCTGAAAATGGCATGTCACAAATTCCTGACCGAATGAAACTGACCCATACCCTTTTTTTGGAAACCATTGGACAGCTGCACTATGATTTTCGCCTCACCCTCAAGCTGGGCAAGCTGCTTCCAGAAGATGTGCTTGAAATTCTGTATGAATCAAAGGGACTGGTCACCCGCCTTGAAATCATTAATTTAAAAGAGTTTGTTTCTGGAAAAACAGACCATGTCTTTTCCATCAATGAACTGCAAAAAGCAATTAACGGCGGCAGCGTTTTGAAATTGAAGCGGTCGGTCCGCCAGATAATATCCTGTGTGGAAAAAACTGACTATCCGGACAGGTCAGCCCGGTTGAAAAAGCTTTTCAATATTCTTTATGATATCAATGCCCTCAAAAACATGTATGCGGCATATCCCATCAAATCCAGAATCGGCAGTGATTCAACAGGAAAGGCGCACCAGGCCTACGGCATGGGATTCGGCATTGTCACAACACTTCCCTACCGGTCCCGGAAAAAAATTCACCTTTCTTCCGGAGACAGATTGATACTTCCGGCAAACATCAGTGTAAACCAGCGCATGACCGCCTTTTCCCGGGAAAACATGCATCCGGTTTTCACATGGATACTGGCTGTTTTACAATGGCTGCCCGGCCTTGATCAGATCATGTTTGTGAAAAAAAAAGAGTGGGTGTTTGAATCCTTTGTTCTGGACATGAAAAAAAAAGGAAATATCGTTACCCTTGGGGGTATCCAGCGGCGGACCAGAAATGATCTCAGCCTTGATCTTTCTGACCCCCCAAAAAAGGATATCCAGACATCATGGCAAAACCTCAACTCGAGGGTTAAAAACGGTCTTAAAATCTTTATGGGGTTTGTCCCGGCATTTGTCTGCTTTTTTCTCACCAAAGACTGGTGGCTCCTGGCCTGGTTCGGAGCATTCCTCTGGTTCGGCATTACCGGCTTCAGGGTTATCCTGCAGTCGGTTCTCGGCGGCGGGGGTATTAAAAGGTCCTCATTGATCAAATGGAACAATTATGTCAGCTGGGACAGATTGACGGATGCCCTTTTTTTCACAGGATTTTCCGTACCCCTTCTGGATTTTCTGATCAAGACCGTACTGCTTGACAACACCCTTGGCATCAATATGCAGACCAGCCCGTTTGTATTGTATACGGTAATGGCCTTTGCCAACGGCATATACCTGTCAGCCCATAATGCCTTTCGCGGGCTTCCCAAAGCCATGGTAACCGGAAATTTTTTCAGAAGTATTCTTTCCATACCGGTTGCACTGGCATTTAATATGGCTATCGGAATGATATTGTCTTTTTTCAATGTCCCGTCAATTAACACGGTGTTGCAGACATGGGCGGCAATCATTTCCAAGGCAGCTTCAGATACCGTTGCAGGCATGATAGAAGGCACAGTGGACCGGTTCCAGAATCTGAAACTGCGGAAGCGGGATGTTAACAAGAAGTTTTCAGATCTGTTTGCCACCTATGCGAAACTGGAAATGCTGTTTCCTGAAACCGAAGAGCTCAAAATTCTGGAAAAACCGGAAACCCTTTTTGCCGGCAGGAACGCTGAAGCAAAGGACCTTGCTGTCATGGTCATTATCCATTCTCTGGATCTGTTTTACTTCTGGATGTATCTGCCAAGAGGAAGAATGACCATTGTGGAGATGGTTTCACAGCTGACCCCTGAAGAAAGAACCATTTTTTTCCAGGCGCAAAAAATGCTGGAGCACGAACAGTTTATCAGCAGGTTGTTTGTGGACGGCATCCTGGGAAAACATTTTTCCCGGCCATTGTCTTTTTACCTGACCACTTACCAGAAATATCTCAAATCCATTGAAAAAATCCATCTTCCCAGTCAGACAAATCACGCCATAACCTGCAAAAACAACACGTTACATGACAGTTGAGTAATTGGTCATGATCTTTGATCACAGGGGCGCGGTTTTACTCCCAAGCCAGGATGCTGTTTCAGGCGCCAGATGGGGAGAAAGGATGTCAAATACCTGCTGGTGATACTGGTTAAGCCACCGGGTTTCCGCTGGTGTAAGTAAAGCCGTGTCCACAAGGTCGCGTTCAAAATGGCACCAGGTGAGGTTTTCAAAGGCCAGAAAGGCACCGAATGCCGTATTTTCGGATTTTGTCACCAGCACCATGTTCTCTAAACGGATGCCGTATGCTCCCTCCCGGTACACCCCGGGCTCATTGGTCAGCAGCATCCCAGGTTCCAGGGCCACGTCCACAGGATGGGGGCTGATCCTGGCAGGGCCTTCATGGACGCACAGGAAAAATCCCACCCCATGGCCGGTGCCATGGCCGAAATTCATGCCCCGCTGCCACAAAAACTGCCGGGCCAGGGTGTCGATCTGGAACCCTTTGGTGCCTTGGGGAAAACAGGCTTCAGCCACGGCAATATGCCCTTTGAGCACCAGGGTATAATCCTGAATCTGCCGGGACGTCGGGCTGCCCATGCAGATGGTGCGGGTGATATCGGTTGTGCCGGTCAGGTAATTGCCGCCGGAATCGGTCAAAAACATGCCGGTGTTCTGAACCTGAACATCGGTTTCTTTGGTGGCTCTATAGTGGCACATGGCAGAATGCGGGCCATAGGCCATGATAGGATCAAAGCTGTTTTCCACAAAATCGGCCTGCCGGCTGCGCAGATCAAACAGGTGTTCTTCTGCACTGATTTCCGACACTGTTCCTTTGGGTGCCCGGGTGGCTATCCAGTGCAGAAACCGGGTAACCGCGACCCCGTCCTTGACAGCGGTATCCCGCAGATGCTGTATCTGTACCGCATTTTTCACCGCCTTCAATTTTGTTGCAGGACCTGTTTTTTCTATGATGCGGCAGGCCGGGTTGACAGCAGAAAAAACTGCCGCTGAAACCATGTCCGGATCCTGCAGCACACAGGCATTGCCCGGCAGCTTTTCCAGGGCAACAAAAATGTCATTGTATGCAGACAACCGGACACCATCTGCAGCCAGAACAGCTGCAAGTTCTTTATCCACCTTGTCCGGATGGATAAACAGCTGCGTATGTTCCAGGCCCATGAGGGCAAAAGCGATATTCACCGGGTTGTTGGGGACATCTGATCCCCGCAGATTAAAGGTCCATGCAATGTCTTCCAGGCCGGTCATGACATACCACTGGGCTGCGGATACACCCATGGCATCCCGGATCTTTTGAATTTTTTCCACCCGGGTCTGCCCGGCAAACCGGGTGGAAAAATCCCAGGCCCTTGTGGCCGGCATGGGCGGCCGATTCTGCCAGACCCTGGACACCAGATCCAGGTCTGTTCTCAACCGGATCTTTCGTCTGTCCCACATGCCCCTGAATTTTTTTTCCTGATTTCTGGAAATCACCTGCCCGTCAATGGCCACCACATCATTTTGGGACAGGTTCTCAAAAATCCAGTCATGGAATTCAGGAATATCAGGCTCTCCAGACTTGAACAATGCAAATTCCGATCCCTGCAGCTGGGTACCGGCCTGGATCCAATACCGGAAATCCGTCCAGAGAATGGCCTTATCTGCCGTGACCACAGCAACCCCGGCAGAGCCTGTAAAACCGGTAAGCCACGCCCTTGCCTGCCAGTGGCCGGTGACATATTCACTCTGGTGGGGATCTGCACTGGGTACCACCAGGGCAGCAATCTGTTCGGCTGCCATCATCTGTCTTACGGCAGCCAGTTTTTCATAACTGTTCACTGTTTTTTCCTATTCAACCTTGAATTTATGGATCAAATCATCCAGATGAATTTTCATGATTTTGCCCAATGGCATACACTGTTTACACATCTTTCTCAATCTTTTTTGTCATACCCAAAACCCCTCTTTTGAAATTGCGCTGTTTGTTGTATACCCTGACCAGAAACCGGAAAGCCATTATACGATGACCATCCCGGAAAAATTTTTTGCATATTTGCATATAGAGGAGAACATATATCCTGATGAACCACTTATTTGATACCATCATTGACAAGGTATGATAATTGTACAACCGACACAAGTCACACTGACGCTATGTTTTGACCAACCATAAAGCCATTTTCCGGAGACATGCATGAAAACCATTATTGAACCTTTCCGCATCAAGACCACGGAACCCATCCACATCATTTCCAAAGAAGAGCGTATACAGGCCCTGGCAGATGCCCATCAGAACGTATTTCTACTGGATGCCGAAGACTGCTGCATCGACCTGCTCACTGACTCCGGCACCGGTGCCATGTCCACCCGGCAGTGGGCAGCCATGATGCTTGGGGATGAATCCTATGCCGGCAGCCGGTCCTGGAAACATTTTCAAGCCACTGTCAAGGATATCACCGGCATCAAGCATGTGTTTCCCACCCACCAGGGGCGGGCGGCCGAAGCCATCCTGGCCCAGACCCTTATCCGCAAAGGTGATATCATTCCCAACAACTCCCACTTTGACACCACCCGGGCCAATATTGAATATGTGGGCGGGGTGGCAGTGAACCTGCTGTGCCCGGAGGGCACGGATACATCAGACACCTCCCCCTTCAAGGGAAACATGGACATTGAAAAACTTGAACAGTGTATTGCCGCCAACGGCAAAAAAAAGATCCCCTTTGCCATGATCACGGTCACCAACAACACCGGCGGCGGACAACCGGTTTCCATGAAAAATATCCGGGCCGTCAAAGCAGTGCTGCACAAACACGGAATCCCCCTGGTCATTGATGCCTGCCGGTTTGCGGAAAATGCCTACTTCATAAAACACCGGGAACCCGGGTATGAAAACAGCTCCCTGCTGGAGATTGCCAGAGAGATATTCTCCTGTGCAGACGGCGCCACCATGAGCTGCAAAAAAGACGGTCTGGCCAATATAGGCGGCTTTCTCATCTGCAACAACGATGACTGGGCTGAAAAATTCCGCACACTGCTGATCATCAGGGAAGGATTTCCCACTTACGGAGGGCTTGCCGGCCGGGACCTGGAAGCCATTGCCGTAGGCCTGAAAGAGGCGCTGGAATATGACTACCAGGTTTACCGCCATGCAACGGTCCAATACCTGAGCAAAAACCTCATTGGGATCGGGGTGCCCATTGTCCGCCCGGCAGGGGGACATGCCGTATTTCTGGATGCAAAAAAAATGCTGCCCCATATCCCGCCCCTGCAATACCCGGGTATCGGTATTGTCAATGCCCTGTATATACACGGCGGTGTAAGGGGCGTGGAACTGGGGTCTGTCATGTTCGGGGCATATGATGAAAACGGCAATGAAACAGCTTCCCCCCTGGAGTTGGTGCGACTGGCATTTCCCAGGCGGGTCTATACCCAGAGCCATTTTGATTATCTCATTGAGGTGATCAGGGAGGTATGGGAGAACAGACAAGAGATTCCCGGGTATAAAATCACTTACCAGGCACGGTTTCTGCGCCACTTCACCTGCCATTTTGAAAAGCTGGCCAGGGTGGCATGATACAGCGGATATTACTTTTTGCTTGACTAAAAACACCCATCTTTATTATAGTTATATAATTTACAATTAAAATTGTAGGTATGCTGTTCAAATAATTTAATCCAAACAAAGGGAGTAGAACATGAAATCATTTTTCAAAGGTTTAGCGGTTGGAATTTTGTCCATGATGTTTTTTGCCGCGCCCGGCTTTGCCGAGGACACGATTAAAGTCGCCAATGCCGGCGCCCTTAGCGGGGATTTGGCACCCTATGGCATTTCCGCCCTCAGGGGGGTTGAAATGGCTGTTGAAGACATCAACGCCAAAGGTGGTATCCTGGGCAAGAAAGTCGAACTGCTGGTGGGCGATGATGTATGCAAACCGGAAGTCGCTGTCAACGTGGCCACCAAACTGGTATCGGACGGCGCACAGATGATTGTGGGCCATGTCTGCTCAGGGGCCACCATCGCTGCCAACAAGATATACAAGGATGCCAACATCATCCTTATTTCCAGTTCCGCCACCAATGATGACCTGACCTTGACCGGAGAACATCCCAATTTTTTCAGAACCATTTCCAATGACGGGGCCCAGGCTGCTTTGATGACAGCATTTGCGAAAAACGAACTCAAAGTAAAAAAAGTGGCCCTGATTCATGACAAGGGCGATTATGGCAAAGGACAGATGGAACTGGCCAAGGCTGAGTTCGAAAAAATGGGCGATGTTGACATCGTTCTGTTCGAAGGGGTCACCACCGGTGCAATGGATTATACTGCCATTGTTCAGAAAATCAAACGGTCTGATGCGGAACTCGTCATGTGGGGCGGATACCATTCTGATGCCTCCAAAATCATTCAGCTGCTGAAAAAGAAAAGAGTGGATACCCTTTTCATGGGCGCTGACGGCATCTATGGCGACAACCTGCCCAACCTGGCCGGCAAATATGCGGAAGGTGTCTATGCCACCGGCCCCAACGACACCTCTTCCAACCCCATGCATCAAGCGTTGACCAAAGAACACCAGAAAAAATACGGGGAAGATCCCGGCACTTTTTTCATTACCGGTTATACCTGCATGCAGGCCCTGGCAGCTGCCGCAGAAAAAGCGGGCACTGTGGACTATGATGCCATGCGGGCCGCCATGTTCGAAATCACTGTGGACTCTCCCATGGGCCAGATCGGATTTGATGAAAAGGGTGACATTGTAGGTGCGGGTTTTTCCGTATACCGGGTAATGGACGGAAAATACCAGCAGGTTAATTAACGATTCATGCCTTTAAAAAAAACAGGAGCCAGATCCATGACGGATTTGTGCTCCTGTTTTTATCACCAGCGGGTTTGCCTTAAACTAAAGACGTTCAGGATAAATCAACATGCGTTGGATTAGTATATTACTGGGTCTGGCTGTCATCGGGATCATCGGTTTTTTTACCTTCCGGGAGCTTCTCATGGACCCCATGTATTTTTTTGAGCTGTTTCTGGGTGGTTTAACCCGGGGCAGTATTTATGCCCTTATTGCCTTAGGTTATACCATGGTATACGGCATCATTCAGCTGATCAACTTCGCCCATGGGGAAATATACATGATCGGCGCCATGACTGCACTGATCGTTGCCAGCGTGCTGGGGATGTGGGGATGGAACACCGCTGTGATCGTCATCCTGGCGTTTGTGTTTGCCATTGTCTATTCCTGTGCCTACGGATTTACCGTGGAAAAAATTGCCTACAAGCCGCTGCGAAACGCACCCCGGCTGTCTGCACTGATATCGGCCATCGGCATGAGCCTGTTTCTGCAAAACTATGTAATGCTGGCCCAGACCCCGGACTATCTGCCTTTCAAGAGCTTGATACCGGATTTCAAATTCTGGGAGCCCTTTGCCCACATCATCACCTCTGTGGAAATCACCATCATCATTACCACGGTGATTGTCATGATCCTGCTGGGACTGCTCATCAAGTTCACACGCATCGGCAAAGCCATGCGGGCCACGGCCCAGGACAAGGTCATGGCGGCCCTGCTGGGAATCAACGTCAACAATGTCATTTCCGCCACCTTTGTGGTGGGCTCTGCCACAGCGGCTATCGGCGGTGTACTCATCGCCTGCCATGTGGGCCAGATCAATTTCTACATCGGATTTCTGGCGGGTCTCAAAGCCTTTATTGCGGCTGTTTTAGGCGGTATTGGTTCCATTCCGGGTGCAGTGCTGGGATCGCTGGTACTGGGTATTTCTGAAAGCTATTTTACCGGATACTTCTATAGCGAGTACGAAGATGTGTTTGCCTTTACCATCCTGGTGATCATTCTGATTTTCCGTCCATCCGGTATTCTGGGCAAACACGATGCCCAGAAAGTGTAACCGGGAATTTAGGGTATATATTATGGCAATTAAAAACCAAATCAAACAATCACTGATCATTGCCTTCTGGTTCATGATACTGACTTTTCCCATCATGGTCATAAAAGTCAACACCATCCAGAACACCATTGATTTCAGATGGGTAAACCTGGTTGGGGTGGGGATTGTCACTTTTTTTGCATCCATGATCTGGAACTATTTTTTACGGCGGAACGAAGCCCAGAAAAAAAAAGAGATTGACGATGACATCCCCCTGATTCACAGACTGCTGCAGAACGACCGGTTCCGCAGGCCCTTTCTCGGACTGCTGGCCGCCTTTTTCATAGCATACCCGTTTGTGTTTCCCATGTACCATACCTCCATCATGATATCAGCTCTGGTATATGTGATGCTGGGACTGGGACTCAATATCGTGGTGGGTCTGGCAGGCCTGCTGGACCTGGGGTATGTGGCGTTCTATGCGGTGGGGGCCTATGCCTATGCCCTTTTGAACCTGCATTTCGGGCTCAGTTTCTGGGTCGTACTGCCCATTTCCGCCCTTCTGGGAACCCTTTTCGGGGTCATGCTCGGCTATCCGGTACTGCGGCTGAGAGGTGACTACCTGGCCATTGTGACCCTGGGATTCGGGGAGATCATACGGATTGTACTGGAAAACTGGGATGATTTTTCCAACGGCCCCAGGGGCATAAGCGACATTCCTGCACCCACGTTCTTCGGGCACCAGTTCAACCAGGAAAACACCATGGTGTATATCTATTTTATTGTAATAGCCCTGGTGCTCATGACCATCTTCTTTGTCAACCGCCTGGAGAACTCCAAAATCGGCAGGGCCTGGATTGCGCTGCGGGATGACGAGATTGCCTGCCAGGCCATGGGCATAGACAAATTCAAAACCAAACTCACCGCCTTTGCACTGGGGGCCACCTGGGCTGCCATGGGCGGGGTGGTGTTCGCTGCCAAAACCTCCTATATCAACCCCATGTCCTTCACCATCTGGGAATCCATCACCATTTTGTGCGTAGTGGTGATCGGGGGCATGGGGTCCGCCATAGGCGTTATTGCCGGGGCTCTGGTTCTGATCCTTTTACCCGAATACCTGCGGGCTGTGGCTGAATACCGTATGCTGGTCTTCGGAGCTCTTCAAGTCATTGTCATGGTATTCAAGCCGGATGGACTGATCAAGAGTGTCCGCAAAGTGTATACATTTAACGTCCAGGAAAAATCGATACATGAACAAACCCATACTTAACGTTAAAAATCTCACCATGAACTTCGGGGGTCTCAAAGCCCTGGATGATGTGAGCATCTCCATTGAAAAAGGACAGATTGCAGCGCTCATCGGTCCCAACGGCGCCGGAAAAACCACGTTTTTCAACTGCATCACCGGCATTTACGAACCCACACAGGGATCGGTGGAAATTGCGCCACCCGGCAAAGAAGTCCAGAGTCTTCGGGGACTTAAACCCAACTATGTCACCGAACGGGGTATTGCCAGAACCTTTCAGAATATAAGGCTGTTTCACGGCATGACCGTGCTGGAAAATGTGATGATCGGCCGTCACTGCCGACTGTCTTCGGGCATCATCAAAGCCATGCTGCAACCCCCCAGCCAGCGGAATGAAGAACAAAAAGCCGTTACAGACAGTTATGAAATTCTGGAAAAAATCGGTCTGGAACAATATGTGAACGACATGGCGGTCAACCTGCCCTACGGGGCCCAGAGACGTCTGGAGATCGCCAGGGCCCTTGCCACGGATCCTTTTTTACTGCTGCTGGATGAACCTGCCGCCGGCATGAACCCCCAGGAAACAAAGGAACTGGATGATCTGATCCTCTGGCTCCGGGACAATGAGGACCTGACCATCCTGCTCATTGAACATGACATGAAACTGGTCATGAGCCTTTCCGACTGGATACATGTGGTGGATTACGGCAAAAAAATTGCAGAAGGTACCCCTGAGGATATCAAATCCAATGCCGATGTCATCAAAGCCTACCTGGGAGAAGATTCTGACGATGCTTAAGCTCACCAACCTACATACCTATTACGGAAATATTCATGCCCTCAAGGGAATTGACATTGCAGTGGAAGAGGGCGAAGTCATCTCGCTTATCGGCGCCAACGGGGCAGGCAAATCCACCACCCTGATGACCACCTGCGGCATAGTCCCGGCCAAAAAAGGCAGTATCGAATTCAACGGCGAAGACATCACCTATATGCCCCCGGATGAGATCGTGAAAAAAGGTATCTGCCAGGTACCGGAAGGCCGAAGGATATTCCCCTACCTCACGGTTGCCGAAAACCTGGACATGGGTGCGTTCCTGCGCAATGATACGGAAAAGATTAAACAGGATCTGGACTATGTGTATGACCTCTTTCCCATCCTTGCCAACCGGAGAAACCAGGCCGGAGGTACCCTCAGCGGCGGAGAACAGCAGATGCTGGCCATATCCCGGGCCCTCATGTCCCGGCCCAAGGTACTGCTCCTTGATGAACCTTCACTGGGGCTGGCACCCATTGTTGTGAAACAGATCTTCAAGATTATCGGAAAAATCAACCAGGAAAACAAAACCACCATCTTTATTGTGGAGCAGAACGCCAACCTGGCCCTGAAAGCGGCCCACCGGGGGTATGTCATGGAAACCGGCAAAATCACCATGACAGATACCGGTGCCAACCTGCTGGTCAACGAAGATGTGAAAAAAGCCTATCTGGGAATCTAGTCCTGATTTTACAATCAGGTTCCGGTATTACGACACAAGGGTCAATTGGCAAAACCTTTACGCCGGTAACCAGACGAAAACTGATCAGCCAGCAGGCAGGTATTCAATTTAATACTGCATTACCAGAAAATTTCTCAAATAGTGTGGCAGAAAATTGTACACCTCTTTGGGAGACTGGACGCTTTTCCGGTTATCAACTACATATAAATTGTTTTCAGCCCCGGTATCTGCAATAACAGGATCGGGTTTATATTTCAGGGTATTTCCTTTTTCATCCGTGAACGGCAGTACCAGCGGGCCATTGCTTTCCAGCACATATGCCATCTGGCCGTTCTGCAGAAACACTATACTGCCTGGGGGATAGATACCGATGCTTTTGACAAATGCATGCAGGATATACTGAAGCATGCGGTCTTTTTTCGCATAGGTTCGGAATATCCGGGTTACGACATTAACCGGATTGATTGCCTCTTTGTAGCAGCGCCTGGATGTCATGGCATCATACATATCGGCCAGTTTGCATATCCTGGTATAAACAGGCACCTTTGTGTAATGGACATCCATGGGATAGGAGTTGCTTTCATCTGCATAGAGCGGTGCATGGTGGTAGCAGACAATATTTTGCACAGTGGCATTTCTGATCTGATTTTTTGCAATCAGGCGTTTCCCGTATTCATAGGAATGTTTTTTTACTTCATTGAACTCATCTTCGGTCAACCGGCCTTTCTTGTTAAGAACCTGGTCAGCGACAATTGTTTTGCCAATATCATGCAGGAAAAATCCCAGAGAGATATCCTCGATTTCATGGGGATAATAACAGATGAACCCGGTGTTACTCTGGAGGCCATCCTGTGCAAAAGGATTGTATATGTCAGCCCCGGCTCCGCCCCTGATATGGTCATTGACAACCGTGGAAAACTGCTTGTTGAAACGGTTTAGAACGGCCGTACCAATGGCGCAGACATTGATGGAATGGTTGTATAAATACTCATCATATGAGAAAATTTCCTGGGTAAGGTAGGAAAATGGGTTCTGGCCGACGATCAAAAACTCCGTCAGGTCCGAAACGGTTTTTTCAACTTCTGTATAATCAAATTGCCCGCCGGTTTCCTGAATGTTTTTCAGTACATTTTTGATGCATTTTTTTGCTGCTGCGTGCTTCTGCAGAGCCTGTCTTCTTTTTTCTTCAATTTCAACCAGCCGCACTTCAATTTCGTTTGTGGCGGCGGCAGGAAATACGCAGTCCATATCCGGCACAGCTGACTTATTAACGGATATGGTATTGGGGCCTGGCTTCCCTACTGCATCCAGGCTGATTTCATTGCCATCGCCATCCACAAGGGCGCCGTGCAGTTGTGTATTGACAGGCACCGAACCAATGCCGTTTTGTTTAATTATCTCCAATGGTTTCAATGTACTGACGAATACATCTCTTGCCAGAAGCAGGACACCATTGGTATTGTAAACATCAACACCGGTCTTGACCCTGCCCCCGGATGTGACAATTTTCATCAAAACATCTATGGATACTTTTGCTTCCAAACCGCTGCTCCGTCAACACATAAAAGAATCAGCATATCTTTAGGACAGACGCACACAAAAAGCAATAGGGGAAAACCCCTATTTTAACGGATGGGCAGCACAAATTTTGAGATCAATATTACCGGATTAACCGATATACCAACCCTTAGAGATCTTTTTTCAGGTTGATAAATTCACTGCGTTTAAATCCGAGCTTCTTGAAAAAGGACAGCACATCAATGGAATCCCACATCACGGATGAATATATGGATGTCACCCCTTTTTCTCTGTAGAGATCGCAGATGCGGTTGGCAAGTTTCAAACCCAGGCCCTGGCCCATATAATCGGGATGTACGCCGATGGCCATTATCCAGGCGCTTTTCCGGATGCCGAATCCCGCATACAATGTAGTGGAAATCATATACCCCACCACTTTGTTATTCAGTTCCACCACCAGGCTGGTGGCACCATTCCCATCGGAAACATGCTGTTTCACCAGTTTCAAAAAATCAACATTGGCATCTTGCTGGGAAATGGCCGCCCGGATATCTTCTATTGCCTGGGCATCTTCCAGGCGGATTTCTCTGATTATGACTTCTTCCACAGGACCCTCCCTGTTATTCAACTTTAATGATTTTTACTGTGTGACCTACCCAATTGGGCGGAAGATAAATCCTGCCGCTGTTCCCTGAGGATTTGACCTCTTTTTCAATCATCTCCTCCCCATACACCTCAAATTTCACCCTGGCCTGGGGAGCTGTTTTTTTCTCTTCCGGTTTCATCTCTTCCGGTTCCAGGGGATTGTCTGCTTTGTCGTTATCTGTCATACTTCATCCCAATCATTAATAAACAAAAAATCCAACGCCGGATTTTCTTCCTGCCCGGCAGTCAATGGGCCATCCTGTATGATACCATATCTATTTTATAGCGACATTATATCCTTTGTCAGATTTTTTCAACTCCAAACTGCTGAATCTGGATATTTGCTGTAGCAGGGTTGATGCAATGGAAAGCCCCTGATGGTGTCCTGTGAACGGATTGTCAGAGCCATTAGGGGGCCTGGTACAATATGCCGGGATGCTTCCGGTCAAAGATTGTATCCCTTTATTTCATTATTCACGTGGAACCAGGCCCCCGCAGGGTCTCGGGCCGGGCACAGGACACCACCAGGGGCGGTTTAGCGACACAGTGATGCAGCTGACAATCGAAAACCCGGGATGGTTTTGGCAAATATCCAGGACAAAATGGTGCCGGCAAACAAAAACGGGCAGGGAAGTCATGAGATGACCGCCCTGCCCGTTAACCGTGTTGCAGTAAGATGTTACATTATCAAATCAAGGGGTTATACACCGCACTTTTCATGATCAGATACCGTATGGCAAGGTCCCCTGCACAAATCGATGCCAGGCGCAGAAAAATCAAAAACCCGTTGGTGTCGCCGCCCCACATGATCAGCGTAAAAACCAGGGGCACCAGGATGGCCAGTACACCCACGCCGATATACGTGATCCGTTTCAGGTCGCCCTCCAGCATTTTCCGGATGGATGCTTTGGCAGCCCCGCTGGTGTGCCAGGTCCCCCATGCATACAACAGGATACACAGAAAATAGATCAGAAAAAAGGTTGCCGCCCAGACTTCCATGCCTGAGACAACCAGTGCATTACCGGACAGGGCAAATATGAACTGAAGCAGCTGATGACCTATCCAGATACCTGAAATAATGGACAATGGCAGTACAATGGTGGAATTCCATGCCGGCAGGGCACGGATCACGTTCATGGTGGCGAACCCGTGGGAAATAATCAGCAGGCACAAAATTCCCATGATAAAATTAAATACCATGTTGAATCCCCCGGGTGTGATGATCTGCAGAAACCCCAGGAGTGCAAAAACGCCGATGATCCAGATACCCCGGGAAAGTTCCGAAGTATTGGGCTTCATGATCATGCGCCAGGCCCGTTTGGGATTGCCCAGATACAGCATGTGGATCACGCCCCCCAGCACCAGGGTGATGAGCCAGCCCAGCACAATCCCGGGCCGAAAACTGTAAAACAGAGATATGAAATACAGGCCGGCCCCGATCTCGGAAAAAAAGAAGGCCAGCCACAGGAAAATACCTTTGTCATCGATCCACTGCCGCTGCCGGGTGGGACTGATCATCCACTCATAAGGCTTGATCCCGGAGCCGTCAGACGGAAACATGGTTTCAACTAAATCCTGGTGTTTATCGTTCATGGTGTCACCCTCCTGTTTATGCTTTGTATATCTTGACGGCAACCGCGGTTTCCATGTTACCGGCAACCGGGTCGAAATATTTGAGTTTTGACGGCAGCAGCTTGCAGAAGTTGGCGCCCTTGCCCTTGGCAATGGGCCGTCCATCCGCCCAAAGTCCGCCCTGGCCGGCAATACCGATCACCTTGGGGCTCTGGGCTTCCATGGTCTTGACAATCCCTTTTTCCGTGACCCCGTATTTGTTCTCGATCCAGATAATATCCCCGTCCTTGAATCCCCGCTCCTTTGCCATGGTGGTGTTCAGGGTGATGGTGAAAGTATACGGGCACATTTGGGAAACTTCATCCACATACGGGTTCTGGAACGTGGTGTTATTGGTGTGCAGAATGTCCCTGTAAGAAAATGCCAGAAGATCATACTCATTGTCCAGGTCTTTGTGGGATTCCGGCCAGAACCAGGTGGGCAGGGGCGTATACTGATCCATATCCATTTCAAGTTTTTTGTAGTCAAAACCGGTTTCCTCGAAAATCTTTTCCAGGGCCCGCCGGTCATGGATCAGGTATTCCATGTAGACCGGGCACCGGGAATCGATCTCCCACCGCCAGTAGACATCTTCGATGGGTTTGTGCCAGGTGGCATATCCCTGTTCTTCGATTTTTTCCTTATCCGCACCATACACCCATTTGAGAACCCGTTCGCCGATCTGTTTCCAGTCCAGTACCTCACCTGGCTTGATCTGCAGCTCCGGATCCTTGATCCCGTAATAATCATTGAGCTTGGCGTTGAATTTGTCCAGCACGCCCACCCGGTTGGCCACATCGATATAAACATCCATGAAGAATCTGGATTCACCGATGGGTTTGGCCACCGGTTTCTGAAGATGCACATACCAGTCTTCATAGGAGGGGGACCCGGAAAAGAAAAACGCATCGATCTCCGAGGACCAGCAGTCTTTTTCCAGGTAGGATACATCCGGCAGAATCAGGTCACCGATGGCCTGGTCGGTCTCGTTGACCCACAAATCCATCTGCACCACAAAACAGTCCTTGAAATTTTTCACCGCTGTATCCCAGTCGGAATTGCTGATCACAAAGTTGGCAGAGATCCCGAAGATCATCTCCGGCTTGGCTTTCATGCCCAGTTTCTCATGGATGTAATCCACCTCTTCCACATAAGGAATATGGGACAGGGTGCAGTGTGTCCACACATCCACACATCCCATGTTGGTCGCCGGATAGCTGGGGGCATGTACCGGCCAGGGATCATGGGAGTAGAACACCGACGGCACGATCACCCCGTCGGTGCCCACGGTGCAGGTCTGTTCATAATGGCCGCCAGGATAGGCCCGGCGAATGGCAGGCCATCCCAGGGTGCCGCCGGGAACATCTTCAGCGCCTACCAGCTGGGCCATCAGGTCGATGGCCGCCACCTGATGAATCCCATTGGTATGGCCCTGGGATCCCCGGAAGGTGACCGAAGACACCGGCCGGTAGGGAAAGGTTTTGCCTTCAATGGTGATGGTGGAGCCGATCTGGGCGTTATCCACCCAGCCCTTGGCCACTTCCAGAATCTTGGCCGCCGGCACCGTGGATATCTCGGCAGCCCATTCCACGGTATACTGTTTCAGATGCTCCTTGAACGGCACAAAGCAGGGCCGAACCTTTTCACCGTTGTATTCGTATTCGCCCGCCAGGGCCAGATCCTCCCAGGCAGCAGATGTATCGTCATATTCTTTCACCTTGCTGTCTCTGGTATCATACACCAAAGGTTTGTCGCTTGTTTCATGGCGCATGTAGGTGCCGTCATCTTTGATCAGATAGACAAAGTTGGTCTTGGCCTTGAGATACAGCTCATCCATCTCGCCTCTGATGTTCACGATATAGTTGGCAATGGCAAGACCCACTGCCGTATCCGTACCCGGCAGGATGGCCAGCCACTCCGTAGCTTTGCCCCCGGCAAAATTGCCCATGGGATCGAACACGATCTCCTTTATGCCCCGGCGAACGGCATCGGCCCGCAATCTGGCATTGGTCATGGCAGAATGTCCGGAACCGGTGCCCTTGCTGGAGCCCCATTTCAATACATATTTGGTATACCGCCAGTCCGGTGCGATGGACCAGGCCCCGTGAATCAGGCCCCCCAGCATGTGACAGGCGTTGCCGCAGTGCAGGCTGCCCCCGCCGATGATAAAGTTGCCGTTGTTTTTCACCCCGTATGCCTGGGCATAGAAATAGGGGTGGTTATGGGGGCCGTCGGACGCCCGCATGGTCTGGTTGGTGAACAGAATTTTGTTGGGATCATCCTCCATGATTTTTTTCATCTTGGTGGAAATGATATCCAGGGCTTCATCCCATTCAATCTCTTTCCATTTGGGATCCACCCCGATCCCTTTTTCCGGGTTGGTTCTGAGCAACGGTTTTTTGATCCGGTTGGGGTCATGATAGTACATGAGACCTGCTGCGCCTTTGCCGCACAGTCCGGCACCGGTACCACCCATGGTGGTTTCCTTGATGCCCTCGATCTTTACCGGCACCCCGTTCACCACCCGGACCTTTGCACCACAGCCGCAATAGCATACGCCACAGGTGGTATTTACCCATTTGTCTTCCCAAATTTCATCTGTCTTATAGGTCATAACGCCTCCTGTTTAATCAATGTAATAAACGGCTGGTTCCGTGCCGAATTCTTTTCTGAGCTGCTTGCCTTTTTTCTCCATGATCAGCCGGTTGATCTCACTGTTGGGATCATCCAGGTCCCCGAATACCCGGGCATTCACCGGGCAGATATTGACACAGGCAGGGGTGGCATCTTCATCTTTTCCCGGGGTCAGACCTTTTTTCATGCCGTCCTCCAGCCTTTCCGTACAGAAATTGCACTTGATCACGGTACCCAGCTTAAAGGGATACAGTTTTTCCCCGATAATTTCCATCTCGGTTTTGCCCTGGCCGGGAAAGTATTCCCGGTCTTTCACCTTTTCGTCATAATAGGTTCTCTGCTGATAGGGGCACGATACCATACAGGCCCGGCAGCCCACACATTTTTCATCATCAATGGCCACTATCCCGTCTTCCCTGACATAGGTGGCGCCCGTGGGACACGCTTCCACACAGGCGGCATCAGAACAGTGGTTGCACAGTATCGGATAGATCAGTTTGGAAGAGGTGGGAAACTTGCCGCTTTCCCCGATCAACACCCGGTTGAAAAATACGCCGGGGGGCAGAAAATGCTCTTCCTTGCATGCGATGGTGCATCCCCAGCAGGCAATACACCGTTTTACATCGATTACCATTCCCCATCTAGGCATAACAGCTCCTTCATAATCTTAAATACGTTATCCTTATATTGACCCTGGCACAATGTCCTAGAGATCAAACATCTGCACTTCCTGAAATCCTCTTTGTGCACAGATTTCATTGGCTGCCAGTTTTTTGCCGGAAAAATAATCCGCCAGGGCCGCCACCACCGGTGCGATATCCAGCAGTCCGGACATTTTTGCAAACGCCCCCACCACCACAGTATTGGGGATGGACAGCCCGATTTCTGCCATGGCAATGCCGTTGGCATCAACCACAGCCAGCTTTCTTAAGTTTTCGTGGGACACATCCCCGGTATTTTTCTTGTCATTGAGCAGCAGCATGCCGCCGGGCAGCAGTCCGTCAAAAACAGTGGGGGAATGTTTCTGTGACGGGTCCAGCACAACCAAAATATTTGGGTTGTATATCTGGGTCTTTTCCCGCACCGGCTTGTCTGAAAAACGGCCGAATGCTGTCACGGGTGCTCCCCGGCGCTCAAACCCGAACATGGGAAAGCTTGCCCCGAACTGCCCGGTTCTGGCAAATGCATTGGCCAGAATCTTGGAGGTGGTCACCACCCCCTGTCCCCCCCTGCCATGGAATCTGACTTCACTCATCATGATGCGTCTCCTTGGTCTTTTACAGATACCGGCAGTTGACATTCCGCTTCCAGAACACTCAACCCGCCCAGCAGGCAGTATTCATACTCCACATCATCCTGAAGAATCTTCATATCCGCCTCTGTCATGTGGTTGAATTTTTTCATCAGCTTGGTATAGGTATCCACGGGCTTGGGTTTCTTAACGGTTTTGGTCATGCGGATCCTGCCGTTTTCCGCTTCCCACAGGGGAAAGTAATTGCTCTTCACTGCCCGCCGGCAGATTTCAATGGTATCGGCCGGATCAGCCCCCCATCCTGTTGGACAGGGGGCAAACACATGGAGGAAACAAAATCCTCTTTCCTTGGCTTCTTTGGCCTTGAGCAGTTTTTTTGCCAGGTCCTCCAGGTCACTGAGGGTGGCAGTGGCGGTATAGGGAATCTTGTTCATGGCCATTTTAAGACCCAGATTCATGCGCCGCAGGTTTTTGCCCCTGTGGACCGTGCCGTAGGGTGTGGTGGTGGTGGTGGCACCAAAAGGGGTGGTACCGCTTTTCTGGATACCGGTGTTCATATACCCTTCATTGTCATAGCAGATATAAATAAAGGGTTCGTTCCGTTCCGCAGCCCCGGACAGGTTGCCGAAACCGATGTCATTGGCCGTGCCATCCCCGTTGAAACACACCACGGTGTTGTCGATGCCGGCCTTGCGGTAATAGCGGACCAGACCTGTGGCATTGGCTGCAGCACCGGTCATGAGGGTGCCGAAATAGGACAAAGTGTGCCAGGACTGGTTGTTCTGACCCAGCAGTACCGGGGCCGAGCAGGAGGGGGTGCCGGTGATAACGATATCATTTCCCAGGACCCGGGGAATAAAGCGCAGCAGCAGTTCCAGGCCGCAGCCCGGACAGAATGCCACCCCCTTTGAAAACGGGTCATCATGTTTGAGGTAATCCAGTACCTTTGTCAGCCGGCCTTGTTTCTTTTCCGCCATGTTATTTTTCCCCCTTTGTATTGGCTTCCGGATAGGATACCCAGGTGACCTCGGGCACATCTTTGCCGTCTGCCAGATCACGGGTCATTTGGATCATCTTGTCCACATTGGTTTTGGTGATATCTGTGTTGGCGATCCCGTCGATAAAGCTGACCAGTCGTGCCCCGTCCATCCGGGTTTCAAAAGCCTTGAGTTCCGTATAAATGGGACCGCCGTCAAAGCCGAATGCAAGGCTTCTGTCCACCACACCCACAGCTTTTTTGCCCTTGAGGGCCCCCACCAGGGCCTTATGGGGAAAGGGCCTGTACATGCGGATCTTTACCAGGCCGATGCGCACCCCTTTTTCCCGCTGATCATCTATCACCGATTTGATGGTACCGCACATGGAGCCGGACCCCACCAGCACGATATCTGCATCATCGGTGCGGTATTCCTCCAGCTGCCCGCCGTAGGATCTGCCGAAGATACCGGAAAATTCCTTGTCTATCTCTTCAAACTTGGCCTTGGACCGTTCCATGGCGGTCACATGTTTGTGCCGCAGCTCCATGTATCCCCCGAGAATGCCGTGGGAGCCCACCCCCAGTTTTTCTCCGGGATGAAGCACCGTGCGTTTGGGCTGGGTTTCAAGCACCGACAGAAACCGGTCCACGGTTTCCTGCTCCGGAATATCCACGCCTTCGGACAGGTAGGACAAAAAGAACCCGTCATAATGGACCATGACCGGCAGCTGGATATCATAATCTTCTGCCAGACGGTAAGCCTGAAGCACCAAATCCAGCACCTCCTGGCAGTCTTCGGCGATCAGAAAAATCCAGCCCGCGTCCCGGGTGGAGATCATGTCCTGCTGTCCCGAAGAAACAGCGATAATACCAGGGGTTTCCCTGTTCACATTGACCATGACCACAGGGGCCCTGGCGCCGGCCACAGCCAGCACCGCGTCATACATGAACACCAGACCCCAGGAGGATGAGGCGGTAAACACCCGGCCCCCGGCCAGGGAGGCTGCCATGACCGCATTCATTGCGGAGTTTTCCCCTTCCACGGTGATCAGTTCACAATCCATTTCTCCGGATGCATGAAAGGTGGAAATCTGTTCAATAACTTCGGTCTGGGGGGTGATGGGATAGGCAGCCACCACATCAGGCCGGGCCAGTTTGGCAGCAATGGCTGCGGCAGCATTTCCGGTGATAACCTTGATCCGCGATGGTGTTTCAGTGGTATTCATGATACAAACTCCCCTTCTGAAATCATGGTGATGGCACCCTTGGGACATTCCTTTGCGCAGATGCCGCAGCCTTTGCAGAAATCCAGGTTTGCTTCAAAATGGGTATCTGACTGCATTACCATGATCTGGATGGGGCAGTAAATGGCACAGAACCCGCAGAAAATGCATTTTTCTTTGTCCACCACCGGACGTTTGGTGCGCCAGTCACCGGTGTCTGTGCACATCAAAGGATCACCGGCATCCGACCATGGCCCTTCATGTTTGAAATAGTGATTTGATGACATGTATCCCTCCCCTTTTTGCGAATAAAATGACCCTGAATATGCTGCTTTATCGTATCTATTTCATAGCCATAAAATAGCGGCAGTTCGATTGCATTGTCAAGCAAAAAATTATGGCAATATGAAAATTTTCTTGAAATTGGACAATAAGAAATAGGACTTACCCCGATAAACCCGGTTATCATATTTTCTATTTAGTTGATAAGTCAACTAAATAGAAAATGCCGGGTACTCAACCTGTTTTTTTAAAGCGTTTACGGGGTATTTTAAAAGCAGTGGGGAGCAGTACTTTGAAAAACCACTCCCCGATTTTAAACATATCTGCGCTAAATGGCTTTTCTGAAAGGCTCCAGCCCGGTACGTTCGATCATTTTTCCCAGGCGTTCTCCTGCTTTTGCCTCATTTTTGTAACAGGAGATCACATTTGCCACAGCAGCCATCACCTGGTCATCATCCAGGTCGCTGACCAGTTCTTTGCCTATCCTGGGCGTCATGCCCACATTTCCGCCGATGGTAATGGTCCAGCCTTCGGCAAACCCGATCAGCCCGATATCCCGGACCCAGGATTCGGCACAGCTGAGTTTACATCCGGATACCGCCATCTTGAATTTCCCGGGCAGTTTTGCAGCATGATACTGCGCATCCAGTTTCATGCCGATACCCAGCGCATCCTGTTTGCCCAGTTTGCAGAAAGTGTTCCCCGGACAGGTACGGATACTTCTGACACAAAGCCCGACCGCGGCCCCCTTGTCCATGCCCAGATCCTTCCACACAGCGTCAATATCCGCTTCTTTTAGCCCCACAATGGCCACGCGGGCAGCACCGGTAATCTTTATGGCTTTGGCATTGTATTTCTCCGATACATCCGCGATTCTGCGCAGCAGATCCGGTGTCACGATCCCGCAGGGGATATGGGGTGCAATGGCATAGGTTTCATTATCACACTGGGGGATGGCCCCCTTTTCTCCAAGTTTTAACATAATTTTCTCCTGATGTTTTCTGGTTGTATTTCAAGATCAACTTAGAGACCGCACAAGATTTTGTCAAGTCTCTAAATGATCCCGGCAAGTTACCCCCAATTCAGGTGAGCCCGCATAAACATTGCGGCTTTGTTCATGGATTTTGATGCCTTATCACCGGACCGAAGCTGCAAAAATCCTGTAAAAACTGCTTGTATAAAGCAAATCTGTTGTTATTGTATTTGTTGTGACCAACTGAAACCTGATGCAAGGAGGGCAGTCATGAATAAAAAAGAGTTGTGTGATAAAATCAGAACCCTGTATCCGGATATCGGAGAATGCGGTATTGATGTAAATGTGGCGTATGATGATGCAAACGACCGCTGGACAGTGCATTTGAAAAAAGACAAAAAAGAGCTCAAAACCTTTCTTGAACCGGATGATGCCGACCTGTGCATGGAAGGAAAACAGTGCATGAGCCTGGGCATTGAAATCAACCAGCTAAAAGACAGCATCGACAGGATGCCGTCACAATGAGGTGTTAAAATGACAGACAGTGACAAAAAAAAAGAGAAAGCGGTTAATATGGATGTGTGCACCCAGGCCCCGGCATCTGCTGAACATGCAAGACCCAATGAACCGGCAGAAGATGCCTGTGATGACGGCCGGGCCGGTTTAAAAAAAGAGGACAAATCATAAGTCGGGTAAAATATCACACCCTGCTGGGAAAATATTCAAAAACCTTTTTAAGGAGATACAGTCTCACGCTTTTGGATGGTGTATTCCACCGAAATAGTGTGTTTGTCCTGATCCGCAAGCCTTATTGTAGGAGGATGCAGGACAATCAGGGCAGATATTCGGCCTGAGGCTGTAATACCATCCAGTGGAAGGGGTTCTGTAAACAGGGTTTCCATCTGTGTGAGAACCTGTCTTGGTCCGATGACATGTACCTTTTCCGGTGTTGTCTCAGCAAAGGTCATGATCAAGTCCCGGGAAAGCCGGCCTGTCCAGAATGGCTGAACCGAAAGTTCCTTTTTTACCGGCACATCAACAGTCACCTCAATCATGGCTGGGTCAATGTTTTTAACCACAATGCCGGGGGGCAGTGTGACGCTACTCCTGCTGACAGCCAGCTTGTTGGTGCCTGGTACGGTATTGGCCAGACTCAGTTTGACAGTGATCCGGTCAGGCCCAAGAGATCTGATCAGGGGTCTGGCGCCGCTGATCAGAAGGGTGACGCTGCTTGCTGAAGAGGAAAATATTTCCATATTCTGGTCTGATTTGATAAATTCAACCGGAATAGTGTGGGTGGCAAGGGATTCCATTCCCCTGGAAAAGCTCATCCACAAACCGGTTACGCAGGCCAGACAGACGACGGCGGCAGCGGCAAGTTCACGGGTGTGTTTTTTTAACCCTGCGGCAGCTGTATCCTGGCCGGCATGTTTAGTGAGCAGTTTCTCCAGGACACTTCTGTCATTTATGTCATATATCCGGTTATCCTTTACCAGGGTAATTTTGCCGCGCTCCTCTGAAACCACGATTACCATAGAATCGGTTTGTTCAGTCAAACCAACAGCTGCCCTGTGCCGGGTACCAAAATAAGAAGGCAGGTCTGCGCGCTTTGAAAGGGGAAGTATCACACCGACATTTGTGATCCGGTTTCCCTGAATGACGGCCGCGCCATCATGGACCGGATTGTCATCCCAGAAAATACTCACCAGCATCTCTTTGGAAAGTTTTCCCTGCCATGAAATCCCTTTCTGAACAAAACTTTCCACCCCCTGGTTCAACGGAAGTACAATCAATGCCCCGATTTTTTTTCTCGCCAGTTCATAAACACCTTCAACAATGATATGCACCGGGGTATTGCGCTGATACCGCGGGATACCCCAGAAAAAGGATTTCAGGTCTCTGATCTGGAGCACGGATGAAATTTCATTGCGGAAAACAATAATAATGACCAGGGCTGCAACGGCGATGACACCCTGCATGGCCCAGCTGGTGACGACAAGTCCCATGGAGACAGCCACCTGCCTGAGGACCCAGAATATACCCATGGCAAAAAGCACCCGCAGAACATTGGTACCGCGAAAAAGTACATACAGCCGAAACAGAATGTAGCTGTTCAAAGCTATATCAAAAAAGCCCTGCCACCCGATGCCGAAAAACTGATAAAAAAACTGTCCCATGGATGATCAGTCCGAAATACTGAATCTAAGGGTTTTCATCAGCTTTTCCCGGCTGTCGACTATCTCAACCCGCCATGGTCCCTTATCCGCCTCCCTGAGCTGCATACTGCTGAAAGAGGACCATTTGGGAGGGTTGAGCACCAGTTTTGCAGTGGATATCAAACGGTCCTGCCTGTACCACCGGTGATATACTGTGGTTTCTTGGGGTACAGGATCAAATTCGGTAAAACAGAACACCCTGCCCAGGGAGATCGAAAATACCACCGCCTGGTTCACTGGTTTGAATTTTTCAATGGCCTCACACATCACTGCCTCGACAAGTACCGGCTGGTCCATTGACAGGGTATCCCGGGCCCGGGCATGGGACGTAAAAAAGGCGGCTGCAGGCAAAAGCAGCAGCATGCAGATCAGCCTGAAAGAAAATGGTTTCATAGGCTTGATGATACCTGTAGATCAGCTTTTTTTCAAGACAGAATCTTTTTATGTATCCGTTGCAGGCGGAAGAAATCATTACAAATCTGTCAGATTCGGAAAAGAGATTACCACCTTTTATAAATTTTTGGTACTATCATACCTGCCCAAATCAAAAACCATTTTACACAAGGCTCTGCCCATGAAACCACGCGTTGTCATACTTGCCACCGGCGGCACCATAGCGGGAATCAGCCATGCACCGGCCCGGGCCGGATACGCCTCCGGACAGGTAACCATCCAGCAGATGATAGAGTCGGTCCCGGATCTGAATCATCTGGCTGTTGTCACAGGAGAACAGATCAGCAATGTGGGATCCCAGGACATCTCTTTTGAGATCCTGATGCGCCTGACCTGCCGCATCAATACCCTGTTAGGCCAAGCGGATATCCACGGCATTGTTGTGACCCACGGCACCGACACCATGGAGGAAACCGCATTTTTTTTAAACCTCACCGTGAACAGCCCCAAGCCGGTGGTTGTGACCGGGGCCATGCGGCCCGCCAACGCCATCTCTGCTGACGGTCCCCTGAACCTGTTCAATGCAGTGGCAGTGGCAGCTGATTCTGATGCCCGGGAACGGGGCGTGCTGGTGGTCATGAACGACAGGATTCACGGTGCCCATTCTTTGACCAAAACCAACACCACCTCTGTGGAAACCTTTCTTTCCCCTGTGAACGGTCTGGTGGGCACTGTGAATTATGGTACCACCGTGTATTTCCGGTTTCCATTCCGGCACCATACCTTTTTGAGCCGATTTTCCCCCCTGTTCTGCACCCAGAGCCGGGTGGTGCTGCCCCGGGTGGATATTGTGTACGCCTGCATCGATATGCCGCCGGATCTCATTGATTGCTGTGTTGCCAACGGGGCCCGGGGAATCGTCATTGCCGGGGACGGCAACGGCAATATGAACCAGGCAACTGTAAAAAAAGCAGCCCGGATGGCCGGCCGGGGTGTTTTCATTGTCAGAAGCTCCCGGGTGCCCACCGGCACTGTGGGCAGAAATGTGGAGGTAAATGATGATGCCTGCGGCTTCATTGTGTCAGATGAACTCAACCCTGCCAAGTCCCGGATTCTGCTCATGCTGGCTATTGCGGAAAAACCTGATCTGGAAACCTTACAGCAGCTGTTTTACACCTATTAGCCGATATCGTCCAGGGGCAAAAAAATCTGTGTGCCTTTGGGCAGATTGGAAAAATCTGTTATGGTATCTCCGGTTTTGACATGGCCGGGCGGCAGAAAATACACCGTGCCGGGATCCTTGTATTTCCGACCGGCAATGCCGTAGGCGGTCACTGCTTCAGAGATGAGAAACGGCCCCTGATACCCCACGATCAACTGTGTTTTCCGGGGCAGGTCATCCCAGTCCGGAATGCGGGAACCTGTAAAAATTTTACCTGACGGCAGAAAATAGATGGTGGAATCAAAACGGTAGGCCGGGCCTGCATGGGACCAGGCGGTCATGCGGTCGGTGATCATCTTTATCGGCGTTTGGGAAACCTGTATCTGCTCCTTTTCGATCTCCTGGTCCAGCAGAACCTTTGTGTTGACGGGCAGCAGGTGCCACCCGATGGTATCTTTTATCTGATCCCCTGTCAGGGTACGGCCGCCGGGAAGTACATAGGCTGTTGTCCGGCTGTCATAATCCCCCCCTGCGATGGACCAGGCGGAATTATTCCTGGAAATGAGGTTGGACACCGGTGCGGTGGCAGCCACCTTGGCAACCGCCGGCTGTTCACCGTAAAACAGATCCGCCAGATAGGGATCAGGCAGCAGCCGTCCGGCCCTGACATCCGGATCAAACCTTAAGGTGGGGCCCAGTCCGGCCCTGGATCTGTCAAAATTCTTGGCACAGCGTTTTCTGCCCCGATGATCTTTTGGAAACCAGGGATTGGGCCTGCCAAAGGCTATCTGGCTGTGGGTGAGCACGGCGGTATCATCCAGATTGTAAACTTGTTGCAGAATATCGATGAGCATGGCAGCAGACCGGTACTGCTGCTCTGTCAAGGGTGCGGAGTGATACCCCACCAGCTCGATGCCGATGGAAACAGAGGATATATCCTGTCTCCCCTGCCACATGGAAAGACCGGCATGATCAGCCCGGTACTGTTTGTCCAGGACCCGGTAGGTACGGCCGTTTCTGGCAATCACGTAGTGGGCATGTCCCCCGGGTGTGCTGTGACCGCTTTTAAACTGTTTTCCTTTCGATACCACCCGCAGGGTGGTGGACAGTCCCAGTTCCGATGTGTGAACAATGATATACCTGGTTGCGGTGCGCGGAATTTTTTTAAATTTTTTGTTCAGCCGGTTTCTGTGGTCTATGATGGCATTTTGAAACAGCTGATAATCAGACCGGCTGTATGCAGAACAGGCACCGGTCCCGGAAAAACCGGTCATGAAAAACACAAGCACCCATACCGGGATCAACCATGCATATCCTGTATTTTTTTCCATCACACCTTGAACTGTCCCACCATCTCCCCGAGGCGGGCTGCCAGTTTTGCCAGATCTTCAGAACTTTCATTCACCTGGGCGCTGCGGTCTGCCATATCAGCAGCCGACTGGTGGACATCAGTGATATCTTTTGTAATTTCATCGGCCACAGCGGAACTCTGGCCCACATTCTGGTTGACCTCTTCAACACCCGCAGATGCCTGGCCGATATTGCGTGCAATTTCACCGGTGGCAGCAGATTGTTCTTCCACTGAGGTGGCAATGGTGGCAACGATCTCATTGACCTCCCGGATTACCTGGGATATTTCATTAATACCGGTCATGGTGCTGTCAGAGCTATCCTGGATATGGTCAATTTTTGACTTGATATCCATGGATGCTTCCGAAGTCTGTTTGGCCAGTTCCTTGATCTCATTGGCCACCACGGCAAATCCTTTGCCTGCCTCACCGGCCCGGGCCGCCTCGATGGTGGCGTTAAGGGACAGCAGGTTGACCTGCTCGGAGATGTCTGTAATGGTTTCCACCACCTTGCCGATGGACTGGGCTGCCTGGCTCAGCTGCTGCATTTTTTCTTTTGAATCGCCTGCCTTTTTTACGGCATTGTCTGAGATGGACCGGGCTTTTTCTGCATTCTGGGCAATCTCGCTGATGGTGGCATTCATCTCATCTGCCGCTGCCGCCACAGTATTGAGGTTGGTGCTGGATTCTTCCATGGCTGCGGACACAGAATTCATGTTTGCGGTCATCTCTTCTGCAGCCGCTGCCACGGTACTGGCTTTTTCCGAGGTGTTTTCCGCCCCGGCGGTCATCTGTTCTGAAATAGAAGACAATTGTGTGGCTGAGGAGGATAGGGTATCCACACCCTGGGAAATGTCGGTGATCATGGCCTGGAGTTTGCCCATAAAGGTATTGACCGCTTTTGATAATATCCCCACCTCATCCTGGCTGGTCACTGCAAGGCGTTTGGTCAGATCCCCCTCGCCTGTGGAGATATCTTTGAGCCCTGACACCGCTTCATTGACGGGTCTGGTAATGGTTCTGGCACCAAATGCCAGACATATGCCCACCAACACCATGGCAATGAGGCCCGTCACGATATTGTACAGGGTCATTTCCCTGACATCAGCCATGAACTCCGACTGGTCCTGGGTCACCCCGATACTCCATCCGGTGAGCGGCACATGGACAAATCCTGCTGTTTTCCTGGTGCCGCTGAAAACATATTCCTGTACCCCGGACTCCTGGGCCATCATGCGCCGGGCGATCTCTTCCATGCCCTCCAGGGTTTTAACATTCAGTTCAAAAATAAATTCCTTTTTGGGATGGGCAATGATGACACCATCTTCGTTGATCATAAAGGGATAGCCGGTATCACCGATTTTTACGGATGTAATCTTGTCCGACAGGGTATCCAGTTTCACAACCGCGATAAAGACCCCGGCAAAGACCCCGTCACTGGTTTTCACAGGCGTACTTGCCACCACCACGGGATTGCCGGAAGATCTTGAAGCAACCGGTTCTCCGATAATGGCCCTTTCCTGTTTGGCAGCAATAAAATAATCCCGGTCCTTGATGTTCACCTTTTTTTCCCGCATGGCGCCGCCCATGCTGTCACTCACAGACAGGCCCCGGGCATCCGCCAGGACAAAGAGTTCATATCCCTGGCCCACTGATGCAAAGGTCTTGGCCAGGTGGTTGTCCAGGGCTGTGAGGGTGTCTTTGGCCCCGTCCACCCCCTGCTGGGCCACCTGGTCCACTGCATCCTGAATCATGGGATTAAGTGCCATGCCTTGGACAAATTTCAATTCCCCTTCCAGGACCATACCGGTCATGGAAGCCAGGTCATCCGCCACCTGGTAGACCTCTCCCCGGGCTCTTTCGAGAAGTGCATCTGCTGCCTTTTGCAGGGAGATCGCCCCCACCACCAACAACGGCACCAATACCATGAACAGGCCGCCTGCAACCAGTTTCACACCCAGTTTAAGATCCCTGATCTTTTTCATTTTCCATACCCTCCATTCTCAGATATATCCTGCCGAAAACAGCAGCGTTCAGATTGTTTCCCCCTTTTTTTCCCGATTATCATACCCTATGCATGCGAAATGTCAAGAATCCTTCAGAGACAGGTCACGGTGAATCTTTTGGGTTGACAAATCCCGATGGTTACTGCCATATCTTCTGGCATGAACCAGCCGGATACAAACCTGCGCCATCTGTCCCTCAAAGAATTTTATTTCATTGGCATACGGGCGGTTGTGTTTGGCATCCTGGTGATTTTTCTTCTCAATCTTGCCACCCCGCTGGAATTTATCATTGACCGTTTCAA
>JAZBPL010000231.1:0-2298 GCA_036351635.1 Desulfotignum sp.
AACGGTCGGGTGTGACAGGCGCAGGAAAATACAGCAGTTTGCGTGAAAAAAAATAGAGCCCTGCCAGGAAAACCATGGCACCTGCCACCATAATGAATACAATTCTCATTGCCGCCTCCTTTTCCCGCTTGTTATGCGCAGACTATAAAATACAGCAGGAAACGCCGCATGAAAAGAAAAACCTTAAACCCCAGGGCAATGTCGCATGGAGATGCAGGTGTCCGGTCCTGTGGCACTGGCTGACCGGCTTGATTTTGGGCATCTTTTTTAGTAGAAGGTGAGTAGACAAAATGCCACAGGGCCGGGTACCTGCAGCACAATGCTTCAAAACCGGCCGGCTTTACACAAAGGAGATAAAAGGTGAGCTTCATATACCTGGTCATTATTGCAGCTGTCGGCGGCATTGCCGTGGCTGTTCAGGGACAGCTGATGGGCAGCATTGACAAGCAGGTGGGGACCCTGGAAAGCGTGTTTGTGACCTATGGCGGCGGCGGATTTCTCATCGGCATCATCATGATCCTGATGCGGGGGGCAAACCTGTCCGGCCTGTCCCAGATTCCCTGGTACACCCTTCTGGCCGGCCCCATGGGCCTGGTGCTCATCGCTGCCATCGGCTACAGCGTCCCCCGCCTGGGCCTGGTACCGGCATTCACCATCCTGGTGGCAGCACAGTTCATGGCAGCGGCCCTGATTGACCAGTTCGGCCTTTTCGGGGCCGAGATCAGGCAGATCAACCTGTCCCGTGTAACCGGCATGCTGGTGATGCTTGTGGGCATCTGGCTGGCCATGCGGTGAATAATGCAGCTTCCTTTTATTTTTATTCAGCCGTCTTCCAGTGGTCTGAACCCATGGCAGGTCTCCAGTGACTTACACCTTTGAACCCATTGCTACCCTTTATACCTGTTTCAAGGAAAAGTTCGGCATCCCCAGGCAAATGAACCTGGCAGATACAGCACCCGGGCGCCTGGTGTTTCATTCCGATTTTGCCAGGACAGATGCGGTGCGCCATCTGGAAGGATTTTCCCATGTATGGCTGGTGTTCATATTTCACCAGAACATGGCAAAAGGCTGGGATGCGCTGGTACGGCCGCCCCGGCTGGGGGGAAATAAAAAAGCAGGGGTGTTTGCCACAAGATCCCCTTTCAGGCCCAACCCCATCGGCATGTCAGCAGTAAAGCTTGTATCCATCGCACACACCCGGAAGGGGCCGGAGCTGCACCTTCTGGGGGTGGATATTCTGGACGGCACCCCTGTACTGGATATCAAACCCTATGTGCCCTGGGCAGATGCCATTGCCGGTGCCAGGGGCGGGTTTGCAGCCCATCCCCCTGAAACCGGTCTCGACGTGGTGTTTTCCCCGGAAGCCAGGCGCCAGTGCAGGATGATGGCAGACCATGTCCCCCATCTGACCGCAACCATCACCCAGGTGCTGGAAAACGATCCCAGACCCGGATATATCACGGGTTCTTCAGATGCCTCCGGCAGGGTCTACGGAACCCGGCTCTTTGATGTGGAGGTGAAATGGCAGGTTACTGATAGAACCGCCCTCGTGCTGTCCATTGAACAATCCGAACACATTGCATCTCACTGACAAAACCGGAACAACAAAATGTTTGAATACAAAAAAAGAGAAATGAAAGGCAGGCGGTTTGCCCGTCATGCCGGGCAGACAAAAAACCTTTTGGTCATGCATCAGGCAGGGGTACATTTTTTGAAATCGGCGACAAAAAATCCTGTACCATCTCAAAAAGCAGTTTCAACGAATAGGGTTTGGGAATGACTGCATCAAACAGGTGTCCTTCCATCAGCCAGGGGGTGCCGGACATGGCGATGACCGGGATGTCTTCCCCTTTCAGGTTTCTGACATTTTCCAGCACATCATCTCCGGACATCTTGCCCATCACCATATCGGTTATCACCAGATGGTATTCATTGGCCTGCAGTTTTTTAACCCCCTTCTCACCGCTGTCCGCTGTATCAACCTGGTACCCTTTCCTGGACAATGCCATGGCCAGCATTTTCAAAATGGCTGTTTCATCATCAATCACAAGTATGCTTGCATGCGTTGGCGGTTTGTCAGGCATTGTTTCAATCCCAAAAAGGTTTTTGGTCATACCATAATATTTTCCCATCCGGTGACGGTATAATATATCAAGATATAGAATGCAACAGCAGAATGCAATAGGGAAAAACCCCTAAAAAACTTCCGTGTTATTACGGACTAAAAATACGTATTTTTCACAGATCACTTAAATAGGCTTTCAAATTCACCCTGGTATGCTTGAGCCCCAGCTTTTC
>JAZBPL010000232.1:0-16253 GCA_036351635.1 Desulfotignum sp.
CAGGGCAATACGTTCTGCTTCCAATTCCTTGTAATCAGATATGTCCATAATATTGCCGATGACTTTGGTTACACGGCCGTTTTCCAGGACCGGTAATCCCATGGTACGGATCCAAACCTTCCGGTTTTGGTATGTTGTGATAGGAAACTGCATGTCATAGGGGATTTTGTCTTTTACACACTGCTGGAAAGCTTTCCAGATGATCGGCTGGTCTGCCGGATCATAACATTTCAGGCTGTTTTCAGGAGAACTTTTTTCATGATCTTCCGGATCAAGCCCATGGATGCGGTAGGTCTCAGCGGTCCAGGTCATGGTCTGCTCTTCCACATCCCATTCCCATCCCCCGATTTTTGCCATTTTCTGCGTAATGTCCAGCAGGTGTTCTTTTTTTTCCAGCTGCTGGGTTCTTTTTTTTACCAGGGATTCCAGGTTGTGGCGGTGTTCTTCCAGGGCGGTATTTTTGAGCTGTAACTGTTCTTTCTGCCAGAGGTTATCCATATTGATGGAGACGGCATTGGCAAAATTGCTGATAAAAGGGGCATACGCGGAAAAGATTTTTACATCTGCAATTTCAATTACCAAAAAACCAAAAAAATGGGCCGGGGTTTGTAAATAATAGACTTTATGGTTTTGTCCGCCGTCAAACCGGCACACTGGCCGGTCCTTTGAAAACGCTTTACACGATGACATATGGCACTCTTCACAAGGCGCCTTGACCAGGTCTCCTGATGGTTGTGATACCCCCATAAGACAAATGGCATTTCGTGCGGCACCGGGAACTTTTTTCAATGCCTGGGTGGAAAAGTCAGCTATTTTTTTCCCGGAGGGAAAGACATGCAGCATATTTTCGGCTGTGGAAAGCTGGCCGATGATTTTTATTTCTGCATCCATATTCCCCCCTGTCTTTTCTAATACACCGACTGCTACACTGAACCAAGGAACTCTTCCGGTGTCATATAATAGGGATTGTGCACCACCTGGCCCCGGACAATCATATAGGGATGCACCTCCAGGCACTTGAGTATGGTTGCCCCGTCAAACCGGCCGGCATCATACTGGCATACAGCAGTGACCGGATGCGTGGTAACCAGCACATTAATGCGTGATTCATATTCCATGAGGCGGTCGGAACCGGGCAGATTTTTCAAAGCCCACCCCATCTCACCGCTGACACGGCAATGGGGATACCCCTGTTCCACAGACTGGTCATAAAAATCCCGCAGTGTTGCCAGCATCCTTTCGGGGATGAAGGTGCCGTCCGGGCAGTAGGTTTTTTGGGCCTCAGCTGCTGTAAACGCGGCATCCAGATTTTTCTGCGGTATGGTGATATCCATTTCTTCCAGCCAGGCACGCACATCCCCGGGAGAGATTTCATTCACAAAATAGGCAACTTTTTCCCCGGTTTTCAGCCCCCCCTCCAGAAATTTTGTTATAATCTGGCGGCGTTCTGCTTCATCATTGTAGATGAGACACATGTGTGTGCCTGCAGCATAGGCTTTGTTGTCAAACCCCAAAGAGACGGCACCGTCATTTTCCATAACAATTTCCTTTCTTCATTATTCCCGCCCTTGAAACACGGCTTACAGATGCATACCAGGATAGTATTTTTCAGCACATTCCTTGCAGATGCCATGGCTGAAACTGGCCTCGGAATTTTTCTGGATATATGCTTCGACCTGGTTCCAGTATCCTTTGTCATCACGGATTTTTTTGCAGTGCATACAGATGGGCAATATCCCCCTGAGGGTTTTGATCTCGGAGATATAATCTGTTAACTGTTTGTTTTCATCCTGGAGCATGTTGTTCATGTAAACAATTTCCAGGTCAGCCTGGATCAGGTCCCGGAACTTGCAAAGAAGTTTTTCATACTTTTCCGTATACGGATTTTCCTGTTTGTCCAGCACACAGATCGTACCAAACGGATTCCCATCCGGTAAGAGAATGGGAAAGCCCAGATAAGAAATCATCTGCAGTTTGATATCCGGGTTGTTTTTCCAGTTTTCATCTGCAAGGGCATTGGGTACGAGCAGCTTGTCCCGGCTTTTGATAACGGTCTCACAATACAGTCCGGATCCCCAGACCTTTTCTCTGTCTCCCGGATGGTAGGGGTTGTCCTGTCCTTTGCTTGACACCAGCACCTCGATATCCGGATCATTCAGCCGCATGATGAGACCTGCAGGGATATCTATAATATCAGCCATGGTATCAACGATTTCCTGCCAGGCTGTCAGGTTTGCATCGGATACATCTATTTGTAAAATATCTTTCTCCTGGTGTAATTGCGCCATTTGTTTCATCCTGCCTGGTGTCTTTGGTCAATACAAATATGTGCCAGATCTATTCTAAAAATTGACGATACCAAATTTCAGATTGTTTTGGTATGCTTTTCTCTGGAGAAAAACACATGATTGAAATTGAAACCGTTTGCTGGTATGTTCTTTTTTGCCGATCAGGCCGGTCCGGCCCGGCCGGCATACAAATGGATCTGTTTGCACCATCTGTGTTTTGAAAAGGAGGGGATATCCTGTGGCCCACATTCTGGTAATTGATGATGAAGCACATATCAGAGAAATTCTAACCGCCCGGATGGAAGCACTTTCCCACACGGTTTTTACTGCTGCCACACTGGAAAAGGGACTGTGTATCATCGATCAGCAGGCCCTGGATCTGGTCTTTCTGGATGTCAATCTGCCCGACGGAAACGGCCTGGATGCCCTGCCGGCCATAAAACAAAACAGCTCTGAACCACAGGTCATTATCATCACAGCCATGGGCAGCGGTGAGGGTGCTGAAATCGCCATCAACAACGGTGCCTGGGATTATATTGAAAAACCGTTTTACAAACAGGCTTTGATCCTGCAGATCAACCAGGCCCTGGAATACCGCAAGGCAAAACACAAAAAAGCGGGTGGCGTTTTATTTCAGCCTGCCGGGATCATCGGTAAAAGTTATGTCCTGAAAAAATCCATGGAACAGCTGGCCCAATGTGCCCCCAGCCATGCCAGTGTGCTGATCCAGGGAGAAAGCGGAACAGGAAAAGAGCTGTTTGCCCGGGCCGTGCATGACAATTCTTCAGTCAGGCAAAACCCGTATGTCATCGTTGACTGTGCGGCCATGCCGGACACCCTGATGGAAAGCCTGCTGTTCGGACACCAGAAAGGGGCTTTCACAGGAGCTGACAAAGCATCGGACGGGCTTATCAAACTGGCGGACCGGGGCACCCTTTTTCTGGATGAAATCGGGGAATTGCCCCTTGCTGCCCAGAAAACCTTTTTGCGGGTGTTACAGGAAAAAAAATTCCGACCCGTGGGCAGCACCCGGGAATTGACCAGTGACTTCAGGCTTATCGCAGCCACCAACCGGGATCTTGAAAAAATGGCTGCAGCAGGCAGCTTCCGGCAGGATCTGTTGTACCGGATCAAAACCTTTGTCATAACCCTTCCGCCGCTGCGGGACAGAAAAGAGGATATCCACGATCTGGCCCTGCATTATACAGGTGAATTATGCAAAAAGCACCACATCCCCCGCAAGGTCCTGCTGCCGGAAACCCTGGATATCCTTGAAACCCATGACTGGCCCGGAAATGTCAGGGAACTGATCAATGTCCTTGAAAAAACACTGCTGTGTGATCCTGAAATTCCCCTGGTATATCCCATGCACCTGCCGGATAAAATACGGGTGTACCATGTAAAAAAAGGACTGCAGCAGACAGATTCCCCCCTGCCGGCTGACACAGGAGACCTCCTGGAAGCATTCAAGCCTTTTAAGGAAAAGGCACTTGCAAAAATCGAAAAACACTATTTTTCCATGCTCCTGTCCCACAACAACTGGGATCTTGACCAGGCAGCGGCCCAGGCCGGGTTGAGCAAGAACCGGCTCTATTATTTTATGCGAAAACATCAACTGCAAAAACCGTGATCCAGAGAACCCCATTGCTGCCGACCAGATCCGGCACTTTTATTAAAACCAAAAAACAGTGTTGTAAAACAAAACTATCACTTGGGTTTTCATAAAAATATTTGGGCTGCAATTATTCTTATCTGTTCCTTAACCCTCTATTATTGTTGTATATTTAACTTTTATTGTGATTTCCTATTTCATGGCATGCATCTTGATATACTGTTTTCAAACAATGAAACACAAATCAACCATCCATCTAAAAGAGGTGCAGCGTAATGAAACTGAAAAACATGAAAATGGGCATAAAATTTACCGCAGCTTTTCTGGTCATCGGCATTCTGCCCCTGGCCGTCATGGGAATTCTGGCGCTCAACAACTCCCGGAACGCCATAACCCAACTGGTGTATGAACAAATGGAAGGCCTTCAGGCAGCCAAACAGGCACATATCACCGAATATTTCAAAGGATTGTTCCTTCAGATGGGGGTTTTTGCCGAATCCCGGGAGGTCCATTCCTTTTATGAACAGCTGGTTCAGTACCACAATGATACCCATGTCACTGCCACGGGCAGTTATGATGTCACCACCCCGGCATACCGGGAGATATGGAACTCCTTTGGTAAAAAACTGCGGGATTACCAGGAAAAAAGCGGCGTATATGACATGTTCCTGATCTGCGCGGCCCACGGCCACGTCATGTATACCAATGAAAAAGAAAAGGATATCGGGGAAAACCTGGGCCATGGCCGCTACAAGGACAGTGGCCTTGCCCGTTTATGGTCCAAAATTGTCAAAACGGGCAAGCCTGCCGTGGTGGACATGGCACCCTATGCACCGAGCAATGGCGCACCCGCAATTTTCGCAGGATACCCGATCCATGATGCATCCCAAACCCTTATAGGTGTTGTGGGATTCCAGATTCCGGTAGGTCAGATCAATGAAGTCATGACATCCCGTCACGGCATGGGAAAAACCGGTGAAAGTTATCTGGTGGGTCCGGACCATCTCATGCGGTCTGATTCATATCGCTCACCCGATACCCACTCAGTCACCGCCAGTTTTGCAAACCCTGCAACAGGCAGGGTGGAAACCCCGGCAGTCGCAGAGGCCCTGGCAGGAAAAACCGGTCACCAGCTGACGCAGAACTATCTGGGCGAAGCGGTGTTGTCCGCTTACGGCCCCTTGACCATAAAAGACATTACCTGGGCCGTTGTTTCAGAGATTGATGCCCATGAGGCATTTGCCCCCATAACCCGGATGAAGGTGTTGATTGCCGTGATCGCCCTGGCGGGCATTATCTGTATCACCGCCGCAGCCCTGGCATTTACCCGGACCATCACCCGGCCCATGAAAAAAAGTGTCTTTTTTGCCAATGCCCTGGCTGAAGGGGATCTAACCCAGACTTTGGACATTGACCAGGCAGATGAAATCGGAACAATGGCCAGGGCCATGAACCAGATGCGGACCAATCTGAATCAGATGTTCACAGATCTGTCTCAAGGGGTATCTGTGCTGTCCTCCTCTTCCACTGAGCTATCAGCCATCTCCAGCCAGATGTCAGCCAATGCGGCGCAAAGTGCTGAAAAATCAACTGCTGTGGCAGCAGCTGCCGAAGAAATGAGCACCAGCATGGTAAGCGTGGCAGCCGCTTCTGAACAGGCATCCACCAATATCCAGATGGTGGCGGCCTCGGCTGAGGAAATGGGGGCGACAATCAGTGAAATCGCCCAAAGCACGGAAAAGGGCCGTACTGTTACCAATGATGCGGTGGAAAAATCTGAAAAAGTCTCGGAAAAAGTGGAAGCCCTTGGTGAGGCAGCCATCTTGATAGGCAAGGTCACGGAAACCATTGCCGAAATTTCCAGCCAGACCAACCTGCTGGCCCTGAATGCCACCATAGAAGCGGCCCGTGCCGGACAGGCGGGAAAAGGATTTGCCGTGGTGGCTGCCGAGATAAAGGACCTTGCCAACCAGACCGATGCCGCCACCCGGCAGATAAGGGAACGCATCCAAGGGATACAAAGCACCACCAGCGATACAGTGAAAGAAATCAAGCAGATCACCACAGTTATCCATGATGTCGATGAAATCGTCACCTCTATTGCATCCGCCATCCAGGAACAGACCGCTGCCACCCAGGAGATTACCGGCAATGTCCAGCAGGCTGCCCAGGGTATTCAGGAGGTCAACGAGAATGTGTCACAGAGTTCTTCAGTATCCGAAGAAATTGCAAAAGATATCGGCGAAGTCAACCAGGCGGCAACAGAGATTGCAGAAGCCGGCAATCAGGTGAACACCAGTGCTGAAGAGATGTCCGGCCTTGCAGAGCAGCTGCGCAGCATGACCAAAAAATTTAAAACCGCCAAGCTGCAGACTGCATCATGACAATAACGGACATGCCCTGACGGGCACAACAAAGTATGAAAGAACAGTCCGGCAGAGTGTTCTTTCATAAAAAAAGGCAGGTAATCCCTATGGCCCATACAACACCATCTATGAAGCAGGCTGTACAAAACAACTTAATGGATCAATCAATTTTCCGCAAGATTGTGGATTCATTGCCCGAACATATTGCCGTAATAGACAATGACGCCACCATTGTGTTTGTCAACCATGCATGGAAAACCTTTGCCGGCAAAAACCATCTGGCATCTGAAAACTATGGTATTGGTGTGAATTATATTGATCTGTGCAAAAATGCAACCGGCCCGGGCAGTGATCAGACAACCGGTCTTGCAGAACAAATTGAAGCCCTTCTGTCCGGCAGCATTGATACATTTGCCATGGAATATCCCTGCCATTCATCTGAAAAGATGCGGTGGTTCCGGTTGAACCTGACCTGGTTTGCGGTGAACAATGAACGGTGGGCTGTGGCTGCCCATGAAAACATCACCCAGCGGACCAGGGCGGAAAAACAGCTTCGCCGACTCTCCCAGGCGGTTGAACACAGCCCTGTCAGCGTGGTCATAACAGATGCTGACGGTGCCATAGAATATGTAAACCCTGAATTTGAAAAAGTCACCGGATATACCCTGCAGGAAGTTGTGGGCCGGAATCCGCGCATTTTAAGTACCGGAAAACAGTCTAAAGCATTTTACAACACATTATGGGAAACCATTACAAATGGACAGGTATGGCACGGTGAATTCGACAATATAAAAAAGAACGGAGAAATATACTGGGAATCCGCTTCAATTTCTCCCATATTCAATGACCAGAAAGAGATCATTTCTTTTGTTGCCATCAAAGAGGACATTTCCGCCCGGAAACAGATGATTCATGATCTGGAACAGGCCAAAATCCGTGCGGAAGCCGGGGTAAAGGCCAAAAATGAATTTCTGGCAAACATCTCCCATGAAATCAGGACCCCGATGAATGCCATTCTCGGCATGAGCCGGCTGGCACTGGATGCAGATCTTTCACCCCAGCAGTACCAGCGGATTTCCCATATCCAGACAGCGGGCAAGGCCCTGATGAACATTATAAATGATATCCTGGATTTTGCAAAAATGGATACGGAAAATCCGGCAATCAAAAAAGAGATATTCCGGTTTGATGATATCATGGAAAAAGTCATCACCGAAAACAAAGCGGCTGCCGCAGAAAAAAATATTGAACTGGTGTATACCTTCTCCCATGAACCACCGGTTTTTATGGAAGGAGACGGATCCCGCCTCACACAGGTTATCATGAAACTTACGGAAAATGCGGTAAAATATACCTCTGCCGGCCGGGTGACGCTTACATCGGATATCCGCTTTCAAGATACGCAGGACCTGCGGCTGACGGTAACCATTGCAGATACCGGAATCGGTATGACAAAAAAACAGTTATCACACCTGTTTGAACCCTTTACCCAGGCAAACGGATCCAGTATCAGAACATATGGCGGCACCGGGATGGGCCTGGCCATCGTAAAACAGATCACAGAAGCCATGAACGGCAGCATTCAGATCACAAGTGCACCGGGAAAAGGATCTGTTTTCACCGTATCACTGCCCTTTGGCCAGACAGCATCTTCATCTGTTCCAAATGTATCCCCTGAGATCCCTGCTGGTTCCCGGGATGACAGGCCAGCACCGCCCGTCAGCCAAAAGCCCTTCACAGACAAAAAAATCCTGATAGTTGATGATGATCCCATGAACCGGGAAATCGTCGCTGCCTTTCTTGCACAAACCGGTGCAGATATATCCGAGGCAGACAACGGGAAAAAAGCCATTGAACAGGTAGCTGCATCATTGTTTCATCTGGTATTCATGGACCTTGAAATGCCTGGAATGGACGGATTTGAAACCACCCGAGACATCCGCAAGCTCCCGGTTTCCTGGGCTTCCGGTGTGCCCGTTATCGCTTTGACCGGGCACGATATTTCCAGTATCCAGGATCAGTGCCGTGCTGCAGGCATGAATGATTTTCTGACAAAACCCATAGACACAGCCACTTTATCAAAAATGCTTGACAAATGGTTTCATGGGATGCCACCATCAAAAAAAAATGGCAGCCATACACCAAAAATAATTGACATGAATGCCGGTCTGGCCTATGTGGATCACCAGAAACCCCTGTATGTCAAAATGCTGAAAAAATTTACCACAACCTATGATCATGCAGACAAGCAGTTTGCAGCCGCCCTAGAAAGAAAAGATATCTCATCCATGAAGTATGCAGCACACAATCTTTCTTCCATAGGGACCATGATCGGGGCTGTCACCCTTGGTGAATCGGCCCGCACCCTGCTGCCCCACCTGAATCACGACACCATGAGAAATCATTTTGACCTGCTTCATCAGGAGGTCATCTCTTTTTGTGCCCTGATAAAACAGGTTGTGGATGCTGCCTTTGCCATACTCAATACCCTTGAAACCACCAATCCTGCCATTGAAAAAGACATGCAGATCCTGTTCGATCTCATCCAGAAACACCAGCCCGCAGAATGCCGGGATGTCCTGGTACGGATCAAGACATATGATATCAGCCAGACCCTTTTGCAGCAGCTGGCTGCCGTTGAAACCCTTATCAGCCGCTACCGGTTCACTGATGCAGAAAAAAAAATGGCCCTAATCACTGGAGATGCCCCAGCGCATAAATACATAACAGAACAAAAATGACTGACATGAAAAAACAAATACTGGTCGTGGACGACTCTGAACATAATATCAATCTCATTGTCGATGCCCTTACCGACAAATACACTATCAGTGTGGCCACCAGCGGACCGGATGCCATTGCCCTTGTGGAACGGGTGGGGCCTGAACTCATCCTCCTGGATGTGATGATGCCCAAAATGGATGGATATGCGGTGTGCAGCGCCCTGAAGTCAGACAGCCGTTTTTCCGGCATCCCCATCATTTTTCTGACAGCCCTGCACGATGAAAGTGATGAGACAAAGGGACTGGCCCTGGGGGCTGTGGATTATATCACCAAACCTTTTAACCCCCACCTGCTCAAGCAGCGGGTCCACACCCATCTGATGCTCAAGGAACACAGGGACAACCTGGAAAAAAAAGTGATTGAAAAATCCCGGCAGCTGGATCTCACCCAGGATGTGACCATTGAAATCGCCGGCAAGCTGGCGGAATTCCGGGATGAAGAGACCGGGGAACATATCAAACGGACCAAACATTATATCCGGTTGCTGGCCACCCAGAACCGTGCCCTCAAAACCAGCGTTTCCCGGTCTTTGGATGACCGCTACATAGAGCTTTTGACAAAATCCGCCCCCCTCCACGATATCGGCAAAGTCGGTATTCCGGACAACATTCTTTTAAAACCGGACAAACTCACACCCGAAGAGTTCAACGAAATAAAAAAACACACGGTATACGGCAGGGACATTATCATGACATCGGCAAAAAGCCTGGGACAGGATTCATTTTTAACCATTGCCCGGGAAATCGCCTATTCCCACCATGAAAAATGGGACGGCACCGGCTATCCTGAAGGGTTGAAGCAAACAGAAATCCCCCTGGCAGGCCGGCTGATGGCCCTGGCTGATGTGTATGACGCGCTGATATCAAAACGGCTGTATAAACCGGCATTTTCCCATGAAAAGGCAGTGGGCATTATTACAGCAGACAAAGGCACCCATTTTGATCCGGAACAGGTGGAGGTGTTTTTGTCCTGTGAAAAACAGTTCCATGCCATCGCCCTTGCATATGCCGATCCTGAAGAAGCGGTCAAAGGCCGTTACTGCTGACGGTTATGGAAAAAAAGATGCCCTTTGACAACCACCCATTCACAGATACCCGCCAGCATCTGATCCGTATGGCAGATAATCATGGTCTTGACGACTGGATGATCATGGCCCTGGATTTCCTTGAAACGCTGACAGACAGCTGCATCAGTTTTCTGCATTTTGTCTCACCGGATGAACAGTACCTGACCCTGCAGCAGTGGTCCTCCCGGACCCTTGCCGAATTCTGTGCCATGCAGGGCAAACACCTGCATTATCCCGTTGAACGGGCCGGAATATGGGCGGACAGCATCCGGAAAAAAAAACCGGTGATCCATAATGACTACAGAACCATGGTCCGAAAAAAAGGGCTGCCAGAGGGTCATGCTCCCATTATCCGTGAACTGGTGGTACCGGTCCTGCGGGAAAACCGGGTGACGGCCCTGCTCGGGGTGGGCAACAAAACCACCCCCTATACCCGGGCCGATGCCCGGCTTCTCTCGTTTTGTGCTGATGTGATATGGGAAGTCATCCAAAAAAAACGGGTGGAACAGGACATGCTTTTTCAAAAAGACATTGAAAGCGCCTTGTCCCGCCTGGCAACCCTGCTGCTCACCACCACCAGCCTGGAAAAAATAGCGGACCATGTGCTTGATACAGCCAAAAAACTCACCAGCAGCAGCTACGGGTTTGTGGGTACCTTTGATGACCAGAGCAACCGCTTCACCAGCCACACCATGACAAAAGAGATCTGGCATGAATGCCATATCCCTGATAAATCCATTGTGTTTGAAAAATACAGCGGTTTATGGGGATGGGTGTTGGAAAACCAGACCCCGGTCCTGGTAAATGATATGGAAAATGATCCCCGGACTTCCGGCACCCCGGAGGGCCATATTACCATACAGGCTTTTCTGGGGGTTCCGGTCATGATCAATGACCGGTTAGCCGGGCAGATTGCCCTAGCCAATCCGGCAGCACCTTACAAAGATATTGACCTGACCATTGTGAAGCGCATGGCCACGCTCTTTGCCATGGCTATCCAACGCCGCCGGTATGAAGAAAGTCTGTTGACTTTCCAGACGAAAAAGGCGGAAACATTTCAAAAACTGGTACAAAAACGGACAACCCAGCTGGAAAAAAGTGAAGAGCGCCTCTCACTGGTCCTGGATTCTGTGAGCGATGCCATCTGGGACTGGCGCATTGACACCAATGACGTCTATTTCAGCCCGCGCTATTACACCATGCTCGGGTACAGCCCTTATGAACTGCCCCAGGATATAAACACCTGGGAGATGCTGCTGCATCCGGAGGACCGATCCAAGGCTCTGGAAACCCTCAACCGCCACCTTGCTTCTTCAGAGCCCTTTGAAATGGAATTCCGCATGCAAACCAGAGACAAGGGGTTTCGGTGGATACTGGGGCGTGGCAAAACCGTACAAAAAGATGCGGCAGGAAAAGCGCTGCGCATGGTGGGTACGCACATGGATATCACAGACAGAAAAAACATGGGGCTGCGGCTGCGGCATTCCCAGAAAATGGAGGCCATGGGTGTACTGGCCGGGGGGATTGCCCATGATTTCAACAATATCCTGGCTGCCATTGTGGGATATGCTGAACTGGTAATGGAAGAAATTCCGGAAAAAACCCAGACGGCCAAACGGGTTTCCGGAATCCTTTCCGCCAGTGAACGGGCCAGAACCCTTATTTCCCAGATTTTGACTTTCAGCCGAAAAAAAGAGAGTACCCTGCATGCCATGGACGTGCGTGCGGTGGTAAAAGAAGCTGTCAATTTCATGCGGGCCTCACTGCCGTCCACCCTGCAGATCACCCACAACATCGCTGCCGATCTTCCCCCCATTAAGGGAGACCCCACCCAGATTCACCAACTGGTGGTCAATCTGGCGGCCAATGCATCCCAGGCCATGAACCAGACCGGCACTTTGCATATTTCACTGTCCTTTCAACATCTGGATTCAGATTTCACCAGAACACTGCCGGACCTGGCTCCCGGACCATTTGTCAAATTCAGTGTGTCAGATACCGGCTGCGGCATTCCCCCCGATATCCTGCCGAAAATTTTTGATCCGTTTTTCACCACAAAGGAAAAAGGGCATGGCACCGGCCTGGGCCTGGCAACCGTCCATGGTATTGTCAAGGAACACGGGGGCGAAATCATCGTGGACAGCACCCCCGGCAAAGGCACCTGTTTTGATGTGTTCCTGCCGGCAGCCCCCCGGAATAAGATCGCTGAAAAAAAAGAGGGCTCTGCCCCCCAAAGGGGGTGCGAACATTTACTGGTTGTGGATGATGAACAGGTGCTGCCCTATATTGTCCAGGACATGCTGGAAGAACTGGGATATACCGTTACCACAATGACCGACAGCCAGCAGGCGCTTTCATTGTTTGAAAACCATCCGGACCGGTTTGACATGCTGCTCTCGGATATCACCATGCCCCATCTAGACGGCATTGCGCTGACCCGGTTTTGCCACAGTATCAGGCCCGATCTTCCGGTCATCCTCTGGTCCGGAAACAGCAAAGTTACCGCCACACAGAAAACAGAGGATACCGGTGCGGCCTGCGTCCTGCAGAAGCCGTTCAAAAGAAATGATCTCAGCCTTGCCATCCGCAGGGCACTGGATGACAAAAAAACCCGGTCCCCAAACAAATAAACAATTGCTGCATTCATTGGTAATTATGCCAACATTTTTTGCACATGAGATAAAAGTATATCCTTTTCCACCGGTTTTTCCAGCACTGCGGCTGCACCTGCTGCCAGAGCAATGTTCAGATAACTGCGGGGAGCGTTGAATCCCCCCCCGGATATGGCGATAACAGGAATGTCAGGATATTTTTTTGTTATTTCCATGATGATTTCGATTCCCTCTTTTCCAGGCATGATGATATCTGTAATGACAAGGTCGAACCGGGTTTGTTCAAACAACTGCATCCCTTCATCACCATCCGAGGCTGTTATGGCAGTATGCCCTTCTCTTTCGAGCATTTTTTGCAGCAATACTCTGATTGAGGGTTCATCATCTATGACCAGTATCTTCTTCACGGTGTTTTCCTTTTATGTGTTTCTCTTGTATGGCATATGTCACAATTCATGGTATTGTCTTTTCTAAAACTTCAGCCAGCTGGTCGAACTGGTTTTTCAGATCCAGCAGCAAGTGCTCAAGGGAATTGTGATTCCCTTTTTTAGCAGCTGTTTCCATTTTTTTGGCCGCATCTGCCAGTGCAGGGCATGCCGCATTCAGGGCCATACCTTTAAGTGCATGGGCTTTTTCATACACATCCCTGCAGTCTTTTATGTTCACGGCATGTTCCAGGGCAGATATTTTTCCCGGGCCCTTTTCCAGCATCAGATGCAGGATCTTTTTCGCCAGGATCCTGTTGTTCATAAGTCTTGTCATAAGATCATCTTTGTCAAAAACCTGGTTTTTGTTTCTCAGGCTGGATTGCTGTGTTGATCCATTTCCTGCCGTATTCCGGGAAAGATCTGAATTAGCGGCTCTTTCTGGCAGCCATCTGGACAGGATCTTTCCCAGCTCAAAAGGATCAACCGGTTTGGCGACAAAATCGTCCATTCCGGCCTGACGGCACACCTTCCGATCCCGGGTCATGACCCCGGCGGTCATGCAGACAATGGGAACACGGTACCTTTTTTTGATCTTTTTTGTGGCTGTCAGGCCGTCCATTTTCGGCATGTGGATATCCATGAGTATCAGGTCATAGGATCTTTTTTCCAGGGCAGCGACCGCTTTGGCACCGTTTTCTGCGATATCGGCATCTATACCCATCCGTTTCAGCATCTCCAGTACCACTTCCTGGTTCACCTCATTGTCTTCTGCCACCAGGATCCATCCTTTCAACCGGGGAAATGCAGCTGCCTGAAAGGATTGCTTCCCTTTGGCCTGGGCTGGTTTTGTTTGCTGTTTTCCCTGTCTGCCGAACACGGCAGAAAACCAGAATTCCGATCCTTGTCCAAAAATGGAATTTACCCCTGTTTTTCCGCCCATCATTTCCACCAGCTGCCTGACAATGGCCAGGCCCAGACCGGTCCCTCCGAATTCCCGGGTGGTGGTAAGATCGGTCTGTGAAAATTTATCAAAAACACGGGCCAGTTTGTCTTCGGCAATGCCGATTCCTGTATCCCGGACACAAAAATACAGCTCCGCCGGTCTCTGTTTTAAAGAAACATGTATCTCCACTTGCCCCTGATGCGTGAATTTTACGGCATTGCCCACCAGGTTGTTTAAAATTTGGCGCAGGCGGGTGGGGTCACCTCTGAGCAGGATCGGCACATCCGGATCTATATGATACTGCAGTATGAGTCCTTTTTTATGCACCGCCACAGCCATGTTACTGGCCACATCATCCAGGATCCGGTGCAGATCAAAATCCAGAAGTTCCAGTTTCATCTGCCCTGCTTCGATTTTGGAAATATCCAGAATATCATTGATGATATTGAGCAGCAGTTCTCCGCTGCCCTGAATGATTTCCGCAAACCGCTGCTGTTCCGGGGTCAGGTTTGTATCCAGCAACAATGCCGTCATACCGATGACCCCGTTCATGGGGGTACGGATTTCATGGCTCATGTTGGCCAGAAATTCCGTTTTGGCCTGATTCGCTGCATTGGCCTGGTTTGCTGCCAGCCGCAGTTTGTCCTCCTGATGCTTTTTCTGTCTGGCATTGGCCATGAGTTCCGCCAGTAGAAAAAACAATGCGATTTCAGCATCAGGCCATTGCCTGGATTCTGAAACTGCATCCAGACCGATAAATCCATAACACCCCCCCTGATCCTTCAACGGCAGGGCCAAGAGAGATTTTATCCCCTGCAGGTGGGATTTTAAAGGCGCATCATCAGGCAGGTCTTCCACATTGGAGATGTAAAACGGTTTGCCGTTTTGATGCATCCGAACCAGATCCCAGTCCATGTCAAAAGGAATTTTTCGAAGGTCCTGGATCTGGGATGAAATGTCGGGTGCACACCATTCATGGGTATTGGTCATGGTCTGGTTCTCAAAATCATACCTGAAAATATACATCCGGTCTGCCCGGGTGAACTGTCCTATCTGCATCAGTGTGTCATTGATGAGATCATCCAGCCCGTCCGAAGATGTGGTCAAAAATTCCATGGACATCTGCATCAGCAGTGACTGCAGTTGGCTGCGGTATGCAATGGCTTCCGCATGCTGTGTTTCCCTGGTAATATCCGTACAGACACCGATCCATTTATACGGTTTTCCCTGTTTGTCAAGCAGGGGAAGTGCATGGTCCTTCAGATACCGGTAAGTACCGTCCCTGTGTTTTATCCGGTATTTGTACTTAATTGGCTTTGTAGCCTTTCGGTGCAGTGCCACTGCATTTTCAAGCTGATTTCTGTCATCCGGATGAATCAGGTCCAGCCAGGCCGCAATATCGCGGGATATTTTGCCAGGGCCATATCCCAGCAGCCCGTCAATATCCCCGAACCATTCCAGCCGGTCTTTGGATACGGTCCATTCATAGATTAGGTCATAGGCGGCTTTCCCCGCGATTCTCAAGCGGTCTTCACTTTCACGAATATGTTTTTCAAACAGCTTTTTATCAGTGATATCGCTGTAGGTCACCACCACTTCATGGCCTTCTCCAGGTAAGGGAGCGGCCGTAACATTGAGCCAGATAGTGTCACCGTCGGATTTACAAAACACCATTTCACGATCAGCAATGATACGGTTTTCCCTGAGGGCAATTACACCTGCCCATTCATCCGGGGGCATGTCTGACCCGTCAGAACGCTTTACCTGCCATCCTTTGCCGTAAACCCCTCTTTTTATCTGTTCCCTTTTGCTGACACCCAGCAGTCTCTCAGCAGCAGGATTGCTTTCTATGATATTGCCCTGATCATCGGTTACTGTGATACCCTGGGGAAATATTTCAAACAGGGTTTTATATTTTACGGCAATGGACTGATTTTGGCGGACCTGGTTTTCCAGGAGGACAACCCTTTTTTCCAGTTCTTCATATGATGGTTTCATGGTGTTTGATCATGTTCCTGACAAATACAATTCTGTGTCTCACCCATCACCTCCCGCACCTTTGCGGCAATGTCATCCATGGAAAAGGGTTTCTGCATGAAATGCACCCCCTGATCCAGCACCCCGTGGTGGGCAATCACATTGGCGGTGTAACCG
>JAZBPL010000233.1:0-16927 GCA_036351635.1 Desulfotignum sp.
CAATGGTGGATGCCTTGATGATGTTCAACAGGTCATTGATGCTGGTATACCGCCACATGCCCTTGTACAGATCAAAAAAATAAAAACAGATCAGTTTTACCGCCAGCACAAAACCCATCAGGTTCCAGAATTTTTCCATGGCCCACCCGGGCACGGCAAAGTCAAACCGGATCTGGTGTGCCAGATAAAAGGAACCGCATAAAAACAGGGTATCCAGAAGCAAGATCACCAGCAGATTTCTGGTAATTTTAATTTTCATCAGCGACAAACTTTCTTCGGATAATAACAGAAAACAGGGCAAACATCAGGCCGTAAAAAAAATATGTGCCCACTAAAATCCCCCATCCATTTTGCTGGACAGCGATCACAGATATCCCGATGGCCAGCTGCACCATACCGTATCCCAGCGCAACTTTCCAGTGCCCGATACCGGCCTCGTTTACCAATATCTGGTAAATATGCCTGCGGTGTGGCTCTATCAAAGAATCCCTGTGTTTTATTCTGACAACCATGGTAAACAGTTCATCAAAATAAAACGGCGCCAGAAATCCGGCCATGACCATAAAATCCGACAAATCCCTGGATAAAAACACAATGAGACAGGCAAAAACAAACCCCAGAAGAATGCTGCCCACATCCCCTAAAAAAACCTTTGCCCTGGGGATATTAAAACACAGGAATCCCAGGCATGAAAACGCCAGGGCAAGGCCCAGGTGAACAAAGGCCTGGTCCAGGCCTGAAAGCCAAGCATAAAAAGCCGTCAGTGAAAATGCAAGAAACCCTGTTATACCGGCAATGCCGTCTATGCCGTCCATAAAATTGTAAAAGTTTGCCGTCCCAACTATAAAAACAAGAACCGGCAGCCAGGCAGCATAGGTTAGGACATCCACCTGTTTCGCGGATAAGAAAAAAATCAGAAAAAACAGGCTGCACCCAAAATGTATCACCAGCCGCTGTGACACGGGCAGAATATATTTATCCGCACCCCAGAAACTGGCCAGAGATATCACCAGGGCCGGCACCCATATAAACACGGGAATCTGCAGCATCAGGCTTGCAAAAACAAGGGCGGCCAGAATGCCGAAACCACCGCCTTTTGGAATATTATCATGATGGGAGCTTCTTTTGCTGGGCCTGTCAATGACACCCATCATGGCACCGTATTTCATGATAATCCATGATCCTGTGATCCCTGATAAAAAGCTTAGCAAAACAATAAACATGGACTATACCTGCGCCTTTTTCTTTCCCGCGTTTCTGCGGTCTGCCAAATACCATTTAACAGTCGCCATAATTCCATGGTCCACTGTCACCAGTGGTTTCCATGCCAGCAGGGTCTGGATTCTGGAAGCATCCACCTGGAGGCTTCTCCAGAGCCGATCATACACATGATCCTGCCCTGCAAGAAAAAGGCAGGTTTTCATAAATTTTTCAGGCATTGTAAACAAACGGGCCTGTCTGCCCATGGCGGCTGCCAATTTTTCTACGAGCTGGGTGGTGGACAAATCCTCACCATCACTGAGAACAAAAGTCTGATTGGCAGCCTTCTCATGACGGATGCACAGACACACCGCATCCACCAGATTTTCCATGGCCAGAAAACTTCTTTTGTTGGAAACCCCTCTAAAAGGCAGCGGTATGCCTGTATATACCAGATCCAGTAATTTCCGGAAATTGGCTTTGACATGGGGTCCGTAAACCAGAGGAGGGCGCAGAATTACCACTTCCATGCCTGTATTGGCCCCGATTTTTTTCAGGGATTTTTCCGCTTCAAGCTTGGCGGCTGCATAGGCATTTTGGGGATTTTCCGTATCTGTCTCACAAAAGGATCTGCCGGTACTTATTTTTCCGTTTACCAGGATGGAACTTATAAAAACAAAACGCTTTACACCATGCTGGGCCGCCTGTACAGCCAGGTTCCTGGTACCCTCATGGTTAACGGAAAAACACCGACTGTTCCCCCCTGAACCTTTTCCGCCGACTGCATGGGCCAGACCTGCCAGGTGAACCACCTGGTCAATATCCTTCAAACAGGGAGACCACAAAGTGTTTTTATCCACATGGTCCACAAAACAGGGCGTGCAGTCTTCAAAGGCCTTCTGTAACCGGTTTTTGTGCGCTGTTCTGAATGCACAGGTCAGATTGTATTTCCGGGCCATAAGTTCCTGGTACAGGGCTTTTCCCACAAATCCGGTGGCACCGGTGAGCAGCACATTCATTTACATACAATCCCGCTGTTTTGCTCCATTTTTTTAAAAACAATTTTATTGATTTTTGGATATGTGTAATAAACTTCGCCGCCAATGTCAATGTTCATCTCGTATCCCGGCAGCACAATTCCGGGCAGTGCTGGTGCAAACAATGCTGATCAAATCAGGCATAAACGACCCTGCTGCCGCAGGCCGCCAAAAGCGGCAATATGCTAACGAAACGGCCCTGGTAACTGGCACAAAAAATCTGGCACAATGAAACCGGTTGTGGTATAAGTCTGTGGAGATAAAATAATTTTTATTGTAACTTACCATTGCGCCATTTCAGGGACTGACAAACAATGATGATAATGAACAACAAAGGATTTTCTTTTATAGAGCTGATGGTGGTGGTGATCATCCTGGGCATTCTGGCCGGAATGATCGTGCCCCGGTATATGGGAAGGACCGATGAGGCAAAAGTGATCAAGGCAAAAGTAGATATTGCCGCCATTGAGACCAGTTTGAAAATGTACCATCTGGACAATGGATTTTATCCCACCACTGAACAGGGTCTGGCAGCCCTCATTGAAAAGCCCACCACAGATCCGGTGCCGCCCAAATGGAATGAAAACGGGTACCTGGACAAACGCAAACTGCCCAAAGACCCCTGGGGAAGAGAATACCTTTATCTTTGTCCGGGGGTTAACGGGGATTACGACATACTGTCATATGGTGCAGATGGTGTTCCGGGCGGGGAAGGAAAAAACCAGGATATCAAAAGCTGGGAACTTGAATGATCTTCAAAAAGCCATACGGGTTTACCCTTGTGGAGGTCATTGTGGTGATCACCATTATTTCAACCTTTCTGGCTTTTTCCATACCAGTATTCAATGATGCCGGCTTTTTTAAGACAGAAAGACAGGGGATCAACGACCTTGCGGGATTGATCACCTCCCTCAAGTACAGGGCCATGCAGGAAAACCATGATATTTTTTTACACATTGACATAGCATCTGATCGTGTCTGGATAACCGACACATCCATGGACGATCCTGCACGGGAAAACGCCAGGGTCGATGCATTTGAACTTGCCGGAAATCTGCGCATCTCCGGCATCGCATTTGCCCGGTCAACCCAGGAAATTCGGGAAGACAGGACGATTCAAACCATCCGATTCAGCAGGCACGGGTATTCCGACCTGGTCATCCTGCAGCTGGATGGGGCTGACACCCCTGTGTCCATGAAAATCGAACCTTTTCTCATGGATGTTGAAACTGTTTTTGACCGTGTTTCATTTGATGACTGCACATAGATCTTCCATACACCATAACCGCGGATTCACCCTTCTGGAAGTTCTGGTGGCCATGGTATTGCTGGCCACGGTACTTGTGACCCTGCTGCAGCTGCATGCCGGCACAATACATTTGGCAGGGGCCGGCAAATTCAAAGGCATAATTCCAATGCTGGCAGGCCGGCAACTGGCTTTTCTGACCGCTTCCCAGGACCCACCTTACGACCGGTCAGGTGATTTCGGACCGGGATATGAAGGACTTGAATGGACCAGTACCTTTGAAGATGCTGCATTTGAAGAGCCGCTCACCCTGTCGGAACAGCAGTCAGCCAGGTTGAAAAAAATCCAGTTTGACATATACTCCCCCAAAACCGGCAGGTCCCATACCATTATCACATGGCGGTATCTGGTTGAAACCGATGGCTGATCCCCGGGAAAACGGATTCACGCTGCTGGAAATCCTGGTGGCCATGGTCATTTTTTCCATCACACTGACCACGCTGTACGCTACTTTCAGGTCTTTTTTAACATCAGCGGATCTGGTGACACGTGATATTCATGGACAGGAACAATTTCGCATGGGCATACAGGCCATGAGAGCAGACCTGGAACTGATCATCCTTCCCCAGCCCCCCCGGTACCATCCGCCTGGTTTTAATGAAGATCCGGATATTTTCCGGTTTGCGGCTGAGGAAACCAGTGTCAGCGGCAGTTTTTTTTCACAATTGCAGTTTGTCAGTCTCAATCATCTGGAAACAGGGCCCGGTGCAATCCCGGGAGCAGCCAGGATCCACTATTATGTCCACCGCCATGGTAACCGTTTTGATCTGCACCGGTCAGACAGGGCCCTTTTTTCCGAAGAAGAGCCAAATCCCTGCACGAATCCGGTTCTGGTAAAAAACATCCACACCTTTTCTCTCACTTTCACAGACAGCCGGGGAACTGAACACAAGACCTGGGATTCAGATGCTGACACTTTTGAATTCACTATACCCGCACAGGTCATAATTGACATACAGACCACAGGCGAAGATGATGCCGGGCACCAGATCAGAACAGCCGTTTTTCTGCCGGTATCACGAAAGGTGGAAAAATGAAATGCAACCCGAACGGCATGGCGCTTCTTGTGGTTCTGGGCGTAATTTCCGTGCTTCTGGCAACCGGACTGCACCTTGCCAGGCTCACCAACAAATCAGTAATCGCGGCAGGGCATCAGACCGATCGGTTTACTGCCCGGGAAATGGCATTGTCCGGAATCCACTTGGCCATGGCACTTCTGGCTGATGATGCTGAAAAATCAGACATTGATTCCATCCAGGAAGATTGGGCTGATCCTGAGATACTTTCCCGAATCACAACGCAGCTGGGCTATACCCGGGGCCAAATATCCCTTGAAATTACTGATGAAATGGGAAAAATACAGGCCAATGCACTGTTGCAGCAATTTCCCGGCCATACAGAGAACCCGGACCAGGTGAGATTATGGGAAAAATTTATAGATCCTCTCATCTCTGAAGACCAATCCAGGGATCTTCAGGACCCGGTTGCCATTATCAACGCCCTCAAAGACTGGCTGGATTCAGGGGATGATGGAGCCGTGTCAGGGCTGTCAGGTGCTGAATCCGTATATTATTCTGGGCTTTCACCACCCTATACCTGTGCAGACGGGGTGTTGCACCATGTTTCCGAACTGCTGCTTGTAAAAGGTTTAAATCTGGATCTATTTGATTCCATAACAGATAATTCAGGACCTGACACCCAGGAAAATGCTCTTGAAAACACTTGTGCAGCATTGGGGGATCTCTTCACTGTTTATGGAACTTCAGACCTGCATGCTGATGGAAAAACCTACCATTACCCGGGTCGGATCAATATCAACACTGCCGGCATCAGGGTCCTTGCGGCCCTGCTTCCCCGGGGAATGGAGGCATTTGCCCAGGATATGCTTGACTATCGTGCACAAAAATCAGAAGATGGCAAAATGTTTCTAAACCCGCTTGACAAAGGGTGGTATAACCGGGTTATAGATTTATCAGCAAAAGAAAGAGAAATTTTTGAGCGCATGATCCGATATGACAGCAATATATTCACAGCATCATCAACGGTGCAGCTGAACCAGGCACGGGTCACCCTGTCCGCCTATATAAAACGGGAGCGGCAAAAAACGACCAACCAGTGGATCTGCCGCATTATCCAAATGGAAAGGAACTGAGCTGTGTCCGGACGGCATCTACTGCTTGATATCAATGCCCATGGCATTGGTGCCACAACACTTGAACGCAGGGCTTCAAAAACAAGGCAAAAAGACAATACCTTTTTGTCTTATGAAACACTGCCCGATCCCAGGGAAGATACATCCCTGTTCAGAACGGCCCTGACAGCCATTGCAGACAGAATAGACCTGGATGCATGCTCTGAAGCAGTGGTGTTCATCTCTTCCCAGGAGGTGTGTTTCCGCAATATCAGCCTGCCCTTTGCCAGTCCGGGTAAAATTTCTCAGGTGCTGCCCTTTGAACTTTCTCCCTACCTGCCCGGGGACAGCTATATGTCGGATTTTCTGCTCCAGGATCTGCGTTTTGTCCAGGACCAGCATCTTCTTCTGACCGCTTCGCTGCCCCTGGCAACGGTCGAAGACATTGCCGGGAGTCTGCAAACATATAAAATCAGGCCCAGGGTAATCACCCCAAAAGGATATGCCCTGGCTGTATCTTATATGAAAACCTGCAAAACAAAAACAGACCATATCTTTATTCACCTGGACCTGACCTGCATCACCTGCACCATGTTTGCCGCATCAAAACCCGTCATGGTGAGAACATTGGCATCATCGGACAAAATCACCGATACTGTCGGGGAAACCATTTTCCGCATGATCACAGGATTCAGGCACCGGTCCGGCCGGGATACCCTGTTTGATATTCTGATGACAACGGAAACCGGGTCCCCTGATCCAGACCAGGTGACGCAATCACTCAGACAGATGATGGAGATGCATGCATTTTTCCATACCGACACCATTACACCCGTTGATATGGACACCGAATCCATGTCTGAAATATTGTTTAAGAAACCCGGGGCGGTGTTGAATTTTTCTAAAACCCCCTATGGCCCGGGCGCTTTTTTCAACAAATTCAAGGCCGAACTCCTTGCAACTGCCGTGATGGCCGTGATGGTTTTCACCCTCTTTATTTTCAGCCTGTACCAGAACATCTTTATTCTGGAAAAACAAATTTCCCTCCTACGAACAGAAGGCGCTGCCCTTTATAATAAAAGCTTTCCACAAGAAGAGATCCTGCCGGGTCATTCCCCGCTTCTGCTTATGCAGGCCCGGGTGAAACAGATACTGCAGCAGAAAGGCGGCACCTTAGGCTCCCGGGACATGAACAATACACCGGATATGCTGGCCATCGATGTATTGTACGAGTTGTCTGCCCGTATCCCGGCAGACATGAACGCACAATTGTCACGCCTTTTGTTCAACCATGGCCAGGTAACCATTGCCGGCAGCACTGACAGCTTCAATACCGTAGACAGGCTCAAAAGTGTCCTGGAAAAATCGGCCATATTTAAAACCGTCACCATCAACACGGCTGATGCCGATAAAACAGGCAGCCAGGTTATCTTTCAATTTAATATACATATGTGACCTGCCTATGATGCATTTGTCAACAAGAGAAAAAAACACCATTGCCCTGGGAAGTGTTCTGGTGATTGTATTTTTGGTCATGCAGTTCATCTATCTTCCCCTGGTGGACCGCAAAAAAGATTTGATACGGATTTTCGAAATTGAAAAGGATGCGGTCAAACAAATGGCCCTGCTGCAAAAACAATTACAGGACCTCACCCGGAATCTGGATATTGACCAGAAAATTCTGGCCGCCAGATCACCTGGTTTTACACTTTTTTCTTTTCTTGACAGCCAGGCTGAAAAAAGCGGGATCAAAAAAAACATCGACTATATGAGACCCTTTTCCCAGGATATGGATAATGACCCTTACATTATTTCAAAAGTACGTCTCAAACTTAAAGACTTGTATTTAAAAGATTTTATTGATTTTATCAAGGGAGTGGAAACATCTGGTAACGGCGTATATGTCATTTCCCTTTCCCTTTCCAGAACCGGAGAACAGGCAAACCTGCTGGAAGCAGTCCTGGAAGCCCAAACCCTGGTCCAAAAGGAGCCCCGGTAACATGACTGTGAAGCGGTTTTTCATATGCCTGATCTATTTTATGGCAGCGGTCGGGATTTTCGGTATTTTGCGCTTTCCCCACCAGGCTGCAGCACGCAAAATAACCCTTGCAGCACAAAATATGTTTCCCGGCATCAGGATTACCATGGACCGCGTTTCACTTTGTTTTCCCCCGGGACTGAACATGGAAAACACCGCAGTACACCTGGGAAATACCCTGACCCTCGATCCCAAAAATGTGCGGGTGCATTTTCCTGTTTCCATTTTACTGGGCCTGAAAAAGAACATCAATTTTTCAGCCTCTCTTCTGGAAGGTTATGTTAACGGACATATAACGGATATATCACTTGCAGAAAACACCTATTCAGGGCTGCAGGTAGTTGTAACCGCATTGCAGGTAAGAAACCTTGACATTGTCCTGCAGGGAACGGCGGCACAGGTCTCTTTAGACCTTTCAGGGCGGTATCATGTTCCTGATCAACCGGAACATTCAGCCGGGAAAGGCGGTCTGGTAATGTCCAAAGTAACCTGCGCCACCCAGGATGCTTTTCTCAACACCATGGGAATAACAGCCCTTGATTTCAATGAGATCACCCTGGCATTTACCCGGAATGACAAACAGATCTTAATATCGGACCTGCTTGCCGCAGGCGACATCATCAATGTGACAGCTGACGGCCGGCTGGTTTTCACCGGGGGCAGCCCCGCAGCCCCGGAAAACTGGACAATTGATCTTACAGGCAGCCTGCACCCCCAGCCGGCATATGTGTCAAAATTTGCCGGTATCCTGGCCATGGAAAATCTGTTCAAAACCAACCCGGAAAAAGGGATTCCCTTTACCATGACCGGTCCGGCCGCAGCCCTGGATATACAATTATGAAACACCTGTTTTTTATCGCCCAGATTCTGCTGGTCACCCTTGGGGCATATATGGTTGTGGAACTGATATACCAAAACATGATTTCTCAGCCTGACAGCCGGATCCAGGACATACAGGCTTTAACCGGCAGACCCGCAGCCGCTGAAAACCCTGCCCGACAGGCCATCGGCCCTAAAAAATACACGGTCATTGCCGACAGAAACCTGTTCAATGTGCTCGCCGCAAGCCCTGAACCAGACAAGGTACCACCTTTAGCAGCCCCAGAAAAACCACTGGAAAAAACCAATCTGCAGCTGGCCCTGTGGGGGACGGTAACCGCTGCCTCTGAAAATATGTCCTATGCCGTGATTGAAAATAAAAAAACCCGTGAACAATCCCTTTTCCAGGCAGGAGACGAGGTGGAAGGGGCAACCATCAGAAAAATCGACCGCAGCCGGGTCATATTGCGCGTCAATGGCCAGGACCAGATTCTGGAGGTGGAAATCACCCGGACGCCGTCCGCACTGTCAAAAAGCGCCTTACCTGAACCGCAAACTGCCGGTCCGCAGACGGCAACTTCCCTGCAGGAGCAGATGGAAACAGGCATTCCCGCCTTGATGAAACAGGCCAGGATACGGCCGTTTTTCTCGGACGGAAAACCTGACGGTCTTTTATTGTACGGCATCAGAAATGATTCTGTTTTTCAGCAGATAGGTTTGAGAAACGGGGATATCATCAGATCCATTAACGGCAGCGACACCCTTTCGGCCCAGGATGCCGTAACGATCTATCAGTCCCTGGATGCTTCTCTGGAAGATATTTCCGACATCCGGTTTACAATACTACGGCGGGGAAAAACCCAGGAAATTGTTTACAATGCACAAAATAATGACTACACAGTGGAAACTGTTTCCGATGAATAAGGACAACTTATGGGCAAACCGACCATGACACAGATAGCTTATCATCCAAACCATGTTTTTCTCTGCATGGTCCTGGGCTGTATTTTTTGGTTCACCTTTCTTTTGGCTTCCCCCTTGGTTCAACCTGCCACGGGTTCGGAATCTGTTTCTGATGAATATGTATCCATTGATTTCGACAATGTGGATATCACGGTTTTTATCAAGTTCATCAGCAAACTCACCCAAAAAAACTTTGTGGTGGACAACAGGATCAGGGGAAATGTCACGATTATTTCCCCCACAAAACTGTCTGTGAAAGACGCCTACAAGGTATTTGAATCCGTACTGGAAATCCATGGGTTTTCCACGGTTGAAGCAGGCAGTGTTACCAAAATCGTACCCATTCCAGATGCAAAGGCCGACAATATAGATACCCGGTTGATGGGAAAGAGCGAAGGAACTGCAGACCGGCTTGTCACCAGAATCATCCCTTTAAAATATGCGGATGCGGATGAACTCCAGCGGCTGTTCATACCGCTGCTTCCCAAAGGCAGTGTAATTTTGTCCTACAGAGACACCAACATGCTCATTGCAACAGCGTCCCTTTCCAGTATTGACCGGCTGATGAAAATCATAAACACCATTGATGCCCCCAATATAGGCAAAACCATTTCCGTGATACCTGTCAGGCATGCTGATGCTGCAAAACTGGTGACAACCCTTTCCAGCATTTTCACAGCCAGAATAAGAGAAAACAAGAAAAGTCCGGACACCGGCAAGATGGTGCATTTTGTGGCGGATGAAAGAACCAATGCCATTGTTATTCTGGCCAACGAAGTGGAAACAACACGGGTGGAGGAGCTGGTGGCGCTTTTAGACCAGCAGGTACCCAAGGGAGAAGAAAGAATCCGGGTCTATTATCTGGAACATGCATCAGCGGATACCCTGGTTAAGGTTCTTCAGGAAATTCCGGCACAGGAGAAAAACAAGACCACTGAAGGACAAAAACAGGCCCCGCTGCTGTCCCAGTCCGTGCATATCAGTGCGGACAAAGCCACCAATTCCCTGATTATCATGGCCCAGAAAGAAGATTATGCCGTCCTGGAGGAGGTGATTTCCAAGCTGGATATCCCCAGGTCCATGGTTTACATTGAATGCCTGATCATGGAGGTGAATGTTACCAGGGGCCTGGATATCGGCACGGAATGGCGGACCTCCCAGGCATTTGACAACAATGAGAAAGTGGGATTTTCCGGATTTGGCGCTACCGGAGACGGCGGATACAGCAACCTGGGCGGGGTATCTAATGACGGTTCCCTTCCCAGAGGATTTTCCCTGGGAGTTCTGGGTAAAAACATTTCCATAGGCGGGGTAACCTTTCCGGATATCCAGGCCATTGTCCGGACCTTTCAAAGCGACAAGGATGTACATATCCTGGCTACACCGCAGCTGCTCACCACGGAAAACGAAGAAGCCATCATCACCGTGGGCAAAAACGTGCCCTTCCAGACCCGGTCGGCCGCCGAATCTGCCACAGAGGTGTACAGCTCATTTGAATACCGGGATGTGGGGATCAGTTTGAAAATCACCCCCCAGATCAGCAAGGGACGTCTGGTACGTCTCAATGTGTTCCAGGAACTGACCAAGCTGGACACGGTAAATCAGAACAACCCTGACCGGCCCACCACCTTTAAACGCCAGATCGAAACCGCCATCATCGTGGAAGACACCCACACTGTTGTTATCGGCGGGTTGATCGATGACAGCATGACCAGGACCGAAAACAAAGCCCCCTGCCTCGGGGATATCCCCGTCCTGGGATGGGCCTTTAAGAATGTTTCCGAAGGTGCAGAACGTACCAACCTGTATGTTTTTTTGACCCCCAGAGTAGTGAAAAATCCCCTTGAGGTCAGGCAGATCCTTGATGAAAAACAGGAAAGCATTAACAAAGATTTTGAAAAAGGGAAAATCCCATTATATGAAAAACTGGACCGGTTCAAGGAAAAAATGTCCGGAAAACCAGCACAAAAAGTATCTCCATAAGCCATGATACAGCAGTTTATCGATATTCTGAACCGGGATTTCGGATTTCCTGAAAAGGAAACCAGTAAAATCCTGGCAGCCTATGAACAGGACAAAACCAGCCTGGTAGAAACCGTACTTAGTGCCAAACTCATCACGGAACAGGATGTGCTGGAAATTTTAGGCAGAATTTACCACATGCCTGTATTATCCGTTATGGAACCAGACCATGCCGATGATGCCTGGACAAGAGATATCTCCCGAAATTTTCTTAAAAAAGCCTGCCTGGTTCCCCTCATCAAACAGACCGGCAGATCCGTCATCGCCATAAACGACCCCTCAGACCTTGCCCCGGCTGATGATCTGGCAGCCTTGATCGGGCTGACAGACCATGATCTTGTGCTGGCCCGGAAAAACCGTATTTTATGGGCCATAAACATCTTGTATGACCGGTCCGGAGACAGTGCCCGGCAGCTGGCAGAGGATATGGAAGACAACGATCTCATGATGGATGACCTGGAACAGACTGCTGACCTGCTGGATGATGTCAGTGATGCCCCGGTCATACGCCTGGTGAACCGGATGATATCACAGGCTGTCAAAACAGGGGCCAGTGACATTCACATTGAACCGTTTCAACACAGCCTCAAGATCCGTTATCGCATAGACGGCATCATGTATGAACGGCTGACACCCCCCAAAAACATCCAGGCCTCCCTGATTTCCAGAATCAAGGTAATGGCCAGTATGAACATTGCAGAAAAACGCGTTCCTCAGGACGGTCGCGCCCAGGTGCGTATCGGTGACCAGGAAATCGACATCCGCATCTCCACCGTGCCCACCAGCTATGGTGAACGCCTGGTCATGCGGCTGCTCAACAAATCCGGATATTTCCTCTCACTGCACCAGTTCGGCCTTTCCCGGGACCATTTTGACCGGCTGAACCACATCATCAGACAGAATCATGGCATTGTACTGGTTACAGGCCCCACCGGAAGCGGCAAAACCACCACCCTGTATGCAGCCCTGTCGGAAATCAACTCCCCGGACAAAAACATCATCACCATCGAAGACCCGGTGGAATACAACCTGGCAGGTATCGGCCAGATACAGGTCAATCCCAAAACAGGGGTCACTTTTGCCAAAGGGCTGCGGGCCATTGTGCGCCAGGACCCGGATGTGGTGCTGGTGGGGGAAATAAGGGATGTGGAAACCGCTGGTATTGCCATTCAGTCCGCCCTCACCGGCCATCTGGTATTTTCAACCCTGCACACCAATGATGCAGCCGGTGCCATCACCCGGCTGAAAGATCTTGGAGTGGAGCCCTATTTGATCTCCTCTTCGGTAAATGCCATCATTGCCCAGCGCCTGGTCCGTATTCTGTGCCCCCACTGCCGGCAGCAGTATGTACTGACACCCGATGATGTAAAAACCCTCAACACCAACGGGCAGGATATGACCGGCAAAAAGGTGTACAGGCCCCGTGGCTGTTCCCAATGTTTTGAAACCGGATATTTCCGGCGCCAGGCCATCTTTGAAATTCTGGAACTGGATGATGATATCAGAAATCTGATCCTGAAGACCTCTGAAACCAACCGGATCAGGGAGGCAGCAATAAAAAAGGGCATGGTAACCCTGCGCAGCGACGGCATGGCAAAGGTGTTCCAGGGGATCACATCCATCAGAGAGGTGTTTCGTGTCACCCAGGATTAAATCATTGGGGATCTGCCTGTTCACACTGCTCTGCCTGCTGGGCCCGGCTGCCGGCAAGGATGTGCAGCCACAGAAAAACAGCAGTATCATTCAATTTTATCAGGATCACATCTCCGGTGCAGACGGCAGCCGCTGCCCCATGTATCCATCCTGCTCGGAATATGCGGCCCGGGCTGTAAAAAAACATGGTTCTGTCATGGGATGGATCATGACCTGTGACCGGATTCTGCGGTGCGGCAGAAGCGAAATCAATCTGGCGCCAAAAATATGGCTCAATGGAGAAAAAAAAACCCACGACCCGGTGTCAGCCAATGACTTCTGGTGGTTTGCACCGCACCCGGACAAGGACATTCGATGATGCCGGCCCGCCTGGCAACCCATACGCTGCTACACCGGGTGCAGCTGCAATGGGTCCTGGTGTGGCTGGGTCTGTGCCTGATCCTTCCCGGCACTGCCCAGGCAGATACGTCTGAACTGGTGATTTCTCCGGACATGCAGTTTGCCTATGCAGACACCCTTTTCCAAAAAAAGGATTTTACCGCTGCACGAGTTGAATTCAAAAGGTTCATACATTTTTTCTCACAGGACCCACGGGTGACTGAAGCTGCATTTAAAACAGGCATGGCCCTGTTTCATCAGGAACAATTTCATGATGCTGCCCGTCAATTCAATGATATCATCAGCAATGATCCGGACCTGTCATGCCCTTATACCCAGGAGGCTTTTTTCATGCAGAGCCGGGCCTTCATGCACCTGGATAACATGGGCTATGCCCGGGTGGTGCTGGAAAATTTTTTAAAACTGGCAGATGACGCTTCGATCCAAGACCGAATCCATCTGGCCCTGGCCAGACTGCACATCCAGGCAACCCGGCAGCCCGGCACAGATGAACTGGACCAGGCCCTGGCTAACCTGGAAAAAATATCCCCAAAAAGTAATCAGATGACTGAGAAAAATGACCTGACAGCCCGTATCCGGGCAGCCGGGTCCATACATGAAAAAAATCCGTTTCTGGCAGGTCTTCTGGCTGTCATCCCCGGGGGCGGGTACCTTTACACCGGCCGCATCCATGATGCAGCCGCCGCATTCTTTCTTAACACCGGACTCGGGCTGGCAGCCTGGAAAGCCTTTGACCAGGACAATTATGCCCTGGGAGGGGTTGTCACCTTTGTGGGGGCCGGTTTTTACAGCGGCAGTATCTACGGGTCCATATCAGCAGCCCATAAACACAACCATGCCCATAAAATCCGCATTCTGGACCGCAGCTTTTCCGTCAACACTGGATTCGTTAATTACAATAAAGCGTTTTTCTTTTCCTTGAACCGGGAATTTTGATTGCGCACACAAGTGTGACTATGCACATCCGGATAATCAAAAGAAGGTAAACGTTAACGGCTGCCCCCTACATGACCAGCTGGTTGATTTCAACGATGGGCAGACAGACCGCCAGTATGATCAGTCCCACAACCATTCCCATGACCAAAATGATGACCGGTTCCACCAAGGCTGTGGCAGCCGTCACTGCTGCCTGGACATCCCTTTCATACAGGTCTGCGGTTTTGGTGAGCATTTTTTCCAATTCACCGCTTTTTTCCCCCACCTGGATCATCCGGGAAGCCAGTCTGGGAAAATACCGGCTGGTGGAAAGCGCTGCCCCAAGCTCTCCACCCTGCTCCACCCGGTCGGCAGCCGTCTGGATCAGATCGGAAACCACCCGGTTTCCGGCAATTTTTCTGGCGATTGCCAAGGCGGTCATCAGCGGCACCCCGTTTTCCAGCAGCGAACCCAGGGTCCTGGAAAAACGGGCTGCGATCAATTTGCGGATCAGGCCGCCGGCAATCGGAAGGCGGATCACGACAAGGTCTGTGTACAGCGCCCCCCTGTCTGTTTTCCGTATCATATAGATTCCCAGCACCGCCAGAAAAGGCATCAGAATCAGGGCCCACCAGAACCCGGTGAAAAAATTACTCACCCGGATCAAAATCAGCGTGGGCAAAGGAAGGGTCTGGTTCATATCAGAAAAGATGTCAATAATACCGGGTACAATATAGGTCAGAAGAATCACCAGAACAAGGAACCCGATCACGGACATGATCATGGGATATGCCAGAGCTGCCTGAATTTTTTTTCTGGTCTCTTCCCTGCCTTCGGCAAAATCCGCCAGCCGCTCCAGCACCACTTCAAGGGTGCCGGAAGATTCTCCTGCAGCAACCATATTGACATACACCCCGGAGAACACGTGGGGATAGAGTCTGAGGGCGTCAGCAAAACTGCTGCCCTCTTCAATGGCATCCTTGATATGCGACAGCACCTTTTGAAAGGCCCGGGACCGGGTCTGGCCGGCCACCGTGGCCACGGCTTTGACCAAAGGGAATCCGGCAGACAACAGGGTGGCAATGAGCCTGGTGACCATGGCGATTTCAGCGGATCTGATTTGTGAGAAAATACGAAATCCGGACAGGTCAATGCTTTTTCTTTTGCCTTTTCCGCCAGCGGTCGACCTGACCTGGGCCAGAAAAACCGGATACAGCTGCCGGTCCCTGAGTCTGGACCTGGCACCCGGCAGACTGTCGGCATCCACCATACCAAGAACCTGCTTTCCCTTTGTATTCAGCGCCTTGTATTCAAATACCGCCACTGGATTGCATCACCCCTCTTTTGCACCGCACCGTAACAGCATCGTACTGTAAGAGCTCCTGTTTTGATATGCAATATCATCATCCGTAACCGCCCCGGCAGTATCAGCCGGAAATCAGGACCATGTTGTCACCTGCATCCGCACCCAACGCTTCCACAGACACCACACCGGAAAGCGCCACCAGGCTGTCTGCGGTCCCGTCTGCGCCCATTTCCATGACAAAGGTATCTCCCATAAGTTCAAACCCGGCAGTGGTGCCGTTTTCCGCCACCAGGGCAGCCAGGCCCAGCCATTCCTCAAGGGTATCTATCTGCGGGGCATCTGCACCGCTGAGGGTAATCATACCATTGGTCACATCTGCAATAATCTCCATCTGATCCCCTGCAGCCAGTGCTGTCTCCGAAACGTCAATACCTGCGGCATCAGGGGTGATGGTGTTGTTGATATTGGTAATCCTGTCAGCTTCTGCAGGATCGGCCACAGCGGAAAAATCCAGGATCCTGGTGAAGCCTTCAGCAACGGATATGCCAGCATCTGAAACAACAAAGGCATCCGGGCCTGTGCCCCCTGTAATGCGGTCCGGCCCCCTGCTGATGAAAATGGTATCACTGCCAGCACCAGTGTCAATCACATCCCCGAAATCCGACCCTGTGACTGCATCATTCCCGTCCCCGGTCCTGATATCGATCCCCTGGCTTCCACCGAATGCGGTGGTAAAATCCAGGGTCATATCACCGGTCATGCCAGCTGCCGTAACAGCTGCAACCCTGGAATTTGCACTGCTTGAAAAGCCAAAGGCATGGTCTCCTGCAACCTGGATGGTATGCAGGTTGGCATCACTGGAAAGGACCAGTGCGTATCCATCCCCAGGACCCGGCAGTGTTTCGTTTTCAGCTGTTTCACCGTCCGTACCCGCATCAGCGGTGGTTACTGTTATTTCATTGATTCCCTTGACATCAAGGGCGGTTTCAAACAGATCCCCTGCTTTCAGATCGGCATTGAACAGGATATGGAGCAGATCATCGTTGCTGCCGGCATTGGTGGCATCTGTCATGGTGATGGTCAGCAGATCGGTTTCAGATGCAGGCGTACGGATCTCCACCCGGGCATTGGAATCAAA
>JAZBPL010000234.1:0-16584 GCA_036351635.1 Desulfotignum sp.
CCGGATTTTCTCTGCCATGGACTCAGAACTGTGCCGTCCGGCAGGATAATAAGATCCCTGCGAAACGTTTTCCCGTTGACTGTCATTTTGCCGAATGCATATGAATCTATCATGGCAGACCTCTTCCTCCTCGTATAAAGTCAATGATAGTTTTCTTGAAACAGGTTTCCCCCATGGGGCAGCACCGCAGTCACCCCTGTCTGGACATCCCCTCTGCTGATGGTGACATGACCGACCCTGACCCCGCTGACATCCGTGATCAGATTCTTGGGGCCGGGCTGCATCTGTCCCACAACAAATTCATATTCCCTGGCCGTTCTGGTGTGTTTTGTTTTTTTCATCTCATCCCCGTGACAGGTATCGCGGATTCCAGACAAGCGAATGGTTGCCAGTTTATTTTGATTTGAGATAGTTTTTTAAATCTTTATAATAGTTTTCATGAGGTCCGATCATAATGAATTCAAGGTCATCTCCCTTAAAACGATACGCCAGCAGATACTGAATCGTTTTTATTTTAAATTTATGGACAAATACACCACGGAGATCTCCCTTTTTCTCCGCACCGGAAGATGGGTTTTCAGCAATTTTGTTCACCTGTTTATCAAGCGCGTTTTTTTCCTGCCTGGTGAATTTTTTCACTTTTCGTTCGAAAGATCTGGATTGGAGAATTTTCATTGCCGGTTATCCAAATTTATATTCAGAGGATTCTCCATGCTCCAGTTCTGCGATACCAATAAGAATCTCTTTTATCAGGCTGTAGGTTAAATCAGGGTTTTCCTCAGAACATTTCCCAATCCGCGCCCAATGTTCAATCTGTCCAGTTAAGGAACGTTTATCGATTTTGCTGAATATTTTGGCTTCCCGAACCAAGTCGTCGGTTATTCTTACTGCTGATGTCATTATTAGTCTCCTGTTGTATTTTTCTCAAAAATAACACCTTGAGTTGCATAGTGCAACATAAAATTGCATTATGATGATACAGGCTGTTCATTATTATTGCCGGCTGATACATACTCCCAAACCTTTGCCTGGCAAAAGATTTCATAACTTTTGAAAAATCCATGGCAGGCTGACCCACCGATATTTTTTCATCCACACATGGGGTGATTCATTTTGTCGGTCAATAAAAATTTATCAGCCAGCTTAAACTTGGGAACTCCGCATATTGTAAGGGATGCCGATCGGAATGCCCACCAGATACACCGCAAAAGGCAGGTGCCATGAAAGTGCCCCAAGGGCGCCGCCGAGAAAAGGCCAGATGGTGCCGCCAGGACTCTGGGCACTTCCCCGCCACCCCATGATTTTGTCCTGCTCAGCGCCGTCATACGTATTGAGTATTCACACCGTGATAGAGGTAAGGAGTGACCCGCAGGATCATCAGTCCAGGTGATATTCGATGTCATCAAAGATATCTTCCAGGGTGTAGAGCAGCTTGTCTGCTTCGGAAAGGTTCCGGTCGGCGATGTTTTCTTCGATGGCATGAAATGTTTTTGTCAACTGTTGTTTGTGATCAAGCAGTGCCTGTCTCAGCGGTGTGCCGTCGTACTGGTAAAGCAGCATGTCGATCTGCCCGGCCAGTTCGTACAGGGAAGGGTTTTTATCCACCAGGCCGGGGTCCTGGTATGCCAGGTGCCGGGCCAGCCGGGGATAGGTTTTTTCAAAACTTTTTTTGTAAAATGGCCGGATGGTTACTGTTATCTGCATGTGTTGGCTCATGGGGTATCTCCTTGTCGCGGGGTAAGGCGCCGCCTTTTCGGTTACAGGGCCGCAGGCCAATTTTGAAGGCACAGTTGTTTTTTTAAAAATCCATGTGCCAGCCGGCACCGGCAAAGGCGAACCGGTCTTTGAACCGGTGAAAGAGCAGGGCCGCAGCTTCGTTGCCGGTGCAGTGGGACACGGCAATGGTGTTGACCTGGAAACGGTCAAAGGCAGCCATGGCCTGTTCCAGCTGGGACGGGTCGTTGGCAAATCCCAGGTGGGTGCCGCCAATGACGGCATGAAATGTCTGGTGGCCGGATTGCTGCGCAAAATGTTCCATGATGTTGACAATGCCGGAGTGGGCGCAACCCGTGAGGATCACCGGGCCGGACCGGGTCTCGATGAGCAGGCTGGCATCATCTTTGAACGGGTCGGGAACGAACCCGTCGGCGGTCTGGATCACCAGGCGGTCATCGGATGGTTCAAAGGACCAGGTCCGGGGGACCTGGCCGGAAAAAAACACCCCAGGGGCAATGTCAGTGAAGCTGCTGTGGAATTCGAACCGGGCGTCAAGTTTTTCTTCCAGAACGGATTGAGGAAACGGGATGCCGATGTAAGTGGGGTCCTGGTTTTTGGGCAGCAGGTATTTGCCGGTAAACAGGTCCGGGTGGGCATGGACGGGCAGGGGGCGGTTTTGGGCAGGGATCTGCAAAAGGCCACCGGTGTGGTCGAAATGGCCGTGGCTGATCACCACACCGTCCAGGGCGGCCAGATCTAATTTCAGGACGTCGGCGTTGTGGGCCAGCCCCAGACCCTGGCCCGTGTCCATGAGCAGGTTGCTGCCCGGGGTTTTTACCAGAGCGGCGAACCCATGTTCGCCCATGATATTTTTGGCCATGTGGGCCCGGTTTTCACAGATGATGGTGATGCGGGTATGGGTCATGGAAATAGCTCCTTTGTATGAATGTCAGATGCGGGTGCGGTTGCCGGGCATGGTGGCCACCAGGTGGATCACGCTGATGGAGCGTTCCAGGAACCCGCCTTCACAGTAGCACAGGTAAAATTCCCACAACCGCCGGAACCGGCGGTCATACCCCAGGCGGGAGAGGGTGCCGGAAGCGGATGTGAACCGCTGCCGCCAGTCGCTGAGGGTTCTGGCGTAGTCAAATCCAAAATCGGTAAGTTTTCTGACCACCATGCCGGTGTGGTCCGTGAGCACCCGGAGCAGGTGGTGGGTGGCGGGCAGGCAGCCCCCGGGAAAGATGTGGCGCTGGATGAAATCCACGCTTTTAAGATAACTTTGGTACAGCTGATCCTGAATGGTGATGGCCTGGATGAGCATCATGCCGTCGGGTTTGAGCAGGGATTCGCAGGTTTTCATGAACACGGGCAGGTACCGGTGGCCCACCGCCTCTATCATCTCGATGCTCACCAGTTTGTCATACTGCCCTGAGAGCTCCCGGTAATCGGTTTTCAGCAGGGTGATCCGGTCCTGGAGGCCCAGGGCGTTGATGCGGCGCTGTGCTTCATCATACTGGGCATCGGAGATGGTGGTGGTTGTGACGTGGCACCCGTAACAGGAGGCGGCATGGATGGCAAATCCGCCCCAGCCCGCACCGATCTCCACCACCCGGTCTTCAGGGCCCAGGTGCAGCTGTTGACAGATCACGTCCAGCTTATGAACGGCCGCCTCTTCCAATGTGCTGGTTTCATGGGGGAAAATGGCGGCGGAATACATCATTGCCGGGTCCAGAAAGGTCTGGTACATGTCGTTGCCCAGATCATAATGGGCCAGGATGTTCTTTTTTGCGCCATGCTTTGAGTTGTGCCGGCGCACATGTCCCAGCCGGAACAGGGGCCTGACCAGCCGGGCCAGCCGGTTTTCCATCTGTTCCATGACCGGCTGGTTCTTCACGATGATGCGGATCACGGCGGTGAGATCATCGGTGTCCCACTGCCCGTCAACATAGGATTCTGCCGCGCCGATGGAGCCGTCAACCGCCACCCGGGTGTAAAACGCCGGATCATGCACCTGGATGACGGCCTCGGGGCTGTTGCCTGGACCGAATGCCAGGGTCCGGTCGTTTTCCCGGATGATGAGCCGGCCGTATGCCAGGTGGTTCATCATGTTCAGTACCATGCGGCGGGTCCAGTTTCTGGGCCGGGCCGTTAACACGGTGCGGGCAGGGGACATTTGTCCAGGAGAGGTGACAGACTTCATGGCAACTCCTTTTTGCAGGGGACATAGGGAATATAGGGAATTTTTTTCAAAAAGATCCGGGCGGCCTGCCAGTAAATCCCAAGGATGATAAAGGCGGTCATCACCGGTTTGCGCAGCAGTACCGGCCGCACCGAGTGACGGGTGAGCGGCTGTTTTTCCAGGATCACCAAGGCATCAAATATGTGGCCCCGGGGGTCGTCCACCCGGATTTTAACGGTGATCCTGTCTGCCGGCGGCGGGGTGACAGACCAGCGGTAGTGCTGGTGAACCGGGTTGAACGGGGACACATGAAACACCTTGGGGTTGTCCGGAGTCAGGGAGAGGGTAAGGTCATGGGCGTAATAGTGGCGCTCGTTCCAGGGGGTGTTGGACACCTCGGCCAGCAGGTGGGTGCATGTGTGGTTCCGGTCATAGCCAAAGTAAAAGTTCACCGGACTGAAATACAGCCCCAGGGTGCAAACATTCATCAGGCCGCACACAGGGCCGGTCACGGGTCTGCCCGTAAGCTTTGCCATCTTTTTTTTGACGCTGACATGCAGGGGCTCATGGGCCGGTCCCAGATAGTCGGTACGCCGGAACCGGCTCAGGGCGAACCGCTGGACTGAAAACCAGGGGGCCAGGTCCGGCAACCGGTCCAGTTCCTCCAGGTTCAGAAACCACATGAAAAACCGGTAGCTGAAACGGTGGTGCCGGGGGGTGTGGCGGTGGTGGAATACCCGTCCTTTGTAGAGCGCGGATTTCACGGGGTCACCCCAAGGGCCTCACACACGCGCCGGGCGCTTTTTACCCCGTCCTCGTGAAACCCGTTGAACCAGTAAGCCCCGCAGAAATGCAGCCCCCCGGGGCCGGAGATCCGGTTCCACTGCTGCTGGGCTTTGATGAAGGCCGGGGAATAAGCCGGGTGGGCATAGGTGAACTGCTGCAGGACCTTGTGCACATCAATCTCCTGATTCAGGGTGACCAGGCAGGTGGCGGGCAGATCCAGCTGCTGCAGGATGTTCATGTTGTAGGTGAGGGTGGTCCGGTCGGTGTGGTCCGCTGAGAGGTTATAGTTCCAGCTGGCCCAGGCTCTGGGAGTTCGAGGCAGGATGCGGGTGTCGGTGTGCAGGACCACCTGGTTGTCGATAAAAGGCAGGTTTTCCAGGACCTGTTTTTCCGCGTCTGTGGGGGCATCCAGAATTGTCAGGGCCTGGTCGGCATGGCAGGCCAGGACCACATGGTCGAACATTGCCTCATCTGCATCGGTCATCACCCGGATGCCGGCAGATTCCCGGGCAATTTTTCTCACCGAAGAGGACAGATGGATGTGGTCGGCAAACCGGGCCGTGATTTTCGGGATATAAGACCGGGATCCGCCCGTGATGGTGTACCACTGGGGCCGGTCCAGAAGATTGAGCAGACCGTGGTTGTCAAAGAATCGGACAAAGAAGGTCAAAGGAAAGTCCCGGATGTCATCTAAACCCATGGACCAGATGGCCGCCACCATGGGAAACAGGTAGTTGTCCCGGAACAGGGACCCGAACTGGTGGGTATCCAGGTACTTGCCAAGGGTCTGCCAGTCCGGAGTTGCAGATGTTTTTTTCACCTGCCGGTTGAACCGGACAATATCCATGAGCATGCGCAGAAACGAAGGGGACACCAGGTTTTTGCGCTGGGCGAACAGGGTGTCCAGTGTATGGCCGTTGTATTCCAGACCGATGGCATCGTTGCGCACGGAAAAACTCATCTCGGTCTTCTGGAACGGCACTGCCAGCTCATCCAGCAGGCGCATGAAATTTGGATAAGTCCGGTCGTTGAACACGATGAATCCAGTGTCCACCGCACAGGGAACCGCTTCCACTGCCACGTCCACGGTGTGGGTGTGGCCGCCGATGTAGTCATTGGCTTCGAACAGGTGCACCTGGTATCGGTGGGACAGGTAATGGGCTGCTGTCAATCCGGCAATGCCGGAACCTATCACGGCAATTTTTTTCATGCGCCCAGCCGCTTTTTAATGGTTTTAACAAGGCTGCCCAGCACCGGCACATGTTCATACACCATTTCCCCCAGGTCGAAATAATCCCGGTGATGAATTACCTTGCCGTCTGGGGCAAATGCCAGCTGGCTGCAGCCTGAAACAGCAATGGACCGGCCCTTTGCCAGCCTGGGATGGGAAAAATGCATGGTCCAGGTTAAAAATGCCTGGCCGTTGTTTTCCAGGTGGGAATGAAATGCAAAACGGATGGACCGGACATTTTCATACAAAGCGGTAAAATATAGTTTCAGGCTGTTCAGTCCGTCAAGGGAATGGGCGGGATCAGCAAATTGAATTTTTGGGTGATAGATGGTATCAAGCAGTGCCAGATTGGTTTTGTCCAGCTGGCTGTATGTTTCCATGAACTTGTCTAATGGTGCCATTGTAAAACCTTTGTTAAGACATGGGTATTTTATCCGGGAAACTTTTTGTCTGCAGCATCGGTATGCACCGGTTTTGGACTGGTCTGAAAAGAGGTGGCAAAGGGCTGGCCGTCCTGCTCAAAAAACACCACCCCGTCCAGGTATCCCACTTCCCCGGCATCTTCATGGGGCAGTCCCAGAAGAAATTCCTTTAAGGGAAAGATATTCCAGTCGTGGGACACGCAGATGGCTATTTCAGTTTCATTGAGATCAGCGATCCGGTCCAGCATGAAAGTGGTGAGAGCAGCGGTGGTGGTTCCGGGATTTTCCATGATGGTTTCATCAATTTTTTTGTCAAACCAGTTCCGGATATAGCGCTGGGTGCCCTGTTCCTTGAGCAGGGCCAGTGCGTTGTCAATATTTTTTATATAAAATGGTGCCAGCAGCTTGTGGGATTGGTTGTGGGGCAGTTCCAGACCATGCCGGCGGGAAAATCCCTTGTCAATGAGATAAGCGGTTTCAATGCACCGGCCGAACAGGGAAGAATGCAGTCGGGGAAGGGGGGATGTCGGCAGGTTCTGCCCCATTTCCAGGGCATACTGCATGCCTGCCGAAGTCAGGCCCATGAAGGGTTCGGTGCCCGGCGCAGTGGAATACAGCCGTTCTGAGTGCCGGATGATGGCGGCAATTTTTGTGATGCCCTGGTGCAGCAGCTGCTGGATCACGGTGAGGGTCTGGTCGGATCGGACGGGGTATTCTCGGTTCATGACTGCGGGTGGTATCTCCTTTGAAACTTGATGATACAAATGATATATATTGCATCCATTTCTTACGCCATGCTATAGAAGCTGTCAACCGCAAGTTTTTACAAATGTATAACCAGGGAGGATGGATGTCCAGTCAAATCAATCTTATCGGGGTGCCCATGGATTTCGGCCAGGACCTGCGGGGAGTGGATATGGGGCCGGCTGCTGTCCGGTACACCGGCCTGATTCCCCGTCTCCGGCACCTGGGTCATACAGTCAGGGATCGGGGGGATATCAGCATTCCCATCCGGGATGATGCCGTGCAGGAGGTGGTGCAGGAAAAAAAATACCTGGAAGAGATCACCCGGATCTGTGAATCCATATACACGCTGGGACATCAGGTGGTCAAAGAGGGGGATTTTCCTTTGTTTGTGGGGGGGGACCATTCCATTGCCGTGGGAACAGTGGCGGCAGTGACCAGACAAGATGAGCCCATGGGCCTGATATGGATCGATGCCCATGGGGACATCAACACCCCGGACACATCTCCTTCAGGTAATATCCACGGCATGCCCCTGGCCATTCTCATGGGGGACGGCCACAACGCGCTTGTGAACGTGGGCTGGCCAGGTCCGAAAATCCAGCCGGAAAACGTGGTCATGATCGGTCTGCGGGACCTGGACCCGGTGGAAAAAAAGCGGTTAAAACACTCGGGAATCACGGTATTCACCATGCGGGATATCGATGAACAGGGAATTTCCTCTGTGGCCAACAAAGCGGTCATGAAATTTGCCCATCTCAAGCGCATCCACCTCACCGTGGACATGGATGCCCTGGATCCGGTGGAAGCCCCTGGTGTGGGAACCCCGGTGCCCGGCGGCATCACCTACAGGGAAGCCCACCTGCTCATGGAGATCCTGGCTGATTCAAAAAAACTGACATCCATGGATCTGGTGGAGATCAATCCCATCCTGGATGTGGCCAATAAAACCGCCGGTCTGGCTGTGGAACTGACCCTTTCCGCCCTGGGGAAAAGTATTTTGTGAGCCTTGCCGAGTATCTTGTTTCGCTGAAAGCATATAAAGGGTTTGCCGGAGACATTGTCTGCCACAGAACTCTGGACGCGGTTCCTGCCAGGTTTGCACAGCACTGGCCGGATTTTACCCATGATCTGGTCCCTTTGATGGAACAGCTGGGCATATCCCGGCTGTTTGTCCACCAGAAAGCAGCCATGGACAGGATACTGGCCCGCACCCACACCGTGATCGCCACCCCCACGGCCTCGGGTAAAAGCCTGGCGTACAACCTGCCGGTGCTGGACCAGCTGCTGTCTGATCCTGCGTCAAAGGCCCTGTACCTGTTCCCCCTCAAAGCCCTGGCCCGGGACCAGATGGATACGGTGCAGGACCTGCTTCAGCGTGCCAATGCCCTGGATCCGGCTTTGCCGGAGCTGCGGGCAGGTGTGTATGACGGGGATGTGTCTGCCCACTTCAAGGCAAAAATCCGCCGGCACCCGCCCCATGTTCTGCTCACCAACCCGGAAATGCTGCATCTGGCCATGCTGGCCCACCACCATCTGTGGGAGGATTATTTCCGGCACCTGACCCATGTGGTCATTGACGAGGTCCACACCTTCCGGGGGGTGATGGGCTCCAACATGGCCTGGGTGTTCCGGCGGCTGCTGCGGATCTGCCGGCTCTATGGCGCTGATCCGGTCTTTGTGTTCTGTTCCGCCACCATTGCCAACCCGGCAGAACTGTGCCGCCGGCTCACCGGCCTGGATGTGGCGGTGGTAAACAAGGCAGGTTCTCCGGCAGGACAAAAAGATGTGCTGCTCATGCGGGGAATGGAAGGTGCGGCCCGGACAGCCACCGCCCTGATCCATGCAGCGGTGCACCGGAATTTGCGGGTTATTGTATATACACAATCCCGGAAAATAACTGAACTGATCGCCATCTGGGCTTCCGGCCGGGCAAAGAAATTCAGGGACAAAATATCTGCCTACCGGGCCGGGTTTCTGCCGGAGGAGCGGCGGTTCATTGAAAAGCAGCTGGCGTCCGGCCAGCTTTTGTGTGTGGTATCCACATCTGCCCTGGAGCTGGGCATTGACATCGGTAACCTGGATTTGTGCATCCTGGTGGGGTATCCCGGCACCATCATGTCCACCTGGCAGCGGGCCGGCCGGGTGGGGCGGGATGGCAAACCGTCTGCCCTGGTGCTCATCGCCCATGAAGATGCCCTGGACCAGTATTTCATGAACCATCCGGATGTGTTTTTTGAGATGCCGCCGGAAACAGCGCTTATCAACCCGGATAACCCCGTGATCTGCCAGGCCCATCTGGTGTGTGCCGCTGCGGAACGTCCCCTGCTGCACGGGGAAGCGCTTTTAAAAGAAACCAGTGACGTCATTGTCCGGTCTTCAGAAAATGGTCTGGATAAGCCCCCCCTGGAAATATCCGGTCTGACAGCAGACCCTTTTGAAAATCCTGTTGAAACCGCTGTAAAAGACCTGGAAAAATCCGGCCGGCTGCTGAAAAGCGCTGACAGCCGGATCTGGTTTGCAGCAGCAAAATCCCCCCACCGCGAGGTGAGTCTCCGGGGAACAGGCCGCACCATTCCCATTTTTCTGGAAAACACCCGGCAGCGTCTGGGGGAGGTCGATCTGCACCGGGCCTATTTTGAGGCCCATGACGGGGCGGTGTATCTTCACCAGGGAAAATCTTATGTGGTGACCCGGTTCGACCCTGTCAAAGGCAGTGTGGAAGCCATTCCCAGGCAGGTGAATTATTATACCCGGGCCAGATCCGCCAAATCCACCCGGATCATAAAAACACTGGCAACCCGGCGTGTCCGGGGCACCCGGGTGGGCTACGGCCGGCTGCGCATCACCGAGCAGGTCACGGGTTATGACCGCAGACTGGTTGCCACGGGCCGCTCCATCGGCATGGTCCCTCTGGACCTGCCGCCGCTGACCTTTGACACCCAGGGGCTGTGGATCCAGATCCCGGACCATGTCAGGGACAATATTACAGTGGACCAGCTGCATTTCATGGGCGGCATCCATGCCATGGAGCATGCCGCCATCGGCATCATGCCCCTGCTGGTCATGACCGACAGAAACGACCTGGGGGGGATATCCATTCCGTTTCACGACCAGGTGCAGACCGCGGCCGTGTTTGTGTATGATGCCGTCCCGGGGGGTCTGAACCTGTGCAGGCAGGCCTTTGAAAAAGCGGAACTGTTTATCAGGCAGACCCTGACGGCCATCGCAGACTGCCCCTGCGAAACCGGGTGCCCGGCCTGTGTGCATTCCCCCAAATGCGGATCAGGGAACCGGCCCATTGACAAACTGGCCTCTGTGCAGATTCTGCAGCAGCTCATTGCCAAGGTTTCCGGCTCCCCGGCAGTGCATGCACCGGTTATGCCTGATCATGATCCAGGCGGGGTCCTCCGGGAACAAAAAATGGTTTTTTCTGCCCAGGGCAGTGAAAAGATTGGGAACAGTTTTTCCGTTCAGGTAAAAGCCGTTGAAAAACCTTTCCTGGGCGGCCCCCGGGACAAAAGCTTTCTGCGGTACGGGGTGCTGGATATAGAAACCCGGCGGTCTGCTGCAGACGTGGGGGGATGGCACCGGGCCGAAAAAATGGGGGTCAGCTGTGCTGTGCTGTATGACGTACAATCAGGGCAGTTCCATGATTATTCACAGGAACGGTTGGAAGGGTTGTGCAGACATCTGGCGCAGCTGGATCTGGTGGTGGGGTTCAACCTGATCCGGTTTGACTACAAAGTGCTGGCAGGGTTGTGTGATTTTGATTTTCACGGCCTGCCCACCCTGGACATCCTGGTGAAGATCCATGAGATTCTGGGATACCGGCTGTCGCTGGACCATCTGGCACAAAATACCCTGGGCACCCAAAAAAGTGCAGACGGCCTGATGGCCCTGCAATGGTGGCAGCAGGGTGAGGTGGACAAGATTGTTCAGTATTGCACCCAGGATGTGCGGGTGACAAGGGATCTGTATCTGTTCGGCAGAAACAACCAGTTTTTGTTGTTCACAAACAAGGCCGGCCACAAGGTCCGGATACCGGTATCCTGGTAGAAGAAAAAGAATCTGTTCCTGCCGGGTTTCATGACATCAATCGGGTTTCCGGGCATCAATGCCAGGATCTGGCACCGGTGAAATTCTTTGTAAAATAGGGATTGTTCAGATGGGAGCAGGTCACCTGCCGGCCACGGCCCGGGGCATGGACAAACCAGCTGCTGCCCGTATAAATGCCCACATGGGTGGATGTTTTTTTTTGGGGGGAGGAAAAAAATACAAGATCCCCAGGCACCAGCTGGTGCCTGGGGATTTTTCTTCCCCGGGCAAACTGGGCCCCGGCTGTTCTGGGCACCTGAATACCTGCTGTCTGGTGGGTGTAATAGACCAGGCCGCTGCAGTCAAATCCCTGGTCAGGGGATGTGCCGCCCCAGAGATATGGTGTGCCGATACTTTCCAAGGCTGTTTCCACAATGGTTCTGCGGGTGTTTGTCAGAAAAGACAGATCAACGTCCGGTACCTCTGTGCAGGCTGGGGGGGGCGGTTGTGCCGATCTTTCCGGCACGGCTGCTTTGTGGTCTGCACATGCAGCACAGGTCAGCGCAAGACCCAGTAATATACAGTACAGGCGCTTTGGCTGCATGGTTTACCCAATCAGATCAATGATTGCGCCAATGGTGTCATCCTGGGTCTGGATGGTTTTGGCATTGGCATCAAATCCATGCTGCGCCGTCATCTGCTGGACCATCTCCCGGGCAATGTCTGTATTGGACAGCTCCTTGCGTGATCCGTCATTTTTAACAGGATCTTCCACCAGGGGACCGGGGGTGGGATCCTTTGCAATAACCGTGGTCACACCCCGGGGTTTTGCCTCTACATTATGCACCGTGCTGGATTTGAATTCATCGGACAATGCATTGGCAACATTGTTGGCACTGGCCTGAATGTGATTGGAAAATGCCTGCATCGCTGATGCATTGTTTTGAATGGATGAGATCATTTTTCCTGCCTTCTTAGGGGTTGCTGTTTTTATGTCTGGAATATGCAAAAATCATGCAGGATTTTCAAATAATTTTTAATATACTGATATCACAGAAGATATTAAAAAAATTCATGGAAGATGCATGGGAAAGTACAAATTATCGCAGGGCACATGCCAAAAATTGTCATGTGCCGTCCAATGAAAAAACTTGTTTTTGCCGGCAACCTGTTAGATAGTTTGTCCGGTATCTGCATATTTTCATGCACCCATTTGATAAAGGAGGTTATCCATGTTTTCCACTGACAACACGGTCATGCTTCTGGTGGATGTCCAGGGACAGCTGGCCCGGCTGATGTATGAAAAGGAAAAGCTGTTTCAGTCCCTTGAAATTCTGATTCAGGGGATGCAGATTCTACAGGTGCCCATTCTGTGGATGGAACAGATCCCGGCAAAACTCGGCCCCACAGTGGAAGAGATCCGACAGTTGATGGCCGGGAACGCTCCCATTGAAAAAGACAGCTTCTCCTGCTGCCGGGAACCGGTATTCATGGAACGATTTGAAGCCCTGTCCAGAAACCAGATATTGATCACCGGCATTGAAACCCATATATGTGTATTCCAGACAGCATATGAACTGCTCAATAAAGGGTATGAAGTGCAGGTGGTATCGGATTGCGTGTCATCCAGGACCAGGGAAAACAAAGCGGTCGGACTCCAGAGAATTGTTCAGTCCGGGGCCCAGATAACCTCTGTGGAAATGGTTTTTTTCGAGCTGATGCAAAGGGCCAAAGGAGATGGATTCAGGCAGATTGTGAAATTGATCAAATAGGCAGAACCTGCCGGAACCTGTTCAGACGGCAAGGTCCAAGGTATGGGTGTCTGATTCAGGCAGGCTGTTGACCCTTGTGTAGCTGTCTGACATGTTTTGGCTGCTGCCCAAGGCCCGGGAATCATTGGCCGCAGCGCGTTCTTGGGCCTGAAGCACCATCAGTTCTGATGCGGCTTTTGCAGCCATGGCCGTGGCCCGGGATGCCACTTTCAAATCCTGGGGAGACGGGCTGGCAGGTGCAAGGGCAGCTGTTTTCACCTGCTGCATCTTCCGTATGGTGGCCTCGGGATCCCCGGGCACAGGGGCCGTATCAATGCTGACCTCTCCTGCAACCGCATAGTTTTTGCCGTCCGGTCCCCGCTTGTAGGAAAAGCTGGCACCGGATGTGACCACACCTGCCCCTGCAGTCACATGGGCCATTTCATGCTGCCTGACCTGGGTGTCTGCTTTTTTGAGTTCAGCCAGCAGCAGACGTTCCGCCGTGGAAAACCCGCTTGCGGAAGATGCAGGCGTGGTCTCAGCTTGGGGTGCCGGTTTCCGGCTGGCCGGGGTGTTGCCCGGGTCCTGATTCCGGCGGGCAGTTTCCGGCTGCCCTGTCCGGGGCACAAGGGGGGCGGGGGATCCATTTTCTGATACCCCGAAAACAGAAGAAACCGTTCCAGGGGTGATATTATGTGAAATCTGGTTGATGGCCATGGGTTTTTCCAGCACATGCCTTGTGTTAAAACACCTTTGCGTATTATAAGGGTAAATGGCGTAACTTTCAAGCCTGATACTGGTTTTTTTCACCAATAAATTAATTGACAATACAGGTATGTTTCCCTATTATAAGGGGATTCGTTGTGGCAATGTTTTGTTGTGTGACGGTTGCCGGCTGCTGATTTAACCAGGTTTCATGTATTTTCAAGGGGTGTCTCATGGCGCGGGAAGCGCGGCTTTCAAGAAAAACAAAAGAAACCCAGATCGAGATCCAACTGGATCTGGACGGGACAGGCAAAGCCGACATCACAACCGGCATTGCCTTTTTTGATCACATGCTCACCGCTTTCTGCGTCCATGGTTTTTTTGACCTGAAGATCCTGGCCAAAGGGGATCTGGCGGTCGACCTGCACCATACAGTGGAGGATACCGGACTTGTTCTGGGACAGGTGCTTTTCAACGCCCTGGGGGACAAAAAAGGGATAAATCGGTTCGGCAACGGCTGTGTGCCCATGGATGAAGCCCTTTCCTGTGTTGCCATTGATCTGTCCAACAGGCCCTACCTTGTGTATAATTTTCCAGACAATCTCAGGTCAGGTACCGCTTTTGATGCGTTTCTTGCCAAGGAATTTTTTCAGGCATTCTGTACAGAAGGCAGGTTCAACCTGCACATCAATGCCCATTACGGCACCAATGAGCACCATATGCTGGAATCCGTATTCAAGGCCATGGGCCGCTCGCTGCACCAGGCTACCCGGATTGATGACAAGATCCCGGGCACACTTTCCAGCAAGGGCAGCCTGTGATCATCAAATATTTACCCGGATTCCATGACACCGGTACAAAAAAGACAAAAGTTTATGATTATCATACCAGCAGTTGATATTAAACAGGGCAAGTGTGTCCGGCTTCTTCAGGGACGTATGGAAGATGCCACACAGTATGCTGATGATCCGGCCACAATGGCGGTAAAATGGGAAAAACAGGGTGCCCGGATGATCCATGTGGTGGATCTGGACGGGGCGTTTGCCGGGTCGGCTGTGAATTTTGACACCATTGCACAGATCCTGGAACAGGTGTCTGTACCCATACAGGTGGGCGGGGGAATACGCGATCTTAAGACCATTGAAAAGTATATTGCAGCCGGGGTCTCACGGGTTATCATCGGCAGTGAGGCCGTTTACAGGCCGGAATTTGTGCAGCAGGCATGTAAACTGTTTGAAGGCAGGATTGTGGTGGGTATCGATGCCAGAAACGGCATGGTGGCGGTTGAGGGCTGGAGCCGCACCTCAAAAATCCGTGCGGTTGACCTGGCAAAACAATATGAATCTTCAGGGGTGGCTGCCATCAATTTTACCGATATCCACCGGGACGGCATGCAGACAGGTCCCAATATCCAGGAGACAAAAGCTTTGGCCCGTGCGGTTTCCATACCGGTTACCGCCTCCGGAGGGGTGTCCACCATCGCAGACATAAAAAATCTGTGTCAGATTGCAGCCTTTGGGGTGACCGGGGTTATCACCGGAAAAGCACTCTATGAGGGCAGCCTTGATTTACGGGAAGCCATACGTATTTCAGCAGCCGCATAATCCCCTGTCCGGGTGATTGACAAGTTGTTTAATGTACTTAGATTTAGGTACTATTGCATAACCGTTTGACATTTTGGAGTCATTACCTGAATCGATGTTAATTCCTGAAAATAAAATTTCAGAAATCCTAAACGCATCAGACATTGTTGATATCGTATCAGAATCTGTTATCTTGAAAAAATCAGGCCAGAATTTTTTTGGCCTGTGTCCGTTTCATTCCGAGAAAACCCCTTCGTTTTCAGTGAATCCGGCAAAACAGATCTTTTACTGCTTTGGCTGCAGTGCCGGCGGGAACGCCATCTCCTTTGTGATGAAATACCATGGCCTCTCTTTTGTGGAAGCGGTTAAAATGCTGGCCCGCAAACACAATATTGTTATTGAAACCCGGCAGATGGATCCGGCTAAACGCGCAGAAATTGCTTTAAAAGAATCTTTGTTCCATCTCAACAAAAATATAATGGCATATTATGCCGGCCTGCTCAGACAAGACAGCAGTGCAGACGTTGCCAGGCAATACCTTGCAAAAAGGGGGATCACCCGGGCAACCATGGATCAGTTTCACTTGGGGTATGCCCCGGACCAGTGGCAGGGGGTTGTTGATTTTTTCAAAAAGCAGAGAATCGGGCGCAAAACAGCCCTGCAGTCAGGCCTGGTACTGCCCAGAAAGCAGAACAACGGATTTTATGACCGGTTCAGGAACCGGGTCATGTTTCCCATTTTTGATATCAACATGCAGGTGGCAGGATTTGGCGGCCGGGTCATGGACGACCAGATGCCCAAATACCTGAACTCTCCGGAAACCCCTGTATACAGCAAAAGCAGGATTTTATACGGGCTTCATGCGGCAAAGCAGTATTGCAGAAAAGCCGGAACTGTCCACATTGTGGAAGGGTATTTTGATTTTTTATCCCTTTTTCAGAACGGCATTAAAAACACGGTGGCAAGCCTGGGCACAGCATTGACATCCGAGCATGTCAGAATACTCAAGGGGTATGCCCCCACCGTGGTGCTGGTATTTGATTCAGATGCCGCCGGCATCAACGCTGCCAGGCGCAGTATCAAGCTGTTTATGAAAGAGGGGGTGGACACCCGTATACTGGTTCTGCCAAGGGGTGACGACCCGGATGCCTTTGTGGTGAATCACGGGCCGGATGCTTTTCTTGACCTGGCGGGCAAAGCAGAATCTGTGATGCAGTTTTTGCTGAAGGTGGCCATGGATACCCATGGCTTGTCTGTGGAAGGCCGGATTCGGATTTTAGATGAAATGAAGCCCCATCTGGCAGATATACAGGACAGTGCTTTGCGCTCCCTTCACGTCAAAGAGCTTGCTGAAACCCTGAATATCGATGAGCGGGCCGTGCTTGAAAAAATCAAAGAGCAGGTGGTGCATGGGCATCAGGGCCGG
>JAZBPL010000235.1:0-3155 GCA_036351635.1 Desulfotignum sp.
CCCAGGCCGCCCACTGCATACAGGGACCAGGGATGAAATCCCCAGTGCAGGTAGCTGATCTGCAGGGCCACGGGCACGGCTTCGGCAGTTCCCGGTTCCGCCCCGTAGGGGGTCTGCATGTAGTGATACAGGGGTTCGGCAATCCCCCAGAAGATAAATCCCAGACCGATTCCCGCACTGAACAGCATGGCCAGCCATGCCATGGTGCTGAATTCCGGTTCATCTTCGTCTTTGCCCAGTTTCAATTTGGCATAGGGCCCGGCTGCGGCCCACAGGGAAAACCCCAGACAGGCCGCGGTAAACAACAGATAATACCAGGTAAAGTGAGTGGTGATGAATGCCTGCAGGACCTGAAGTGCCGCGGCCAGCCGATCCGGCGCCATGACCCCCAGTCCCGCGATAATGATGAAAATGACCAGGGTAATCCAGAATAACTGATGATCGGTTTTTCCCAGTAAACGTTCCAATACACTGCCCGGCTTTTCATCCCGGGTCAGAATACCGCCTTTGTCTTTTGCTGCTGTCTGTTCCATTGTTTTCCCCTTGACTATTAATTTTTTGGTTTTGGGTCTAATTCATTATTTTTTTTCCACATAGGCATTGAGGTCTTTTTCTATGGCCGGATCCATATCCGGCCTGACATAGGATTCGAGCCGCTTTTTGACATATTCAGATGCCCGGCCAACCATATTTCCGTTATCTTTTGCTTCCCAGTCTTTAAACGTGCTTTTCCGGGTCAGCTGAGATGGAAAAAACGCTGTACGACAGTGTTTCGCCGTTTCTGGCTGCATCATGTAACTCCCGCCGCTACCCACCCGGTGAATCAGATCGGTGTTGATGCTTTCCGCCGTGATCTCCAGGGGGGATACCGCTTTTCGGATCATGCCGCACACCTCTTCGTCAATCACAAATTTTTCAAAGCTGGTGGCGGCATAGGCCCCCAGAATACCGCAGGACTGGTGGATGAAATGCACCCCGGACATCACCGGGGCCACCATGAGCAGGGCCGATTCCAGTCCTGACTGGGCATTGATGGAATAGGCATCGGTCAGGTTCCCCCCATACCGGCAGGGCAGTCCATAGTGATCCGCCATCTGTGCGGCAATTCCCACAAGCTGAAGGGATTCAGGCCCTCCCAGGCTGACCCCGCCGGTGCGCATATCCGACGCGCAGGAAGTGCCCCCGGTGACACAGGGAACACCCGGATGAATGAGCTGGGCCAGAACAATTCCGGACAGGCTTTCCGCAAGTTCAAGAGCGGCGGTTCCCGCAATGCTGATGGGACCCGTAATGCCGGCAAGCACCATGGATGAAATCAGCAGGGCCTGGCCGTGTTTAGCAAACGCCATCAGTCCTTCCAGGGTATCTCCGCTGTAGGACAGCGGTGATAACGGGTTGACCGAAACAATGGATACCGGGTGTTCCAGGTGTGTGATGTCCTGACCCCATACAATGGATGCCATCCGGGCCATCTCCTGTCCGTTTCTTTTCAGACAGGGATTGGATATCAACGGCATGTCCGTCAGGGTCAGGCACGCGGCCAGAGTCCGAGTATCCGCCTCTTCCGAAGGGTATTCGGCCGGAACGGCCATGGAGCCGGCCACCAGATTCAGATATGGGGAGGTCTGCACCAGTTTGCAGAAATTTTCCTGATCCGTCAGGGTCCCAGTTCGCCTGGAGCCCCCGGCATCGATCACGAACGGAGCGGCCCAGGCAGGACCGAACGCAAAATGGTCCCCGCCGATGCGTACATTTTTTTCCGGATTTCTGGCCTGGATGGTGAATTCCTCAGGAACCGTTTTCAGGGCATCGAGCACCTGTTTCTCCGTCAGGAAGACCTTTTCTCCATCTGTTCTGACCCCGTGACGTTTAAAGATCTCTACCGCTTCAGACGCCTTGAACGACACGCCGGTGGTGCCCAGGATCTGCATGCAGGAATCATGGATGGTCTGTATTTCTTTTCCCGTGAGGGGTTGTAATCGATTTTTCATCATGAATTATCTCCTCTTTGTCTGCCGGTTGTTCAACTGACAATCTGCATGAGCAATTGATGTGCCAATACAGATTTTTTGAAAAAAATGCTTTTATTTCAAAAAGTTAATTTGAATCAACCGGCCGGTTTTGTAACGGAACCGCCCTGAGTTTGATAAAATCCTTAAAAGATTGGATGAAAAATTGAGAAAATTATCACATCTTGAATCTGCCCTTACAGGGGGGCGCTGGAAATGTCCTGTGACAAAGAGGCGTTTCATTCATTTAAAATCATACCGGTTTGTGGTATGGATCTTGGAAGAACAGGGTCAGTGAATTGAACGTCAGGAGCGCCGCATGAACAACAGACAACCCATCTTTCGTTTTTTTACCGTCACAGGATTGATCATTTTTTCAATCATGTGGCTGATCTGTTTCTGTGAAACGCCCTGTCTTTCTGCCGCAGTGCCTCAGCTGACCCCGGAGGAGCAGGCCTGGCTCACCCGCCATGACGGCCGTGTCCGCCTGGCCCATACACCGGACTGGCCCCCCATGGATTTTCTGGATAAAAACGGCATCCCAACCGGGATGGCCGCGGATTATGTCCGTGTAATCGAAAAAAAACTGAATTTCAAATTCAGGGTGGTGCCGGTCACATCCTGGAGCGAGATGCTGGCACGCGCCAGGGAAGGCACCATCGACGTGATCAGTGCCGGACAGGAGACCGAGAGGCGGAAACAGTTCATGACCTGGTCCACGCCGTTTCTGAATCTGAAAACCACCATCATTGTCCGAAAAGAAAACACCATGAAGCTCTCCCTGGATCAGATGCGGGGAATGAGAATCGGGGTGGCCCGGCAGTATGCCGTTGGGGAATTCATCCGGCAGCAGTATCCATACCTGACCATGGTGGATGTGCCCAACCCCCTGGAGGGCATTCGAATGGTATCCTTCGGGGAACTGGATGCCATGATTACCGAAGTCCCCAATGCCCTGTACATCATTGAAACCGAAAAAATCACCAACCTTCGCCTGGCCGGGGATACCGGATTTGAATTGAAACACGGCATGGGGATCCGCAACGACTGGCCCGTCTTCAGCCGCATCATTGAAAAAGCACTGGCATCCATTACTCAAGAGGAACACAATGACATTTACCGCCGCTGGGTGAAACTGCATACCCG
>JAZBPL010000236.1:0-40665 GCA_036351635.1 Desulfotignum sp.
CATGCCCTGGCGGGCACAACCAAAAATGAAAGTATGAGCAGGCAGATATTAACTTAAAACTTAAAATTTAACACTTTCATATAAAATTCATAAGGCAGATATTGGATGATCATTGATACCCATACCCATTTATTTCCTGAAATCATTGCACAGGACCGGTCCCGGTTTTTTGACAAGGAACCTGAATTCAGCCTGCTTTACAAGCATCCCAAAGCACAAATGGCCACCTGTGAGCAACTGGTTGCTGCCATGGACCGGCATGGGGTTGATATTGCCTGTGCCAGCGGATTTCCCTGGCGCAACCCGGAACATGCCCGGGCAAACAACGACTATATCATTGCATGTGTGAACAGATTTCCAGACCGGATAAGAGGATTGGCCTGTTTTGACCTGGAATGGACCGGGGCGGCAAAAGAGGCGGCCCGGTGTATTGATGCCGGCCTGTCCGGGGTGGGAGAACTTGCCTTTTACCTGTCCGGCATAGACAAAAGGGCCCTGGATCTCATGGCGGAGGTGATGGCGGTTTTGCGGGAAAAAGGCAACCTGCCGTGCATGATTCACACCAACGAACCGGTGGGGCACGCCTATCCAGGCAAAACCCCGGTGACCCTGGAACAGATTCAACAGCTGGCCCAAACATTTCCAGACAACCGGATCATCCTGGCCCATTGGGGCGGCGGCATTTTCTTTTACCATGTCATGAAAAAACAGCTCAAACAGACGTTGAAAAACATCTGGTATGACACGGCAGCATCACCATTTTTATATGACCCTGCCATATATGACATGGCAGCGCAGGCCGGTGTTCTGGAAAAGGTCCTGCTGGGAACAGACTTTCCTCTGCTGCCGCCGGACCGGTATTTTCAGGAGATGGCCGCATCCGGACTGAATAAAGCCCAGCAGCAGATGGTTCTGGGCGGCAATGCCGCAATTTTCTATGCCTGAGCCTCCTGTTTCTGGATCAACAGGGGATGCTGATATGAAAGGTGGTGCCTTTTCCCTTGACAGAGTCCACCGTGATACGGCCGTTGTGGTACTGGACAATGTGCTTGACAATGGCAAGCCCTAATCCGGTCCCCCCTTCCTGGCGGCTTCTGCCCTTGTCCACACGGTAAAACCGGTTGAAAATTTTTGGCAGATGTTCCTTGCTGATACCGTTTCCAAAATCTGTGACAGCAATCTCCACCCACTGGGCTGTTCCCCGGGCGGTGATATCCACCTGTGTTTTGTCCGGACTGTATTTCACGGCATTTTCCACAAGATTTGCAATGGCCTGTTCCATGAGAATCGGGTCCACCATGGCGGTCAGATCCTCTGGACAGTCCACATGGATCTGCATCTGTTTTTTATCTGCCATGGCCCGGCAGGAGCCCACCGCATCCGCTATCAGTGTGGACAAATGGTTTTCTTCAAACGCTATTCCGGTTCCCTCCAGGCGCTCAAGCCTGGACAGTGCCAGCAGATCATTGATCAGTTCGATCATCCGGTTGACATTTTTTTCGATGATCTTTAAAAAACCGGCAGCATCTTTGCTGGTGTCTGCCACCATTTCCTGAAGGGTTTCAATGAACCCCTTGATGGTGGTCAACGGGGTTTTCAGCTCATGGGACACGTTGGCGGCAAAGTCCTTGTGCATTCTCTCCAGCCGGCGTATACGGGTGATATCATGGAAAATGATCAGGGTGCCCATCCGCTGTTCCCTGGCATCCCACAGGGCACTGGAATGGATATTGAGGATATGGTCCCCCTCTTGCTGGATAAAAATGTCATCCTCCACCGGTTCATGGGTAGAAAGGGCTTTCTGGATAAAATTCTGAAGCGCAAAGTTCCGGGCCACCTCCAGGATGTTACGGTTTTTCAACTGGTCAGGGGAAAAGTTGAAAATCCTGGCAGCAGCATTGTTAATGGTGATAATCTGCTCGTCATTGCCAATGGCGATCACCCCTTCCTGCATGCTGCAGTGCACTGCTTCCAGCTCTTTTCGCCGGTTCAGGGAATCCTGGATACGGTCATCCAGATTCTGCGCCATCTGGTTCATGGCCCTGGCCAGATCCGAGAGTTCTTCTGTATCCGGCAATGCCAGGCGGTTGGACAGATTTCCCCGGGCAAATGCCTGGGCCCCCTGCTTGATATGTTCCAGCGGCCTGATGATTCTGCGCGATACATACAGGGAGGCTGCAGCTGCCGCAACAACCGTGAAAACAAGAAACAAAAAAATTTTATTGCGCATCTCATCAATATTTTTGTCAATGGCAGAAATGGAAAAAGCGGTTCTGACCACAGCCCGGATCTTTCCTTCCGAAGTGGTCACAGGCAGGGCAATATACATCATGGTGTCATCCAGGGTAGAGCTGTGCCGGATTGACGTGCCTTTTTCACCCTGGAGGGCTGCCTGGATTTCAGGCCTGTTTTTATGATTTTCCATGGGCTTGATCCGGGCGAATGAATCTCCCACCACCTTTCCTGAAGGCATAATAATGGTCACCCGTGTCTGTATGGATTCACCCAGATCCTTGCACAGGGCATCCAGATCCCGGTCCTGCCCTTCGGCCATGGCAGCAGACAGTTTCAGCTGAATGAGCCGGGCCCGGATGGTCAGCTCTTTTTCCGAGTTTTCCAGAAAGAACTGTCTTGAATGGTTTATGAAATACCAGGCTTCCAGGGAAAGAGCGACGATAATGATGATGAGAAAAAAAGGGAAGATCCGCCAGATCAGTTTTCGTTTTTTCATAAGATTTTTGTTTCTTTGTTAAACGGTTTGCTCTTTTTGGCCTGTTTTTCGTCCCATTACTCTTTGAACCGGTACCCCACGCCTCTTACCGTTTCAATACGGGATGCATAGGATTTGAGTTTTTTGCGCAGCCCAACGATAATCACATCGATACTTCTTTCTGTCACCGCATAGTTTTCACCATGAATGGCATCCATGATCTGGTTTCTTGTAAAAACCCAGCCTTTTTTATCTGACAAAAATGACAACAGTTCAAATTCAGACAACGTCAGATCCACAGCCTCCCCCTGGATGGTGACCACATGTCTGGCGCGGTCAATGGTCATTTCTCCCACCTGGCGGATACTTGCTGGCGGGTCATCCACTGCATTTTTTCTGCGGCGCCGCAGAATGGCACGGATTCTTGCCAGCAGCTCTTTGGGGCTGAAAGGTTTGGAAATATAATCATTGGCCCCCAGCTCCAGGCCGGTGACAATATCTGATTCCTCTCCTTTCGCCGTCAGCATGACAATAGGCATATCCTTTGTCTGTGGCGTATTTTTCAAAAATTTGGTCACCTCCAGACCGTCAATGCCCGGCAGCATGAGATCCAGCACAATAAGGTCCGGCAGGGACTGCCTGGCGACCTTGATGGCCTGTTCCCCGGTGAATGCCGAAAGAATATCATATCCCTCGTTTTTCAGGTTATACTTGATCAGCTCGATAATATCTTCTTCATCATCTACTATCAATATGGTTTCTCTGGCCATGGTTATATCCTGTGTGATGAGTTTATGGGTGACACAGCTACCCGGCAGCCCCGCATACAGGAACCTGCCCGGTAACCCTGCCCGAAATCAGGTATGGCGGATGATATCCCCTTCAATAAGATAGATCACCTCTTCTGCAATGTTGGTGGTATGATCCCCGATCCGTTCAATATGACGGGAAATCAAATACATATTGATAATCTCCGTCACCATGTCCGGATGTCTCTGGATATCAGCCTTCATGGTGCGGTAGGCTTCATTTCTCATGGTATTGACCTCTTCATCCATTTCCAGAACCGTATAGGCCATTTCCACATCCATGCCCACCAGGGCATCCAGGCTCAACTTAAGCATTCTGGCGGCCTGGTCCGCCATGGCGGTATAATCATAGCCAAACTTCTTGGGATCATCAGAAGAGGTTATAAACCGCCTCGCAATGTTGCCGGCATAATCGCCAATCCGCTCCAGATCGTTGTTGATTTTGATCACCGCCACAATAAGTCGCAGGTCCGTTGCAACAGGCTGATACAATGCCAGGGTTTTGAGGCATTCTTCTTCCACCTCAATTTCCCGTTCATCCACTTCAAAGTCCGTATCTATGATAAATTGTGCCAGCTGCAGATTTTCCGTGCGCACCGCTTCAATGGATTTTTTAAAACGGTCCTCCACCAGGGCACCTAAGGAAAGAATTTCCTTTTTAATTTTGTCCATTGCCCGGTGCAAATGGGTTGTCATGGTCCCTCCTCATAGTAAAAAAACTGCATCGCTTTATGTATAAACAACACCTGGTATCTGTCTTCAAGGTATTTCCCATCTCACATCCAAACCCATTGTATACATTTTTTTTGCTAGCATCATATTAGGAATATGTTACGGTAAAATTAAATCCGGGATGTAAAATCCATGTGCAAAAACAGAATGTTTCCTTTTTCATTATAGGCATATCTTGTAAAATAGGTTTTCATAATGGGAATTCCCCGGCCGTGATCCGCTGCCAAAGGAAGTTCAGAACCTTTATGTTTCCGCCAGTCAAATCCATTGCCCTGGTCTTCAATTTCCATACAGAGGGAGACCCCATCAACAATCTTCAGCGTGAGCCTGACATCTTTTGTGATGTCATTTTTATTGCCATGGCGTACTGCGTTGGTCAGCCCTTCCCGCATCACAAGGTTAACAGCAAACAACTGGTCAGGCCTTTGCACCGCAGCCAGGCGATGCAGCAGATACCGGGTGACAACCCGGCATGCTGCATCAATATTTTCCAGATGGGAAGATAACCGGATATCAAGCATATTATCCGTCCGGGTGATCTGTAATTTTCTGGCTTTCCGGGGCATGGAGGTCATACCTCGATACAGAGCACGACAATATCATCTTCCGGGGGGCTGTTTTCAGCAGAGAGAAGCCGTATCAATCGGCCTGGGGCCTCTGTGCAGGGAAACTGCTGCAGGTCCTTGAAAACAGGCAGCAGTTTTCGGGCACCTGCGATCCAGTTGGTTTTTCTGCCCACTGACTCCACCAGCCCGTCTGAATACACAAAAAACCGGTCTCCTCTGGATACCTTGATGCGGGTGACACCAAAATGCGCGTCAGAAAACATGCCCAGAATATCCCCCTGGGACTTTACCAGAAAGGGCTCCCCCTGGACCGGCAGGCATGCAGCAGGGGGATGTCCGGCATTGACAAGGGTCATGGTCATGGTGGAACGGTTCAGGTGCAGGTAGCAGGCGGTGAGATATTTTTCCTGGGGCAGAATTTCTTTGAGCACGGCATTGACCATCTTCATGCTTTCCCTGGGGGAATACAGCGGTGTGCAGTTCTGGACCAGCAGGGCTTTGATGGATGCTGTCAGATAACTGGTCCTGATGTCATGACCGGAAAAATCCGCCACAAAATATCCAGTGATAAATTCACTGATGTTCAAAATATCATAAAAATCCCCGCCTGCCTCTTCCAGCGCTTTATAGTACACCCCGAACCGTGCATTGGGAAAACTTTTTGGCACTGGCAGCATGGCGGTCTGTGCTTCGGCCACCTGGAGCAGCTTTGCTGCCTGATCCTGAACCAAAGAGTTGGTGGCAATGGAAAGCTTCAGATGAATCCGGACCCTGGCCAGCACCTCCAGAGGATGAAACGGCTTGGTGATATAGTCCACTGCCCCGAGATCAAATCCCTTGAGTTTGGCATTCACATCACTGATACCGGTGAGAAAAATCACGGGAATCGGGTTGGTGACAGCCTCTTCCTTTAATTTTTTGATCACCTCAAACCCGTTTTCCCCTGGCATCTCAATATCCAGCAGGATCAGGTCAGGGTGTTTTTCTCTGGCAATATTCCGGCCTTCCGACCCGTTACCGGCAATGAAAATCTGATACCCCTCTCTGGACAGGGATTTTTCAATCATTTTAAGGTTCAACAGGTTGTCATCCACGGCAAGCACGGTATAGGGCTGTATTTTTTTCATTGTCCCTCTGCTTCTATGATCCGGGGGTATCAGGTGGGGATCAGGGCATCCACCCGGGTTTCAAGGTCTGCAATATAGGCATCAAAATCCGCGAGGCAGCCGTTGTTGGCAGCAGATTCCATTTTTCTGGCCAGGTCTGCCAAATGGGTAAATCCCAGATTTCCGGCTGCCCCTTTTATGGAATGTGCTGCTGCCGCAGCCTGGCGGGGATTGCCATAGGACACCCCCTGGCGGATTTTTTTCAGATCAGTCCTGGTGGTATCCACAAACAATGCGACCAGCTCCAGAAATTCGGTTTCATCCATGTCCAGCTGGTCAGCCAGGTGTTTATAATCCATTGGAACCTCCTGTTGGTCAGGACCATCGCATGGAACCATATCCTGTTCAGCTGCTTGACCTGCCATCAGGGGGCTATGCCTGTATAGGTGAAACAACATCTACATGCGACTAAACTGTCCTGTTGGTCATCACAGGCATCTTACATCCTCAATTAGTTTCTGTAAACCAGTAACCGTCACTGTTCAGGTCAAATTCATTCATAACCAGTTATATCATAAATTCAGAGAGTTATGACCAATATCGAATGGCCTTACATTGATTTATTTTTTTTAAAACCACGAAGATCACGAAAAGCACCAAGGAAAGGCATCTTCGTGCTTTTCGTGATCTTCGTGGTAAAATAATCTGACGGCCCTGAAGGCCTAAAATAGATGTGTTGACTGTTAGAATGAAATCACTGTGGTCACTGTTCTTGTGCAATTATGCACAAATGGTTGCCTGGAATAAGAAATCAGGATAAAACAGATGAAACTGATACCTGAAGGGGTGAAATCAGTTTTAATCTGGCACGACCAAAACAGGAGACCAGACGTTTGATATGAAAAAAGATTCCCACCAGTTTGTCCATAATTACAAAGGACTTGGCGCCTTTGGTATGGACCGGAAGACAGATGAACAGACCCTCATGTTTTACCTGCAGAAATTTGCCGAAGACAGTTTCATGGAAACCTTTATACCGCGGCTTTCCGATGCAGAGCTGGAAGAGATTTATCTGTTTGTCAATGACTGCTTGAAACGCCATATCACAGAAGATGAATACCATGGTCTTTTTCTAAAAGACCGATAAACACACCAACCGGATAATTGTTATTTTCAGTTGCTTCTGGTAATAAAGGAGACGATTTTCCTTGGATATGATCTTCTGATATGACCTTGTACCCATGGCAACATAAATCAACAAACCCATTGACACCTTTTCAGGATTTGGTGTATGACAGTCGCACCCGGCAAAAAGGCCGGAAGGCACACAAACCATTTGTCTCCAACGCCGGACACCTGTGAAAATAGTGTATGGATTTTATTCTTGAAGGCTTTGCAAAAGCCGTTTTTCTGCTCATCAGTCTTGATGCATCCACTGTCTCAGCCATATCTGCCACACTGAAAGCATCGACCTGGGCCATGGCTGCCAGCCTTGCAGCAGGGCTCCCTCTGGGATTTGTGCTGGGGTATTTTGATTTTCGGGGCAAACGCCCCTTACGGACACTGGTGGACACCCTTCTGGCCCTGCCCACTGTTTCCATCGGCCTGATCATCTATGCCCTTATTTCCAGCCAGGGCCCGTTGGGAGAGTTCGGCCTGCTGTTTACCATCACCGGTATTGCCATGGGCCAGACCCTTCTGGCCCTGCCGGTTATCATCGCCATCACCGCCGCCACCGTGGAAAACATCGACCCGGACCTGAAGCTGACCCTGGTTTCTCTAGGCGCGGCAAAGCTGGATATCATCCGTACCTGTCTGTGGGAAGTCCGGTACGGGATCATGGCCGGTGCCGTCACTGCCTATGGCCGTGTTCTCACGGAAGTGGGCATCTCCATGATGGTGGGGGGCAATATAAAATACCACACCAGAACCATCACCACGGCCATTGCCCTTGAAACCAGCAAGGGCCAGTTTGCAGACGGCATTGCCCTGGGCCTTGTCCTGATTTTCATAGCCTTTTGTGTAAACATCTGCCTGTCCGTTCTGAGGAAAAAATGACCCGGACCCAGCCTGCATATCTGCTGGAAAATGTTACCCATTTTTACGGAAATAAAAAGGTGCTGGACATTGCGCATCTTGCCATTGCCAAAGGGTCCATCACAGGTTTGCTGGGTCCCAACGGTTCCGGCAAAAGCACCCTGCTCAAACTGCTGGCCTTTGCCATGCGCCCTGCCTTTGGAAAAATATTTTTCAACGGCCGCCGGGAATATCCATTTTCTCCTAACATCAGGTCCCGGGTGACCCTGGTCACCCAGAAACCGTATCTGCTCAGGCGGACCGTTTATGAAAACATTGCCTACGGCCTGCAGATCCGCCGGGATACCACAGACATGCAGACCCGCATCCGCCGGGCACTGGCCGGGGTGGGGCTCACATATGAGGGGTTTGCCCATCGCCAGTGGCATGCACTTTCCGGGGGTGAGGCCCAGCGGGTGGCAATGGCTGCCCGGCTCATCCTCAAACCCCGGGTGCTTCTGCTGGATGAACCGGTTGCCAGCGTTGATGCCCAAAGTGCGGCCCTGATCCGCCAGGCAGCACTGGCTGCCCGGAAAAACTGGGGCACCACCCTTGTCATTGCCAGCCATGACCTGGCCTGGCTGTTTGACTGCAGCGACACCCAGATCTCCATCAGTAACGGCACCCTGTTTTCCACAGGCATGGAAATCATCATTCCCAGCCCCTACACCACCGGCACACAGATGCTTTCCAAAACCCTGGAAGACGGCCAGTGCATTGTTCTGCCCCCTGCCACCCGGCCCGGAAAAACAGCCGTTATCCAGCGGGAAAAGATCCACCTGGCCACAGGCCGGCAACCAGATAAAAGGTACGACAACCAGATTAAAGCGCTGATTCAGTCCATGCATATGACCGGAAAGCAACAGAAGATCATGACCACCATTGCGGTGCCTGAAATGACTTTCATGCTGGGCCTTGATCCGGAACTTACCGGCAGCCTGTCTCTGCAGCCGGGCAAAGAGGTGTTTTTGATGTTCAGATCTCAAGATATTGTCTGGCGCTGACCTGCAGGCACTATGCCTGTTCAGGGTTTCAACACCAGAAAATACAGCTGGCCCCGAATATTCATATGACCGGCGGCAAACCGCGCATACCCGTCACTGCCGCAGAACAGGTCTGCCCGGCCCGGACCACGGATGGCACCGCCAGTGTCCTGGTTCATCACAAACAGCGACACCCGGTCCCACTGGTCCAGGTCTGTTGACATCTCTATACTGTTTGGATTGTCAGGATCAGGCAAAGCGGTATTCACAAAACAAGGAGCCCCTCTGGGAAACAGCCTGTAGTCGGTAGCCATGGACCGCAGCGGTGTCAATTGCACCCCTATGCTGCCAAAAGGTCCGCCTGTTTCGGTTCTGAAAAACACAAAACTTTCGTTGTGGTGCAGCACTTCATCCATGCGCTCGGGATGGTCTTCCAGCCATTGCCGGATGGCCTGCATGGACATGTTTTCTTTGGCAATTTCCTGTTTTTCAATGAGGTACCGGCCGATGGACCGGTATTGGTTACCGTTGCTGCCGGCATAATGGACCCGGATGATCTCTTTATCCGGGGTCTGGAGCCGGCCGGATCCCTGAATTTCCAGAAAAAAACGGTCCACCCGGCTTTCCAGCCAGGCCACAGGAACCGCCCGCTGGTGAAAATCGGTCATACCATTTATATCCTGCCGGGAAAAATACGGCACCACCCGGTTTTCCGCCACCCGGCCCTTCAGGCGGTCATGCCCTTTATACTTGTCGGAAAACATGGCCAGATCTATTTCCACAAGATCTTCGGGCAAAGAATACAACGGATACAAAAACCGGTCATCCGGATACAGGCTGCCGTTGAAGGTGGGTTCAAAATACCCGGTGAACAGCACCTGGTTTTTGTCATTGGCTGTGCTGCCATACACATGAAAGCAGTCCCGGATAAACCGGTTAAGATCCACTTCAGACGGATTGCCTGAAACAAATGCCTGCAGGGTTGCAATGGTGCGGATCATGTGCGCGGCAGTATAAACGTCCGGCCCAAAAGCAAACTGCCGTGATCCGGGCAGTTTGTTAAAATAGACCATACTCTGGGTCAGGGCCTGTTCAAGCCCTGAAAAATTCCGGGTGTCGGAAAATTGGGGATACTTTTTTACCGGCAGTTTTTCCAGTGACAGCGCCTGTGTGACTTCGGGCTCTTTGGGTTCAAAAAACCCGCACCCAGAGAAAAAACACATGGCCATCACGATCACCAGTGTGCCAAGTCCATTCAGAAAAACAGCTTTTTTGGATTCACATCTCATGGTCCGACCTTTTGTAAAAGGGTGTAACACTGGCATCAGAAGGGTCTATGGCCTCCAGATCAGGCATATCCCGGTTGCCAACCCCCATGGCATCCAGCTTCCGGGCCGGGGGCATGACTTTTTTCTCCATTGTTCTGACGGTACGGTTGAAACTGGCGGCACATTTTTCAATGTCTTTCCCCAGATGGTTCATCCCCTCGGCCATGGCACACAGCTCCCGGTACAGCTGTACCCCCAGATGACGGATCTCTTCGGCATTTTCATGACTGTGTTTCTGCTGCCAGGAATAGGCCACGGATTTTAACAGTGCAATCAGGGTGGTGGGGGTGGCCAGCACCACGCCGTTTTCGATTCCCCGTTCAATGAGATCCGGCTGATGGCTTAATGCAGCGGAAAAAAAGTTCTCCCCCGGGATGAACAGAACCACAAATTCCGGGGTAGGGGCAAAGGCTGCTGCATAATTTTTGGATGCCAGCCGGGTAATATGGGTGGCCACCTGGCGGGCATGATCTGCCATGCGGGCCTCCTTTTCCTTCTCGTCAGTTGCTTCCAGGGCATCCAGATAGGCCATGAGGGGCACCTTTGCATCCACCACAATCCTGCGGTCAGACGGCAGGGTCACCACCATATCCGGACGTAAAGACCCTTTCCCGGACCCCTGGGCAGGTTGTTCATGAAAATCACAATACTGGGCCATACCAGCCAGTTCCGCCACCTTTTTCAGGGTAATCTCCCCCCACCTGCCCCGGACATGGGGCAGGCGCAGTGCCTTGACCAGGTTTCCGGTCTCCAGGTGGAGCTGATGCTGGACCCGGCCCATCTGGGCCAGTTTTTCAGAGATCGCCCCGTTGGCGCGCTCCCGGGCCGCTTCCATTGCCTGGAGCCTGGTTTCATACTGGTCCAGGGTCTGGCGCACCGGATCCATGGACTGGCGCAGCTCCTGCCCCTGGATGGAAAAATCTTTTCGTGCCTCCCGGACATAACCCTTGAAATAGTTATCCGCCATCTCCATGAAACGGTTGGCATGCTGGTACAGGGTCTGGTCGGACATCTGCCTGATGCTGCTGGAAAAAAAAAGCACCCCGGTCCGGGCCAGAATCAGGCAGACCAGAATTCCCAGGCCGAATCCTGCCCCGAGATACCCCAGGTTCTCCAGGGAAATTACCATGCATTCACAACGAAGTTTCTTTGTTTTTCAACGAATCGCCGGCCTGCCAGGTGCCGCTTTTCCCCCCGGACTTGGACAACAGCCGGATTCCGGACAATGTCATGCCCCTGTCATAGGATTTGCACATGTCATAGATGGTCAGGCCTGCCACAGAAACGGCGGTCAGCGCTTCCATTTCCACCCCGGTCCGTCCGGTCAGCGACACCTGTGCTGTCATGCGGATCCGGTTTGTGTCAGGTTCGGGAAAAAAATCAAGGACCGCATGGGTGATGTTCAGGGGATGGCACATGGGAATGAGGTCCGCGGTTTTCTTGGCTGCCATAATGCCGGCGATTCTGGCTGTTTCAAGAACATTGCCCTTTTTTACCTTTTCATCCAGAATTTTTGCAAGGGTATCAGGATGCATGGCAATGAAAGCTTCGGCAACCGCTGTGCGAATGGTTTCAGGCTTTTCTCCCACATTCACCATGCGCACATGGCCCTGGCTGTCCAGGTGGGTAAATTCAGTCATCATTTTTTTCCTTATCTGGTTCAAGTGCCCGGCCTTTATATGAAAGCCGTCAGTTTTCAACTAAAAGCTAACAGCTCTTTATTATGCCCGCCAGGGCATGGGTGTTATTGAAAAAACTGGGTTTTACTGGTTACCTGTGATTTTATCTGGTTCAGTGTGTCAGTGAGGGTCTGGATGACATTTTCCCGGATATCTCCGGCCACCACCAGAAACATCACATCATCTCCCACTGTCAGTTTGGTGTTTTCCCTGATATGCACCTGGATGTCCAGGATGCCGGGCCGGGATCTTTCTTTTTGTAAAATTTGTTTCAGCTTCCCGTGGTCCACCGCGATCTCAAGCCCTGTGACAGGCCGGCCATCCCGGGATGTTGCCCGGACAATACCATTATGGGCCAGGATCATGCCTGCCCGGGAGAAATCGGGGTGGCCCTTGATTTTACGGATCATCTGTTCCAGTGTCACTGTATCGGTATGTGCATTGCTTTCATTCATTGCTGTTTTCCTGTTTGTTTTTGTGCTGCCATTTGTTTTGCTTTTTCCAGGTCTTCCGGAGTATTTACATTGAATTTAAACCCCATTTCAGGGTCCAGTTTCTTCAACACAGATACCGGCACCTCCTTGACATGTTTTTTCTTGTAAAATCCTTTGATCATATAGATTTTTTTTTCCAGGTTGGATTCAATCAATGGGATACATGCCCTGGAATAAACCGCGGACAAGGGTTCCAGCCCCTCTTCTGTCCGGGGAACAACCACATGGTCCCCGGGCGCAGCTTTTTTTACCAGATGCCGGATCAGCGCCTCACTGGCAAAGGGAATATCACAGGCTGTCACATATGCATGGGGAAATGAGGCGTAAAACAACCCGGCATGCAGCCCGGCCAGCACACACCGGGCCGGGATGATGTCTGTGACCACCAGCATATCAGGCACCAGAAATTCCTCGGGCTCATTGACCACAAGGATGTTTTCTTTAAACACCTGTGAAAAAAGGGTACAAAGCTTCTCCAGCATGGTGGTATCTCCGATTCTGTGAAAGGTTTTTTTCTTTCCGGGCAGCCGGCTGTTTTTCCCGCCGGCCAGAATCACCCCTGTACAATCCAGTTGCATTCCACCTGTCCTTGGCAAAAATCCATGATAGTGGCCTGATTATAGACGACTTCACCTGAAAATCAAGGCACAGCCCTCCGATTTTGATTTTTGACCTGCCCGCTGACACAAGGCCAAGGGTATCAATCTGCTGAACAGGATGTGGTTACATGCGGATTTTCCATGAACCGGGGAGTCGGGGTCTTGCTCACAGAGAAAAAAGGTGGTACATGGTTTACATGGCATAACCCATCGCATATGAAAGGCATTGGATGAAACAGACCAGACCCATTCTCAATGACCAGGATTTCAAACGCATCATTTCCAGGATTGCCCATGAAATAACAGAAGTCCACAGGGGTGCTAAGGACCTGGCCCTGGTGGGCATCCAGACCCGGGGGGATTTTCTGGCCAAAAGACTGGCAGACCAGATCCGGCGCATTGAGGGTGTCACCCTGCCTGTGGGCAGCATGGACATCAACATGTACAGAGATGACTGGACAAAAATCAGCCGCCAGCCCATTGTCAGGCCTTCTGATATTCCTTTCAGCGTGGATGACAAAATAATTATCCTGGTGGATGATGTGCTGTACACGGGCAGAACCATCCGGGCCGCCATGGAAGCCCTCATGGATTTTGGCAGACCCGCCCGCATCGAACTGGCCATTCTGGTGGACAGGGGACACAGGGAGCTGCCCATCCAGGCGGATTACAGGGGGATTTTTGTGGACACGGAACACCAGGACACCATCCATGTCCATGTATCTGAACATGACAACCAGGATCTGGTATTCAAGGAAATCAACAAATGAGCACCATTGAACATAAAAAAGCAGGCATAAAAGAGATCTGCATTGCCGTGCTTACCGTGTCCACCACCCGGAAGCTGTCAGATGACAAAAGCGGGGCCTGGATTAAAAAACAGGCAAAAAAAGAGGGGCATGAGGTGGTGATCCACCAGACCGTTACCGATGATACCGGTGCCATTCAGGAGCTGTTGACCCATGTCATCGACAAAATCTCCCCGCATGCAGTTATCATGACCGGCGGGACCGGCATCAGCCCCAAAGATGTGACCATCGAAGCGGTGCAGCCGTTTTTTGAAAAACACCTCACCGCATTCGGCCCGCTGTTTGCCCAGCTGTCTTTTGAGGAAATCGATTCTGCAGCCATCATGTCCCGGTCCACGGCCGGCATCATAAAAGATACGGTGGTGTTCTGCATCCCCGGCAGCATCAAGGCCTGCAAACTTGCCTGCAACGCCTTGATCTTCCCTGAACTCGGACACATTCTCAAACACATAAAGGAATAAAAAATGACGGAACTTGGCCAATTTATTGCAGACTGGAAGGAAAACGACACCCGTATCAAACAGGCTTTTGAGGAATTGCTGGCCCATGTGGAAGCCCTTGAAAAAACCGAACTTACATTTGTGGCCAGGCCCAATGTGAGTTATTCTGTGCGGCCCCGCCACCAGGACCAGAGCAACCGGTCTTTGTTTGCCATGGTGGACGTTATCGATGACAACCCGGAAGACAGATGGCTGTCCATCTGTTTTTACGGCGACATGATCACAGACCCAGACGAGTCTGGTGATCTCATCCCGGGAGGCCTGCTGGGAGAAGACGGATACTGCTTTGATCTGGATGCATATGATAACCAGGAGATTGCATACCTGAAGCAGCGCCTGACCCAGGCCCATGGCAATGCACCGGAATAATTCAGGTTCCCGGTCCACACCCCGGCGAAAGGCGCACAGCAAAGAATCGTCACACGGAAAACCGGATATTTAAAATATCCCCGTCCGTGACTATATAGTCCTTGCCTTCCACATAAAATCTGCCGCTTTTTTTCAGGGCTGCTTCCGATCCCAGTGCCATGAGATCTTCATAGGAAAACACCTCTGCCCGGATAAATCCCCGTTCCAGATCTGAATGGATAACCCCGGCGGCTTTAGGTGCGGTACTGCCCTGGCGTACCAGCCACTGCCGGACCTCGTCTTTTCCAACAGTGAAAAAGGAGATCAGGTTCAAGGACTGCAGGCACAGGCGGGTGAGCTTCTCAAGTGCGGTTTCTGCAATGCCCAGATCCTCCAGAAACTCCTGTTTTTCCTCTTTTGTATCCAGCAGGGCAATCTCGGCCTCCACCTTGGCTGACACCATCATGGATGCGATGGCCTGGCGGTCACAGCTGTCTTCAAATCCGGCCAGCAGATCCCTGCTGCCCAGATCCTCCTCCCCCACATTCACGGCGATCACCATTTTTTTTTTGGTGATGAACGGATAGCTGCGGATCATTTTTTCTTCATCCATGGTCAGGGCCATCAGCCGCAGAGGGGTTTCCTGCTCCAGATGGTCTTTGATTCTGACCATGAGTTCCAGCTCTTTTTGCCGGGTCTCATCCTTTATCTTCTTCACCTCTTCTTCCAGGCGCTGGATCCGTTTTTCCGCAAAAATCTGGTCATGCATGAGCAGTTCCGCATTCACCGCTTCAAAGTCCCGGAATGCATTTACCGAACCTGAAACATGGTAAATGGCATCATCTTTAAAGGCCCGGATCACATGGCAGATGGCATCCATGTCTGCGATGTCCTTGAAAATATCTCCTTTGGATATGGTCTCAGCCTCAAGTTTGGGCAGCAGTACCAGATCCAGGCGCGCCTGCACCTGCTTTTTGGGTGCATACATCTTTTTCAGGGCATTGAACCGGGAATCCAGAATATCAGCAGCCCCGGGGACTGGTTTAATAGCCTTTGACGGATCAGTGATCTCATTTCCCGTTAAAATCTGAAACAGGGTTTTCTTGCCTGCCTGGGGCAGGCCGATGATGCCGACCTTCATGTGTAAATATCATCCTTATTTTAGTAGAAAACGGGGTCAGGCTTGCGTTATTGTCGTTATTGAAAGTAAAGCCACAAAAAATGGCTGCATCGGTAATCAATAACGACAATAACGCAAGCCTGACCCCTCCTGATGGTGACCCCTCATAAAAAACCGCTTTTTCAAGGCAGCTTTATCCGGCGTTTTTCAGGATCTTTGTGCTGCCGAAAAAGCACTGCCACATGGCCGACCATACCTGCCGGACAGGCGCGGGTCTTGCGGACAATATCATCTAAAAGACTGGTTTTGGTTTCTTTGTCCTTGTGGTCCACAAATTTAATTTTAATCAGTTCAGCCGCGTCCAGCGCTGTTTCAATTTCTTCCAGCAGCGCCGAAGTCACCCCTTTGCGGCCCACCAGGGCTCCGGGGTTCAAAGGGTGGGCAAGCCCCCGCAGGTATTTGCGCTGGGCACCGGTTAATTGCATCACGTGTTTTTCCTTACATCATAAATTTTTAAAAAGACAACTATACCACAGGAAAGGCCCCATGAACAGATCAAGATGAAAACCAAAATTGACAAACAGGCAAATTCACTTATCTTTAGTCCAGTTTCACGGCATCAGTCTTTTGCATAAATTTTCAGGGGATTAAACTTAAAAAACCCTGTAATACAAAACAGCCTTTTGTGTAAACATGTGTTTGGGAAAACTTTTTTTCAAGGAGAAAATATTATGTCACAGGTCACCATAACCGTAAACAATATGAGCTGCAGCCATTGCTCAGGCATGGTCAAAAAGACACTGGATGAGATTGCCGGCATTTCTGATGTTGTTGTGGACCTTTCAGGGAAAAAAGCTTCTTTTTCAGTTGCCGAAGACAGCCTGGTGGATAAGGCAGTTGCGGCAGTCACACAGGCTGGCTACCCGGCTTCCAGGTAAGCAGCTGCCCGAAAATTATGGACAGAATCACAACAGTCCTGACAGATCAAAGCTGTCTGAACTGTTAATGGTTAAAATAAAGCGCCTTAACAGATCTTTGTTGAAGCAGTGGGACATCCCCTGGTCCCGCAGGCGCATCCTGGCTTCCACCCTTTTTTGTGCCTCTTCTTCCAGCATCTCCTTTTCCCGGAGCCGTCTGAGTTTTGCCTGATAATCATCCCGGACAATGGCTGTCACCGGCACCCGTTTATTTTCCCTGGCCTCAGTTTCAAATTTCTGCAGTTTTTCCAGATACGGATTGTCTCCTGCCATGATCTTGAGGGCCTCAAACGGACTTTTGGCTGGTTTGTAGGGCCGTCTGGACGTCAGGGCGTCAAACACATCAATAATATGACAGACCTTGGCAAGCACCGGAATCTGATCTTTGCCCAGTTCCCTGGGATAGCCGCTGCCGTCTTCGTTTTCATGATGATACAGAATCATCTGCATGAAGGATCTGGGCAACTTCGTTTCAAACAGCAGGCTGGTGGAATAGGCTGTATGGGACTGTATGATGACATATTCCAGGTTATTGAGTTTTCCCGGCTTGTTGATGACATTTTTGGGAATTTTTACCTTGCCGATATCGTGCAGGAATCCAGCGACTGCCGCCTGGATCATAAACTCTTTTAACGCAGGTTTTGTGGAGACGGGGAAAAGGTCCTGGTTGAAATTGATAAATGTGGCCATCAGCCATCCCACCTTGATGGAGTGGGTATGGGTTTCATAATCATGGCCCACCAGTTCGGCAATGCCCCCTAAAGACGCAATGCTGGAAATATAATCGATAGCACGGGCAATAAGGTGCCGGATGTTTTCCACCATATTATGGCATGCCTGATGAGAGGCAAAATTACTCTGAAATGCTTCCTGTACCACCTCCGTGGACAATCCTATCAAGGTATCTGTTTTTTTCTTAACGTCAATTTCATCATGTTTTAATATGAATTCCAGATTGTTCCTGACATATTCGGTATATTTTGTACGCTGCTTCTTATGAATATAAACAATATCCCAGGCACGCAGCAGATCCAGCAGCCGCTGCCTGGGGATGGAAGAGGAATCTTTCAGCAGACAGCGGAACCGGTATTTACCGTCTGTGCTGGTGTCATTTCGCTCAAAAAGGGCGAAATCAGCCAGAGAATCCGGATTGATGGACAACGGATCAATGGGCACAAATGAACTGCCATCATCAAAATATTCCCCAGCTGTATCCATATCTTTACCCCTTATTAAAGATATCCAAATAACAATTTGCCATCTGCCCAATTACGGCAATGGCCGTATATAACAGTATATTTGTATCAGGAACCTTGATCGGTGTAAAGACCTGGCAAGCGATCAGCTGGATGCGATGCGCCGAACAGGTGATCCGGCCATACATCTGCTGTGTGCAATCATTTCATCGGTAAATGAACACAGAGATCAACCGTACATGCCCTCGATGACATCTGCAAATCTTTCATGGACAATCTTGCGCTTGATTTTCATGGTGGGGGTGACCTCTCCGTCTTCTTCGTAGAGGCGTTTGGGCAGAATGGTGAATTTGCGGATGTTTTCCACCCTGGCAAGGGTCTGGTTCACGGCCGTCACCTCTTTGTCGATAAGCGTTATCACTTCCGGACTTTTGGTCAGATCCCTGTAAGTGGAAAATTGAATTTTGTGGTCCTGGGCATACTTGACCACATTGTCTTCATCGATCATGATCAGGCAGGTCAAAAACTTTCTGCGGTCTCCTATAACCACGGCATCATTGATGTAAACACTGGCCTTAAGCTTATTTTCGATGTACTGGGGGGTGATGTTCTTGCCACCGGCTGTAACAATGATATCTTTCTTGCGGTCCGTGATTTTCAAAAACCCGTCTGCATCCATTTCCCCCACATCACCGGTGAGCAGCCACCCCCCTTTTATGGTTTGGGCTGTGGCATCTTCTCCCTTGTAATACCCTTTGAAAACCCCTGGTGATCTTACCAGAATTTCCCCATCTTCAGCGATTCTAATATCCGTATCCGGCAGGGCCTGGCCCACTGTGCCAAACTTGACCCGGCCCTCCGGGGACAGGGTAGTGACCCCGGTGCCTTCTGTCTGGCCATACCCTTCAATCAGGTTCATGTTGATGGATTGAAAAAACCGCAGCACCTCCTGGGAAATAGGGGCAGCCCCGGAATAGGCCATCCGTATCCGCTCAAATCCCAGCCTTTCCCTGAGTTTTCTGAACACCGCAAAATCAGCCAGATAAAACAGGCATTGCAGATACAGCGGCACCGGTAAAAAGCGCATGACCTTATCCGCCCGGCGTTCCCCGATTTTCAGGGCTGCCCTGAAAACGGTTCGCTTGATCCAGTCCGCATCAGCCATTTTGATCATGACATTGGAATAATATTTTTCCCATATCCTGGGCACGGCATATCCCACAGTGGGGGACACCTCCATCATGTTCTGCATTACCGTGTCCGGCTTTTCCACAAAATTAACGGTGTAGGCATACCGGATATGGATAAATACGGTAAACAGCCGCTCAAAAATATGGCACAAAGGCAGAAACGACAATACCTGATCGGTATCATACACCTGGTTGGTGACGGCCACGGCATCCGCCATCCAGGTGACATTGCCATGGGACAGCATGGCCCCCTTTGGCGGACCTGTGGTGCCTGAGGTATAGATGATCACGGCGGTGTCCTCTCTGGTCACCTGTTCTCCCCGGTCGGAAAACAGGCCGGGATTCTGTTGAAGCTTCTGTGCCCCTTTTTCCAGAAAATCTTCAAAAGTGGTGACCATGGGATCGGAAAACCGTGTCAGGCCCCTGGTATCCCAGACAATGACCTGCTTGAGCAAAGGCGTCTGATCCCTGAAATGCAGCCACTTGTCCAGTTGTTCCTCATTTTCCACAAACAAAAATTTTGCGTCACTGTGGGACACCACATATGCCACCTGCTGCCAGGCATTGGTGGCATAAATGCCCACAGATACCCCCCCCACACACTGTATACCCAGATCCGCGACCACCCATTCCACTGCATTGTCACCGATGATGCAGGCGGCATCGCCTTTTTCAAATCCCATGGCCACCAGGGCACATCCGATTTTCTGCACCTGGTCGTAAAATCGGCCAAAAGAGATATCGTGCCACAGCCCCAGTTTTTTGGTACGCAGGGCCACTTTTTCATGGTTTTTCTTCACTGTCCGGGAAAATACCCCGGGGACGGTATCAAGATTTTCTTGGTTCATCGCCATGCCTTTTTGCGCTTCCACCGCTGAAACCCTTTGGCAGATGTTTCTGATTTAATACCCAGGTAAAACTCCTGGACATCCTTGTCGTTCAAAAGATCTTCAGACCAGCCCTTCATGACAAACCGCCCGTTTTCCAAAATCAGACCAGTGCGGGAAATGGACAGGGCCATGCGGGCGTTCTGCTCCACCAGCAGAATGGTGGTGCCCTTCTGGTTGATCTGCCGGATAATGGAAAAAATTTCTTTGACCAGAATGGGAGACAGCCCTAACGAGGGTTCGTCCAGGATCAGGAGCCGGGGTCTGAGCATCAGGGCACGGCCGATGGCCAGCATCTGCTGTTCCCCTCCGGACAGGGTTCCGGCCCATTGGCGGGTCCGATCAGCCAGCACTGGAAAATAGGCATATACCTGTTCCATATCCCTGCGGATGCCGGATCGGTCAGTGCAGGTATATGCCCCCATTGTCAAATGTTCCTCTACCGTGAGTTCCTCAAAAATTTCCCGTCCCTCTGGCACATAGGCGATACCCTGGCGCACAATCCTGTCCGTGTCCCATCCCTGGATGGGGATACCGTCATATTCAATGACGCCCTTGTCCGGCTGATCCTCGATCAGGCCCATGATGGTTTTGAGAACCGTGGATTTGCCTGCGCCGTTGTTGCCTAAAATGGCGGTGATGCTGCCCTCCTCCACAGTAAAGGAAGCGCCCCGGATGGCATAGACCAGCCCGTAATAGGTCTCGATATTTTTAACTGACAGCAGATGGGCCATCCTGTTCCTCCTCTCCGATGTAGGCTTTTTGCACCTCTTTGTTCTGCTGCACCGCCCGGGGGGTTCCCAGGGTCACGCTCCTGCCGAAATTGATCGCCAGTACCCGGTCGGAAATATCCATGACCAGTTTCATGTCATGCTCAATGAGCAGGATGGTTATGCCCAGGTCCTCCTGGATATCTTTTATCCAGAAAATCATGTCCTGTTTTTCCTCCTGGTTCATGCCGGCACAGGGTTCATCCAGCAGCAGCAGATCCGGTTCCAGCGCCAGGGCACGGGCCAGTTCGATGAGCTTCTGGGTGCCGTAGGGCAGTGCTCCCACAGGAGTATCCCGGACATTCTGCAGTTCCAGCAGGTCAATGATCTGCTCTACTTTTTTTCTGTGCAGGATCTCTTCTTTTGCTGCAAAAGCCCCCCTGCCCCACATGCACATACCCCTGAAAAGCCCGGTTTTCATATGAATATGGCGGCCCAGCATGATATTTTCCATGGTGTTCATATGGGAAAACAGTTCAATATTCTGGAAGGTCCTGGCAATACCCAGCCGGGCAATGGCATCCGGCTTTTTTTTCTCGATGGCTGTCTGTTTGAAACGGATGGATCCTTCATCCGGCCGGTAAAGACCTGATATGCAGTTGAACAGGGTGGTTTTTCCGGCCCCATTGGGACCGATCACAGAAAAGATCTCCCCTTTTTCCATGGAAAAACTGATGTCCTGCAGGGCCTTGATGCCGCCAAAGGAGATGAACAGCTTGGAGATGGCCAAAAATTCTGATTTCATAGGGGTGTCGGCTCCAGCGTCAGAATCCGGTCCCTGCCGGAAGATACCGGCAGGGACCGGTAAGAACTAGTCCAGGGTTATCCAGTCGGTGAGCTTTTTGGCCTTGCCGTCAGCCAGGCACTGCACCAGAAAGGTCTGGCGGGTGCCCTGACGGCTGTACATGTCATCAGGGTCAAAAGGCTTGAAATTGACTTCCGGTCCGATACCTTTGAATCCGGTGATTTTTTCCATCTCCAATACAAACTTTTCCCGGGTCAGATCCGGGCCCGCATTTTTCAAGGCCTCTACCATGGGCTCTATAAAAATAATACCGGCGGCATAAAACATGCCCCAGCGCTCATCTTTGGAAGCAAACTGGTCAAACACCTCTTTTTTGTAACGGCGCATGCCCGGGTGGTCTGAATCAGGCAGTTCCCCGAATGTGGCACAGATCACCCCTTCCCACAACCCTTTGGAGATATGGGTCATGAGGGGAAAATCCGAACAGGTACTGGTGCTCATGAACTGGGGCGCAAAGTTCATGGCCTTGGCTGTGCCCACAATCCGTACCGCATGGCTTACTGTGGTCCACAGCAGCACCATGTCAGCATCTGCTTTTCGCAACTGCATCACATGGGGCTTTACGTCAGAGTCACTTTTTTCCACCGGTACCTGGGCAACAACTGCCATACCATGCTTTTCAAGTTCCTCGATGGCCCCCCGGAGACCATTTTTCCCGTATTCATCATTCAGATAGGCCACAGCCACCCGTTTTTTGCCCATGGTTTCCACGGCATACCGCACCAGGGCACGGGCTTCGTTATAATACAGCGGATATACACCAAACAGGTATTTTTCAGGCGGAGACACCCAGTGCAGGGACCCGGCCGCAGGACCCACCCAGGGAATTTTTCTTTCCATGAGATAATCCTTGACCGCCAGACCAGGAGAGGTGCCCACACCGGAGGCCCAGGCAAATATGCCGGTACCTTCCTGAAGCTCCTTGACCCCGGCCTTGGTTTTTGCCGGGTTATACCCGTCGTCAAACATGTGGTACGCGATTTTCCGGCCATGAATACCACCGGTGGCATTGATCCATTTAAAATAGTCTCCGGTGCCCCTGGCCACAGATCCCCAGGCAGCTGCCGGACCTGTCTGGGGTCCCCACTGGCCGATATGAATCTCGGTATCGGTCACCCCCTCTTCGGCCCAGGCAAAGGGGAAAAAAAACAGCATAAAAATCACAGCACCCAAAACAATACATCCCTTTTTCATGACATCCTCCTTTATGTTATTCAAGGTCAGACCTGTTTTATTGGCCTGTCTGACAAATAAAGCCAGTAAGCAAAACCTGCCCCCGATATGTCACACCTTTTTTATATAATGTCTGGCAAACAGCCCGCTGGGTTTAAAACAAAGCACCAGCACAATGATGGCAAAGGCCACCACGGATTTGAATTCAATGGACACATATCCGCCGAACAGATTCTCGATGATCCCCAGCAGGTAGGCGGCCAGCACAGCCCCTGGCAGGGATGTCATTCCTCCCATGACTGCGGCGGCAAACCCCTTGAGCATGGGGTCCCACATCATGAAAGGGTGCATAATCACAGGAGATATCAACAGTCCGGCAGTTGCCCCCACCACCGAGGAAATCCCCCAGGTCATCATCATGATCCGGTTGGTACGGATTCCCACAATCTTTGCAGCAACACTGTTCTGCTGGGTGGCTTTCATGGCAAGTCCCAGCCGGGTATATCTGAAAAAGTAAAACAGCAGAATCATGAGACCAAGGGCTGAAACCAGTGTCAACGCCTCCAGCTTGGAAATAAAGATGTCACCGATGATAAAGCTGTCATAGGGACCAATGGGAAACGGCATGGTTTTCTGTTCCGCACCGAACTTCCAGGAAACCAGACCCAGAAGCACCATCTCCAGACCAATGGTGATGACAATAGTGCCCAGGATATTGGGATCCTTGGCCCTTCTGAGTATGGCAAACTCCAGAAATGCCCCCAAAACGGCAGCAAATACAAAGGCCAGGGCAAAAGCCAGCCAGACCGGATAGCCGAATGTGGTGAGCAGCATCATGGTGAAAAACGACGTCACCAGTGCCATTTCCCCCTGGGCAAAATTGGGGACTTCAGAGGTCTTATAAATAATGACCATGGCAAGCCCCATGAGGGCATATGAGCTGCCCACAGCAACCCCGCTGACAACCATCTGAATAAAATCAACCATGCATTTGTCCTTTTATTTCCAGTCCCGAACCTTGTCCCTGAAAGCGGTGAACCTGATATCGCATCAAAACGGCCAGGTACGCCAGTACCGTTTGGTCCTCAGCCATACCCCGTAAAGGCCCAGAGGTTCAAACAGCATGATGGCCACCATGATGGACCCGAACACGATATACTGAATATTGGACACCCCGGTTATGGAAAACCAGGACCTGGAAAGGGCTTCCAGCCAGTCCCCCAGAAAAGGAATATCCAGGATATTTCTCAGTTTCAGGTCCAGCCAGCACAAAAGTCCAGCCCCCACCACCGGCCCCATCAGGGAACCCTGTCCCCCCACCACCACCATGGCCAGAAACATGATGGACATCATCAATGTGAAAATTTCCGGTTCGATAAATTTTAATACAAAGGCATACAGGCCGCCGCCAATGCCGGCGTAAAAGGCGGAAACCGCAAAAGCCAGGGTTTTATAAAATACAATATTCACCCCCATGGTCTGGGCTGCAATATCAGCATCCCGGATGGCAATAAACGCCCGCCCCACGCGGGTTCTGATCAGGTTGCGCAGGCCTGTTAAAAGCACAATGGTAATACAGACCAGCAGAAAATAAAACTGCCTGTCCGTATCAATGGTCCATGGCCCGATGACAATGTCCGGGGCATGGAGCCCTTCTCTGCCGCCGAATAATCCCATGCGGCCGATAATCTGGGTGATGGTTAAACCGAATCCCAGGGTGGCGATGGAAAGATACGGGCCTTCCAGGCGCAGGGCAGGCAGGCCCAGCAAAAATCCGAATCCGGCCGCCACCAGGGCGGAGCAGGGAAGTGCCAGAAGAAAGGGAAAACCGGCTTTGGCCATGAGAATCACGGTACCGTAAGCACCAATGGCAAAAAAACCGGCATGGCCCAGGCTGATCTGGCCGGTATATCCCACCAGCAAATTCAGACCTGCCGCCACAATGATGTTGATGGCAATATAATTTGCCACATACACATAATAATTACCCACCACAAAGGGAAACACCACCAGAAAAATGAGAAGAAGGCACAGCCAGAAAAGAACCACCGGGGAAGTCACAAGCTGAACATCTTCATAATAAGTGCGCTTCATATCCATGGACAAAAACTCCCTGCTGGAAAAACAGCTGATTGTCAGATGCGTATTTCCAGTCTTATTGGTTTATTCAGGCTGCTGTCAAGATAAAATAAACAACTGCCGGATAAAAAAATTCTGTTCCGCAAAAAAATTTACCCGTTTCATGCATATAAGTGCTTGACGAAACACTGGGAATGTGGTTTAGCTGAATAAAAATACACGGAGCCTTTAAAATGAATTTCGGCAAAACAGACAGATCCTGCTTTTACTTCTGGTATTATTTTTACAGGAATCTGCCTGGGCTGCCATGAGATTGTCCCCATAAACTCACAAGCCGCAGGCAAAACCGCCTGCGGCTTTTTTGTTTCCAGCCAAAGGCGGCATTTTTGATCTGCAAAAGGAAACCGCCATGACAAAAACCTTTGACATTAATGTAAAAGAGTTCAAGCCCCTCATCCCGCCGGCAAAGATGAAACAGACGCTGCCTTTGTCTGATGATGCGGCCCGGACCGTTATCACCGGCCGCAGGGATGTGGCAAACATTTTAACAGGCAAAGACCCGCGGCTTCTGGTCATTGCAGGGCCCTGCTCCATCCACGACACCGAAGCGGCCCTGGAGTACGCCCGCAAAATGCTGGCCCTTCGCCGGGAAGTTGCAGACAAGATCAATCTGGTCATGCGGGTGTATTTTGAAAAACCCCGCACCACCGTGGGGTGGAAAGGCCTGATAAACGACCCGTATCTGGATGCCTCCCATAACGTGAACGCAGGCCTTGAAACCGCCAGAAAACTGCTCATTGACATCAATGCCATGGGCCTGCCCACAGCCACGGAAATACTGGATCCCATCACCCCCCAGTATATTGCGGGCCTGCTTACCTGGGTGGCCATCGGTGCCAGGACCACGGAATCACAGACCCACAGGGAGATGGCCTCAGGCCTGTCCATGCCGGTGGGATTTAAAAACAGCACTGACGGCACCCTTTCCGCAGCAGTCAATGCCATGCAGGCCGCCGGCACCCCCCAGCATTTTCTGGGCATTGATCCGGAAGGCAGGTCATCCATTGTTTCCACCACAGGCAATCCGTTCTGTCACATTGTTCTGCGGGGCGGAAACACCCCCAACTATGACCCGGTTTCCGTGGGCAAGGCCCAGGCACTTCTCAGGGAAAGAAAACTTATTGACAGTATCATAATCGACTGCTCCCATGACAATTCCGGCCAGAAATTCACCGGCCAGCCCTTTGTCTTCAAAAGTGCCCTGGACCAGCGCCTGGACGGTAATCCCTGCATCGTCGGTTTGATGCTGGAAAGCAACCTGTTTGAGGGCAGCCAGAAATGTCCCGGGGATGGCTGTGCTCTCAGATACGGGGTATCCATCACTGATGAATGCATTTCCTGGGAAACCACAACCAGCCTGATCAACTGTGCCCACAAGCGGCTGTAATCCGGTGTTTTTCACTGCATGACCAGGGTTTTCACCGCCTGCATATACAGATCAAGGCCTATTATGAAAATATCATTGTGATTGGCACCCGGGATTTTCACCAGGGTTTTTTCCAGGGAAGGACAGGCATCAAACAGGTCCTTTCCCTGGGAAAAGGAGATGAGCTGGTCAAACTCCCCGTGGAGAACCAGCAAAGGACCGGACCACTGCCCAATTTTTTCATGGTTTTCACACCCGGGTGTGGTGGCAAACCCTGCAGATGCAGGATCAATACCCAGTACGTTCAAGAGTTTTTCCGTATGGCTGAACCCGCTTTCAACGATCAGAAAATCGACATCAGCAGACCGTGCTGATGCCAGTTCAATGGCGGATGCACTGCCAAGGGATCTTCCCATGACACCCAGGCTGCCGGCAAATCCATTTTTGTGCAGCAGCTTTTGCACAAAATCCAGAATGGTGTGGCAGTCCGCAATCATACGGGAAACCGTGGGCCTTCCTGTGGACCTTCCATACCCCCGAAAGTCCACCACAAAAAAATTCATGCCCATCTGGTTGTACACCGGCCCGAGATCATCATAGTCGGAAACAATCTCCCCGTTGCCGTGGAAAAACAGGATATTGGGTGCCTGTTTGTCCTCCACATGGAAGCAGGCCCCGATCTGCACATGCCCATCCACAGGAATCATGAATTCATTTGGTCTGGCAGGCCCTGTCCCGCCCCCTGTCCTGGGATGGAAGATACGGGCCAGCACCGCAGGATGGTCCAGTGCGCTGTAATCACATGGTATTTTGTCTGTCATGGCATCACCTCCTGTATCAGTCATACCAGGGTTTCACTTCCCAGGCAAGAGCCGACAACGATGTTCCTGCGGTGAATTCATTTTAACCGTCAGTCCACCTCTGTTAGGCTCTCAGGGCTGTCAAATAATTTTTACCACGAAGCGCGCAAAGGACACGAAGAATGTGCTTTTTCGTGTCCTTCACGCGCTTCGTGGTTTAAAAAGAGGTTCGGTCATGAATATCACTTGAGAAACCGGCCCGCATCTGGTAAATGATAACCTCATGAAACATGCGGTACTCATCAATAACGCACACCTGGAAAACTTCAGTGTCAGAAATCTTGGGGCATATCTGAAATCCTGCGGATACAGGGTATCCACCATCCACCATGAAAGCAGAAAAGAAGCGGTGTTCACCCCCCTTTCAGAACACGCACTGCGTATTCTGGCAGCATACTGCAAAACATGCGATCTGGTGGGCATCACCATTTTAACCACCCATCTGCTGCCCCGGGCCATCCAGATCACCCGGTATCTGAAAGCCCGGATCACTGCCCCCATCATCTGGGGCGGCCCCCCTGTGATTGCAGATCCAAAATATTTTCTGCAATTTAGCGATCTGGTGTGTGCCGGAGAGGGCGAACAGGTCATGGAACAGCTTCTGGCAGATATTTCCCCCGGCAGGATCCCCGGCCTGGGGTATCTGGCACCAGACAACATACCTGTGGTAAACCCCCTGCCCCCCATGCTGGATGTGAACCAGCTCCCCATTGCCCGGGTGGACCTGGATGACGGGTATATGCTGACAGAATCCGGGCTGGTGTCTTTGAAAAAACATATCCCGGCAACGCTTTCCACCTACAGTGTGCTTCTGGTCAGAGGATGCCCCTACCAGTGTTCTTACTGCCTGAACAACCGCCTGATGGCTGCGTTTCGAAAAAAGGGGCCCTATGTGCGCAAAATTGCTGTTGACCGGGTGATCCAGGAGCTGAAATGGGCCAGGGACAATATCCCGCATCTAAAACGGACCATTATTGATGATGATGATTTTTTCCTCAATTCAGAAGACAGGATGAAAAAATTTCTTGTCCAATACATGGAAACAATCCATCTGCCGGTATTCTATATCCAGGCCAACACCCGGCAGATCACCCGGGCAAAACTGAAAATTCTGGCAGACAGCGGCATTCCCCTAAAGTATCTGAAAATCGGGCTGCAGTCAGCCAGCACGCGCATCAGCAAAGATATTTTCAACCGGCCCCTGGACAAAAAGACCTATCTGGAAAAACTCACCCTGGTTGTGGACAGCAGGATACGGGTCATGATCGATGTGATTTCCGCCAATCCCTATGAAACAGCAAAAGACAAACATGAAGTGCTGCAATTTTACCTGAAAATCCTGAAAATCATCCTGCACCGCAGCACTGTTGACCAGCCGGTCAAAATCTATGACCACAAGCTGATGTTTTATCCCGGTACCCCTTTGTATGAACGGGCTTTGAAAGACCGGCACATCCCCTGTGATTACGTGGAAAAGGTATTGTTCAAACGCAACACCCTGCGCCATCACAAAGAGGACATGGACAATGACGCTTTGATCGTGTGGCTTTTCAATATTGCGGCCCGGAAAAAGGTATTTTGCAAAACCGCCCACACCCTGCTGAAGATCATGGCCATAAGGCCTGTATTTTCCGCCATGTCCCATTATAGCCTGGCCGGACGGTCAGGCGCTTTTTTCCGGATCCCCGCAGTAAAAAAACTGACAGACAAAATGCGGATCTGATCCCCTCAGGGCATCTGATCCTTTTGGGGCAAAGAAATGGTAAATGTAGTGCCCCGGCGTTTTATCGAGTCCACCGCAACTGTTCCCTGGTGCTGGGCAATGATGTTTTTTGCAATGAACAGCCCGAACCCTGTGCCCTTCACCTGCTTGGAAGAAAAAAACAGATCAAAGATTTTCTCCTTGGTTTCCACATCCATGCCGCAGCCGTTATCTGCAATTTTTATCACCAGATTATCCCGATTTTTTTCCACCGCAAGGCTGATTTTATGGTCAGGAGTATCCTTGTCTTCCAGGCAGGCATCCACGGCATTATCCAGAATATTGACCAGGGCGGACATCATGAATGCCGCATCTATGTTCAGGGTCTGCGGGGCCTGGGCTGCGTCCAGTTGAAATGCAATGGGGTGATGTGCCAGTTTCATTGTCATGGTCTCCTGTATGTCTGCCAGAAACTTTTTTGCCGGCACCGGCTGCCTGTTCATCTGCCGGTCCTTGGAATACATCAGGATATCCATGATCATCTGCTTGATTTTGTCCACATTCTGGGCCAGCAGATCAAGGCCTTCCGTCACATCTGTAAATTTTTTTTTTTTCAGTCCGGACCGGGCAATGTACAATCCCCCGTCAAGGTTGGTGAGCAGCCCTTTGATATTATGGGAAACCGTGCCTATCATAAGGCCCAGAGAAGACAGGTGGCTGGATAACTTGGATTTTTCCACCACCAGCATTTCCAGTTTTTGTGTGTATTCCGCCAGCTTCTGGTCTGCAATGAGTTTGTCCACAGCCTTGGAAACGGCCAGTTCCAGGATGTCGACATTCACAGGCTTGGTAATAAAATCCGCAGCCCCGAATTTCAGGCTGGAGATGGTCAGTTCCATGTCCCCGTGGCCTGTTATCATGATCACCTGGGTATCAGGTGCCCGCTGTTTCACCTGTTTGAGCAGTTCAATCCCCCCCATGACAGGCATTTTAATATCTGTTATCACAATGGATGGCTGCTGCGCCTCAAACAAATCCAGGGCTTCTTTGCCGTCTTTTGCCAGAAACACCTGGTAACCGATGTCTGTGAGGGCAATTTCCAGGACATCCCGGATATCTTCTTCATCATCCACAACCAGGATGGCAAATTGTGTCTTGTCCATGGTTTTCTCCCTGCCTTTTATATGAAAGCTTTTAGCTTTTAGCTGTTAGCTGTTAGTATGCAATTATTCGCTTCCAATAAACAAAATTTTCCCTGCTGTTACCATCGGCTAATGCTTTCATACTTTGTTGTACCCACCAAGGCATGGGTGTTATATGAAAGCCTTCGGTTTTCAGTCAGCAGCTTCCAGCAAAAATTTACAAACGCTGCCCTGCTGGCAGCTACCGTCTTACAGCTGATGGCTTTCATTTTTTGTTGTGCCCTCCAGGGCATGGGTGTTGCCGGCAAATGCTTTTTCATTACCTGTCACGCATATGCGATATCATCATCGGGCAGATCTTCCGGCACCGGAAAAACAATGGTAAATTTTGCCCCACCCTGCCGGCCCCTGCCCACCCATATATCGCCGCTGCAGTCTTTGATAATCCCATAGGAAATGGACAGGCCGAGGCCCGTGCCCTTGCCCACCTCCTTGGTGGTGAAAAACGGCTCAAACAAACGGTCTTTAATTCCTTTTTTAATCCCTGTGCCTGTATCCTGAATCACGATTTTCACCTGGTTGTCTGTGGCATCTGTCTGGATGACAATCCGGTCTTCTTCTTTGCCCCTGCCGCCCTGGGCCGCCCATTTGGCTTCAATGGCATCTTTGGCATTCATGACCAGATTAATGAACACCTGTTCCAGGCGGTCCGGGTCTGCCAGAATTTCCGGCAGCTCCGTGTTTTTTTCCCATACCACCTGAATCCCCCGGATTTTCAACTGCTGGTTGAACATCTCAAAGGTCTGCTGCAGCACTTCGTTGATCCGGGTTTTCACCAGGCGGATATCGGATTTTCTGGCAAACTGCCGCATGTGCTGGATGATTTTTTCCGCCCGGTCAACATTGGTATCTATTTTGGTAACCAGCTTATACAGAATATCCTCCTTGATGGGCTCCTGTCTGTGGATTTTTTTCAAACAGAAACTGGAGGAGGATTTTATGACAGACAACGGCTGGTTCAACTCATGGGCGATACCCGTGGACATCTCCCCCAGGGTGGCCATCTTGCTGGCATGGAGCAGGTGCTGTTCTGTTTCCAGGCGCCGGGTGATATCATTGATGGTAATCAGAAACACGTTCTGACCGGAATAGGTTGCCGGCGCCACCCACATGTCCACATCAATCTGTTTGCTGTCCGCTTTAACATGTTTGGCCTTGGATATCTCTTTTCTTGATTTCACCTGCCTGGCCATCTCATCTTTTTCTTCGGGGAGAAAAAAATCTGTAAAGGTTTTTTCCAGCATTGCTGACCTGGAAAATTTATACAGTTCCATGGCCATGATATTGCAGTCCAATATTTTCAAAGATTCCTGATCCGCAACAAATACAGGATTGGATATGTTGTTGAAAATGGCATGGTATTTTTCTTCAGATTTTTGCAGATCTTTTTCCAGTCGCCGGCGCTGGGTGATATCAATACTCATTTCCATGCCTGCCACGATGTTGCCGTCTGCATCCATGATGGGGGCAGTGATAAAAATCCAGTGCTTTTTTTCGCCGTGCCGTCCCATACCTTCTGTTTCACCATAATGGGATCTGCCATCCCTGAAAGTTTTTTCAACCGGACAGTCAGGACATTTTTCATCCAGCCCTTTGTAGACTGTGTAACAGAAATCTCCGGGCCGGGGATCAAAGCGTTCCTTGAACACCCGGTTATACTGAATCAGGCGAAAATTTTTGTCCTGGACAGCAATCATGCAGGGGGCATTGTCAAACAGGGCCTGGTATTCATTTTTCTGTTTTTTCAATTCCGCCTGGTGCTTGCCGATTTTCCGGCCCATCTCCTGAACAGCTTCACCTAAAAACCCGATCTCATAGGCAGATCCAATATCGATATTGGCTTCATACTCCCCCCGGGCAATGCGGCGGGTACCTTCCACCAGTTTGAGGATGGGTTTTTTGACAAAGGCAAGAATGATGAAAAAGATGATAAAAGATGAAACCAGAATGGTTGACAGGGCCAGTTTAAATACCCCTTTTTCCATTTTCACCACCTGCTGGTCTATTTCTTTTAAAGACACCACCACATCCAGGGCCCCCAGGATGGTCTGATCTTTTGGGTGAAAATGGCAGGCGCTGGAAGAACAGCCCGGCTCGTTGCAGATGGGTTGTACAATACCCAGAAGACGGTGGCCATCAGGAGACAAAAAGATGCGGAAGCGTTCACCAAGGGGCAGGTCTGAGGGCGGGGGATCATTCTTGTGGCAGATATCACAGGCCACAGCTTTGATGTCAGTCACCCTGTCCATTTCACTTTTCTGGTTGGTGAATTTTATCTGACCGTATTTGTTATAGATCCGGATATTTTCGATGTCCGGCTGCCCGGCGATATTATTGATGATCTGGTTGATATCATCCCGGGAATTGCGCATCATGGCATACTGGGTGCCCAGCTTGATGGAATTGCTCAACCGGTCGGTACTGGCCAGATGGGTCTTCATGTTCTGGGCCTTGAAATTCTTGATATTGAAAAACGCCCACAGGGATATGGACAGAATAACGGTAAGGCTGACAAAGATGATCAGCTTGAATACCAGGCTGTGGCGTATGTAGTGGAAAATCTTTGTCATAAAGCCGCCCGGGTCAGAAAAGATCTGATGTCGGATAGATTCAAACCACACCCGACAGATGCCGGGGGCAGCCCCATGGCAAGCCCCAGGAACTGGGGCAGATAGAGCACTGGAACCGGATCGGGTTGAAAGCGCTCCAGATTCATCTGGCACATGGGACAGACCGTGACAATGGCCTGGGCTCCTGCGGCCTGTTCCACAATCCGGCCCACCAGGACCCGGCCTGTGTCAGGGTTGGTGGCAGGATTGGAAGCACCGCAGCAGGCACCGCCCATATCCCATTTCAGCACCCGGGCACCTGTGGCCTGGATCATGGCATCCATGGACCTGGGCTGTTCCGGATCATCAAATTCCGTGAACGGCCGCAGGCACTGGCACCCATAGTAGGGGGCAACAACCAGGCCGCTCATGCAGTTGTCTGACGCCTGTGCAATATCAGCCATATCCACATCACGGCTCAGTACATCCAGCAGGTGCCGTACCCTGAGGTAACCGCTCATGGCCAGGCCCTCTCCAGACAGTACCTGATTGACCTGTCCCAAAAGATCCGGGTCGGTCTCAACTGCCTGTCTGACTGCTTTCAGGTTCAGGTAGCAGGCACTGCAGGGCACCAGAATGTCCAGGGACAGGTCCATTTTTTCCGCCAGGGCCAGGTTGCGTGCAGGCAGCACGTGGGCCAGCAAAGCGTCCATGGCATGGGCAGCGGTTGCCCCGCAGCATGTCCAGTCCGTAATTTCTGTCAGTGTGCATCCCAGTGCCGCAAACAGTGCCCGGGTGGACATATCATATTCCATGGCAGTGCCTTCCAGAGAACAGCCGGGATAATACAGATATTCCATATCAATGCTCCTGTCTGTGTGCCTGTTCAAACAAATGTGCCAGTTTTCCCGGACCACGGGAGGGCAGCCTGGGCTGCAGTTTGTTTTTTTTCAGAAGCCTTGCCCCCATGGATGCATACCCCAATGGTACCAGCGGATTTTTCACGGCCAGAAAATACCGGGTCATCATTTCCATCTCCCTGACCCGGCCGTACTGCCGGATATTTTCCATAAACGCTGCATAAAATAATCTGGACCGTCTGAACTGATCAAGTTTCAGGGCAAAGGCCGCCTGCTTGAGTTCTGCCATGGCTTCGGTCAAAGGCAACCCCCGTGGACAGCGCAGGGTACACACATAACAGCTGGAACATAAGGTAAAGGTATGGCTGGCAAACACCTTTTCCACACGGCCGGCAAGTAAATACCGCCACATCCGCCTGGGGGTCATATCCATGAAATCCAGGTTGGGACAGGATGCCGAACATGTGCCGCACTGGATACACGCATCCACCAGGTGTTTTATCTGATCCACCCTGTGTGAAATCCCGGGAAGGGCTGCCAGTTTTTCAGATATGTCTGAAGGAACCATAAAAATCTCCTTATCCGTGACCGGACAACGCTGTATTGATGACATCCAGCATGTGGGTGGGGCTGATGCCATCCACCACTGCAGCCCCTGACGGGCAGACCGCAGCACATATGCCGCAGCCCTGGCAGGCCAGGGGATCTATCACAAGCACCCCGGCCTGGTGATCCACATGCCTGGCCCCATAGGGACAGGCAAAGATGCACAACCGGCACAGGCTGCAATAGGCATTTCTGACACGGGCCATATCGTGTCCCGGCTGCACTTTTTCCTGGGACAATATGGCCACAGCCCTGGCCGCCACAGCCCTGGCTGTGTCAAGGGAGGATGTAATACTGGCAGGTTCCAGGGCCAGGCCGCAGGCAAGCACCCGTGGCTGCAACGCCTCCACCGGGCGCCACTTGCTGTCTGCCTGGCCAAAAAAACCAAACTGGTCCAGATCCGCCCCAAAAATTTGTGCCAGATCCAGAGTCAGATTCGGTGTCACACCGGTTGCCAGGACAACATAATCCACACCCATTTCCATGGACCTGCCCAGGATGGCATCTGACCAGAAAATCCTGCAGCCGTTGTCATCAGGTTCCAGGCAGGGGGGATTTTGTTTTTCATAGGGGAAAAACAAAATCCCTGCCTGCCTTGCCTGTGTATAAAGTATCTCCTGCAGCCCCGGGGTCATCATGTCCCGGTAAAAAACATGCACCTGGGAATCCGAATTCCGGTTTTTTAAAATAAGGGCCTGTTCCAGGGACCGGGGGCAGCAGACCCGGGAGCAGTAATTGCGGCCATTTTGCCGGCTGCCCCAGCACTGGATCATGGCCACCCGGACAGGGACACTGGTATCGATGGTGTTGTTGTCCAGGGCCTGCTGAAACCCCTTCTGGGTATAGATGCCCGGACCGGTTTCACAGGTGGCAATGCCGGGATCAGCCTGGCTGCCCCCCACAGCCAGCACCACTGCCCCGTGCCGGACCTGGTGGATGGATGATGCACCCTTACTGCTGTCTGTCAGTACTGCATCATCTGTGTGTAAAGGCCTGTCTTCATCTGCACTGTGAACCGGTACAAGCCGGGTCTCCCAAAGTCCTGGACGGCCGGTGGTGCTGTGCACACGGGTCCGGGTGTGGACACGGATCCGGTCATGGGCCAAAACAGCTGCCTTGCGGTCCTCCAGAAAGGCTGTGAGGTCTTCGGAACCTGGGTGCAGCCACGCAAGGTTTCCCCCGAGGGCCGCCGATTTTTCCACCAGATCCACCGCAAATCCCCGGCCTGCAATGCCCAGGGCCGCGGTCATGCCGGCGATGCCGCCCCCCACCACCAAAGCACGGTCATACATGTCGCCCCCTTTGACCGGCACCAGGGGCATGGTTTTTACCCGGGATATGCCGGTGCGGATCTGCCGCACCATGGGCTGGATGACCGAAGCCTTATTACCGGCTGCAGGGTCATTTTCGGATTTTGGGACTTTTTCATCTGCAGCAAAAAAACTGGTTATCACATCCACCCCTGCCACGCACGGCACCGGCATGTCTGCCAGATCAGCCATGGTTCGCAGCTGCTGTTTTTTTACACAAAAAGCACAGGATGCCGCCACCAGACGGTTGGCACCGGTTTTTTTAACCCTGTCAATCATGGCATCCATACCATCCGGCCGGCACAACCGGTCTGTCATCTCCACTGCAGCCACCTCGGGATCCAGGCGCAGGGCCTGGGAAACCGCTCCGTTCTCCAGAATTTCCGGCAGTATATTACCGCACCGGCATATCACCACCATAATCCGTGGTTCCTCTTTTGCTATGGCGCCAGCATTTGCGGATGCACTTTTTCCCGGCTCCTGACCATCTGTCATGCCCACAGTTTCCATGGCTGACATGGCTGCTGCCGATGCAAGGACAATGGATGCATGGATGTCTTTGGGACCGGTCAGGCCGCCGCAGACAAATATCCCGGGCCGGCTGGTGTGTGCGGGATAAAATGGGTCCGGTTGAACAAATCCTGAAGCATCCATGGCAATACCATTTTTTTGGGCAAAAGCTGCTGCAGCATCTTTCGGCTGCTGACCCACGGCAAGCACCACCAGATCAAAAATATTTTCACATGTTTTTGCAGCCCCGTCTGCCCAGACAACTCTGATCCCGGCGCCGGGATCTTTTGTATCAGGGGCAAGGGAATGCACCCTGGAACGGATAAATGCCACCCCGGCCTGACGGGCCTGTTCTGCATACAGGTCATATGCCTTGCCTGATGTCCGCAGGTCCATATAAAAGATACAGGCATCTGTGACTTGAGGGTACAGGGTCTTTGCAAGCATGGATTGTTTAACCGAAGCCATGCAGCAAAAGGATGAACAGAATGGATTGCCGTACTGCAGATCCCGTGATCCCACGCACTGGAACCAGGCAATGCGCTGTACCGGGTGTCCTGTGGCCGGGTGCACCAGCGTATCTTGGCCCGGTCCGGCATGGCTGAGCATCCGCTCAAATTCCAGGCTGGTGACCACCCCGGGAATGTGACGGTATCCATAGGGATTGGTTTTCACGTCCGGCGCAAAAAGGTCATTTCCCTGGGCCAGAATAACGGCATCCACGGTTTCCTTCCGGGCGCTGGCAGCTGAAAACGCGGCAAAACAGGTGGACACCATGGCCAGAACCGTGTCCGGTTCAAAGGGTTTGATCACATACTCCAGCGCCCCCTGCTTCATGGCTTCCACTGCTGAATCCACTGCTGCATAGGCTGTCATCATGACCACATCCAGATCCGGCTGCAGCTCCTTTGCCCGGGCCAGCAGTTCCACCCCGTCCATGCCCGGCATCTTGATGTCGGTGAGCATCATATGGAACGTTGTATCTGCCATCAGTTCCAGCGCTTTTTTGGCTGATGCCGCAGTCCACACCTGGTATCCTTCTTCTGCCAGCCATTCTTTCATGGAATCTCTGACAATTTTTTCATCATCCACCACCAGGACATGAAAGGTTTCCCGTTCGCCTGCAGCAAATGTGATGGCGCTTGTGGGACAGACATCCTGGCAGGCCCTGCATTCACTGCAGGCATAAAGATCAATGGTATAGGCATAAGAAAACGACTGGGGACAGGGCCGGTAAATGGCCTTTCTGCTGGTGAGCCCGGCATTGAAAGGATCAGGCACCTCCACAGGGCAAACCGCCTCACACCGGCCGCAACCGATGCACAGAACCGGATCCACCCGGGCAGCCTGCTGTTTTAAGGCAACTGTGAAATCGCCTGGTTCCCCTTCCACGGAAACCAGGTCTGTACCCAGACAGATCTCGATATTTTCATGGAACAATCCCCTGCGCAGGCAGTGGTCAGATGCCTGGCCCCTGTTGAAAAACGGCAGGAGTCTGCACATGCCGCAGCCGGAATCAGGAAACTGCCGGTCCAGCTGTGACAAAAGCCCGCCCAAATGGTCGGATTGTTCCACCAGCAGGACCTGGCAGCCGGCCTGGGCCAGATCCAGGGAGGCGCTGATACCGCTGATGCCGCCGCCCACCACCATAATTCTTGCCGACTGCTGTGTCATGTTGCCTCCCCATCACCCATCCCCACAATGTCTGTAAATTCCGCCTCCTGGAATACAGACAGGGGCAAAGGATCTGCGTCATCCTTTCCAGGTGTATAACCGAATGCGGCCTGGACATTCCGGGATACAGATATGAACAGGTCTGCCAGGGGAATATGGCTGGGGCAGGCCAGGGTGCACTGGCCGCACCCCACACAGGTGGTCCCTATATGGGCCATACGGGTCATGTGATAAAAAACGGTGTCAAAGGGCAGGTGCACCTGCCCCCATTTGCCTGCCCACTGGTGGTATTGAAACGGCTGGTGCACAAACACATCGGTATTGAATACGCATTCTCTGCAATAACATGCAGGACACACGTTCCGGCAATTATAGCAGTTGATGCATGCGGTAAAAAACCGGTGCAGCTTTTCCATGGTGCCTGTCTGGTCCTGTATCTGTGCATCCATTGCCTGGAAAGATTCTTGATTTTCGGCCCCAAGATTTTTCACAATTGATTTGCGCATGTCCGGTTTCTGTCCTTCATCAAGCTGCAGCCCCGACAAAAAGGATTCTCCTTTCGGGGTATCAGCCTGCAGATTGATTGCCCCGTCCAGGTCTGATCCAAACAGCAGAACAGATACATCCGCATTCACAGGCCAGGGGGCATCACAGACCTGACAGGCCCGGGCCGGCGTAAACCCGGCAATTGTTTTTCCGGGATCAGGATACCGGTTCCGGACCCATTCTTCCGGATCCAGGGCTGTTGTTTCCCCTTGTTCTGTAAACCTGTCATAATCCTGCCGGGACAGGGCCGCAGGACAGTCCATTCCCACGATGATCACCTCATCCCGGCTTGCCTGGCTGAGTTTGATCAATTCAACAAATGCTTTGATTTCACAGGGACGCAGCCACACAACAGTTTTTTTCCCCGCAGCCTTCCAGGTCAAACGGGAGACCATGCGGCCGGCATTGACAAAAAAAGCCGGCCCTAAAGGAACGGTGTGGTGCATGTGATCCGGATGGGAAATCAAGCAGGGTTTTACTGATGCACCCGCTGCAACCTGCGCAGGCACCAGCACGGCATCTGCAGCTTTTTTTTCCAGCACCTGAACAAAAAATTCCTGCAGGGTCTGATTAATGGTACGGCCTTTTGTGTGCAAACATGAGATCATGGTATTCCCTTTCATATTACCTGCTGCAGTCTGGTCTGGCAGGGGCCCATCTTCTTTATTTCAGCGGCAAATTCGGTCATGGTCCGGGCAAACTGGATCCCGTCACTGGCACCGATCCAGGTGAGGCGCAGCCGCTGTGTTGCAATACCGAAACGGGGCAGAATCTGTTTGAGCAGCTTCATGCGGCGCCTGGCCTTGTAATTGCCGTTCAGATAATGGCAGTCTCCGGGGTGACACCCGGACACCAGAACAGCATCCGCTCCCTCCAGAAAGGCTTTGATCACATACTGGGTATCCACCATACCGGTGCACATGACCCGCACCAGCCGGACATTGTCCGGATAAACAAGCCGGGAGGTACCGGCCAGGTCTGCAGCAGTATAGGTACACCAGTTGCATACAAAGGCGATGAGCACCGGTTCAAACAGATCCGGGGCAGCGCGCTGTGTACCATTTTTATCCATGATATGGCTGCCTGTGACTTCATTACCCGTGGCCTCGTTGCCGGTGGCATCCTTGTCCTTGACTTCATTGCTCATCACATCGTTTTGCATATGTTTTTCCCCGCACTGTCTTTTTGTAAAAAATGCCTGTACATGACCGCCTCCTGTCCAGGTGCACATGGTATCCCGCAGTACCATATGCACAGGGGTGTTCACAGATCAGACAGCACACCGCTGATCTCGGCAAACATCTGTTTTTTGGTAAAATGACGGCTTGCGGCCGCCCCGCTGGGACAAATCCCGGAACAGCTGCCGCATCCCTTGCAGATGGCCTCATTCACCAGGGATACTTTCCGCAAATGGTCAAATTCAATGGCGGAATAGGGGCACAGCTCCAGGCACAGCCGGCATCCCACACACAGGTCCGGATCGATCCAGGCAACGGTGGGGGAAATTTCCACCTGTCCCCTGGCAGCCAGGGACAGGGCCTTGGCTGCAGCACCGGAAGCCTGGGACACCGTATCCGGGATATCCATGGGTTTCTGGCAGCACCCGCTTAAAAACACGCCGTCAACTGCCGTGTTCACAGGCCCCAGCTTGGGGTGTTCCTCCAGATAAAACCCGTCCGCTCCCTGGTTGATTCCCAGGATACGGCCGATAATTTCCGCATCCTGCCGGGCTTCCATTGCCGTGCACAGAATCACCATGTCCACCGGCACCCGGACCACCTCGCCCAGGAGGGTGTCTTCCGCAACAGCCACAAGCTTTCCCTGTTCTTCCGGATGCACTGCCCGGTCGGTGATGCTGGCCACCTTGCCCCGGATAAAAACAGTACCTTCCTGCTGGCAGCGGTTGTAAAACTCCTCATACCCCTCCCCGAAACACCGCATGTCAATGTAAAAATCATACACCTGTGTGTCATGACCCACCTTTTCCTTGATAAGATGGGTGTATTTCAGGGCATACATGCAGCATACCCGGGAGCAGTATTCATGGAAGTTGACATCCCTGCTGCCCACACAGTGGACAATGGCCACCGAATCAGGGGCACGGGTAAACTGCCGGTCCCTGGAGCGCATCAAAATCTGCCCGCCTGTGGGGCCTGTGGCATTGCTCAGACGCTCAAATTCCAGGGCTGTGAACACATTGGGATACCGGCCGTACCCGAACCGGGTCATGGCAGAGGGATCAAGCGTATCGTATCCTGTGGCCAGAATGATACTGCCCGCTTTTATGCGGGACAGCGTCTCAGTCATGGCATGGTCAATGGCACCGGGCTCACACACATCCACGCAGGCCCGGCATTCACAGCACACCCCGCAGTTCAGACACCGGCCTGCCTCTGCCAGGGCCATATCCGGTGTCAGGCAGGGCTCCACCTCATCAAAGGAATGGATTCTTTGTTCCGGGTTGGTCCAGGTCACCTGTGCCCG
>JAZBPL010000237.1:0-46059 GCA_036351635.1 Desulfotignum sp.
CATATGCACATGAACGATATTGCATCAGAGAATTTTGAACGTGTCATCGATACATCCATTGCCTATCTTGTGGGAAGAACCTCCCGGGCCATTATCAAACGCCTGACCAAAAAATTTGCAGATGCCGGATTTGATGTCAGTTATGAGCAATGGAGTATCCTCATTCACTTGTACAGAAAAGACGGTCAGACCCAACAGGAGCTTTCCCGTATCGCGGTCAAGGACAAGGCAGCCATCACCCGGCTTCTCAATGTCCTGGAGAAAAAGAATATCGTTCTCAGAATACCCGACAGAACGGACAAGCGCAGCAAGCTGGTCTACCTGACCCACAAAGCCAAGGCATTTCAGAATGATTTAATGGCCCTGGTGGAAGAGATGCTCCAGGAGGCGGAACACGGCATTTCCCTTGAAGAGATGGCCCGGTGCAAAACCACCCTCAACAAGATATTTGCCAATTTCGACCGCCTTAATGTGTCAGATTAAAATTCCACCAGCCGGTTCTGGATGGCGTACCTGGACAGGTCTGCATTGTTGCGCAGGTTGAGTTTTTTCAAAATTCTGGACCGGTAGGTATCAACGGTTTTTACACTGATATTATAGGTTATGGCGATCTCCCGGTTGGTGCTGCCGGTTGCCAGTTTGCGCAGCACCTGCAGTTCCCGCATGGATAAAGATTCTGTGAGCCCTTTGTTCTTGTTTCCCCGGATAAACCGTAAGGCAAGGGCTTCACTGGCTTTTTCCGTAAGGTACCTGCCCCCTGAATGGATTTTTTTCACCGCCGCCACCAGCTGCTCAGGTGCAGACTGCTTGGTGACATATCCCATGGCGCCGGCTTCAATGGCCCGGATGACATATTGTTCCTCTTCATGCATGGTGAGTATGAGCACAGGGATATCCGGACAATAGGTGCCCATGCGGGTTACCAATTCCAGCCCGTCCATGCCGGGCATGGAAATATCGATTACCGCCACATCAGGCTTTTTTTCCATGGCCATGTCAAAGGCGGTTTCGCCGTCTGCCGCCTCGGCAATCACCTTGATGTCGGTACTGTCTTCCAGAACCCTGCGAAGACCGTCCCTTACAATGCCATGGTCATCTGCCAGCAATACTGTGATCATGGTTATCCTTTCACTTTTACTTTACACGTGATACAGGTACCGCAGCCTGTGGCGGATGTGATATCCAGCCACCCCCCTGCGAGGTTGGCCCGCTCCATCATGCCTTCCAGGCCGAATCCGGTCTGTCTGGTGCTTTTTGCAGGATCAAATCCAATGCCGTTGTCTTGCACTGTGAGAACCAGGCCATATACATCTGTTCGCAGTTCCACATTAATGGTGGTGGCTTCCGCATGGCGAATGGCATTGGTCACTGCTTCCTGGCCGATGCGGTAAAGGGCGGTGGCAAGGGTTTTATCAATTTCAGGAATCGGGTCCTGCCGGAATACGCAGGATACATTGGAGCGTTTTTCAAAATCCGATACCAAAGATTCCAGGGCATCAGCCAGGCCCAAGTCATCCAGCACCCGGGGCCTGAGACGGTATGACATGTCCCGGACATCCTGGATGGTTTTGTCGATGAGAAAACTCATTTTTTCGGCCCTGTCAGCAGCATCAGCAACAGTTTCTGCCAGATGGTTTTTGAGCCATATTGCATCAATGCGCAGGGCAGTCAAAACCTGGCCCAGATGGTCATGCAGCTCCCTGGCCACCAGTTCTTTTTCCCGTTCCTGGGATGCGATGATATTTTTGGATAAATTTTTCAGGTTTGTCTGGGCTTTTTCCAGTTGCGCGGTGCGTCTGCTCACCTGTTTTTCCAGATCCTGGGAATACCGGGACAGCTTTTCCTTGGCGATTTCCAGATCTTTCTGGGTGCGGTTTTTTTCTGTAACATCCACGCTGACAGCCAGGGATCTCACCACCTGGCCGGTTTCATCCCTGACCCCGTAACAGGAAAGCAGGATGTCAATTTTTCCGCCATTTTTTTTAATATAGGTATAGGGCACGTCCTTGAAAAATCCTGTTTCAAAAAAATGCGGAAAAATCGTTGATAATGCATAGTTTTTGGATTCCGTGGTAAAAAAATCGGTCAGATGCCTGCCGATAACCTCTTTGCGGGCAAACCCCATGACTTCCACCCAATGGTCTGAAACCCGGATTATTCTGCCCTGGGTATCTATGGAGTGCAGCATTATCGGCGTTTTATGATAAATATCTCTGTACCGTTCTTCACTCATGCGCAGCTTTTTTTCCGCTTCTTTGCGCTGGGCAATCTCTTTTACCGCCTGCTGGTACAGAAAAAAAACAAGAATACCTGCCAGAGCCGAAATACATATGACAGCCGGTCCGATTCCCCGGATAAAGGGCTGGCTCACCTGTTTTTCAAGGGTTTTTTTGTTTCGCAAAAAAACCACCTGCCAGTCCGGATAATTGGCTACCGGCAGACTGGTATACAAAAATGAATTTCCTTCGGGACCGGTTACAGTTTCTTTTGATGCCCTTTGAAATCCGGACCATTCCCAGGGGCCGATGCCAAACTGGCGGGAATTGGCAAGCGCTTCCAGTTTTTCTTCATTCATATCCCACAGCAGTTTGAACCGCAGTGCCGGCTGGCTGCTGATAAAAATAACGCCATCAGGGTCAACAAACAAAAGGATATGTTCAGATGCTGAAAACAGGGTGGTTTCAATAAATTCAATGGAGGATTTGATCACAGCCACACCGAGAATGTTCTGTCCTGCCTGGTCATGGACCGGATGGCTGTAATACACACCGCGTTTCATGGAGGTGGTCCCCAGGGCCAGATAGGTGGCAGGCTGCCCCTGGATGGCGGTCTTGAAATAGGGTCTGAAGGAAAAATCATGTCCCACAAAACTGTCGTGCTGGTTCCGGTTGCTGGAGCAGATGGTTACCCCGTTCCTGTCCATGAGGTAGCATACATCCAGCTCCAGAGACCTGGTAAACAGGTCCAGAATCTGATTTGCCTGGAAGATGGTTTCCAGGTTCTGGTTCAAAAGTGCCTGTTCCAGTTCCCGCATCTGTGCCAGGGCTTTGATGGGTTTGATATGTTCTGACAAATAGGTGGACAACTGGTCAGTGAGCAGCTTCAATTGGGCGGCTGACTGCGTTTCTGCGTTCTGGAAAACCGCCTTGCGGTAGGAATAATAGTAAAGCCAGCCCCCGGTGGAAGCGGACAAAAAGGCAAATACCGCCAGAATCAATATGATCAGTCGCAACCGCATATAATCAGTATAGGCAGATGCAGCACAATTTTTCAATTGAGAATATTACGGTTCTTCGGTAGGATATCTTAAAACACGATTGATAAAACTCTTTTTATGAAAGTGAGACCCATGCCCGTCATTACCTTTAATGCATTTTCTTTTTTGCAGAAAAAACTCAAAGAAAAAAACCTGCCCTATACCAATGTTTTTGTTACCATCTCCTCAGGCACCACTGCCGGGGATCTGATTTCCCAGATGCAGCTCACCCGCAAAGATGTGGAGGTGGTATTTGTTAACGGCCGGGTCCAGCCTATTGATACGGTTCTCAGGGACCAGGACAGGGTGGCGTTTGTTCCCCACGGCACCCCGGGACCCTACCGGGTGCTGCTGGGATTTAAAAACAAAGACAATGGCTGAGAATCATGTGAAAAACATCAGGGCCTTTATTGCAATCCCTTTGCCCGGTTCTGTGCGGCACCTGCTCACAGATATTCAGTCCCGGCTGAAAAGAGCAGGGATCAAAGCTTCCTGGCCCCAGCCTGACAGGTTTCATCTGACACTGAAGTTTTTAGGCGAGACTCCCTGTGACAGACTGGAACAGATCCATGCGGTGATGCATCGGTTTTCCGGACAATATCCGGATCTTTTTCTGGCCGCCGGCAGCCTGGGCGTTTTTCCGAAAATCCAAAAAGTCCGGGTTATATGGGCGGACATCAAGGGAGATATCCCCCGCCTGGAACAGCTTTGCCAGAAATTGGACAAAGACCTGCAAACGGTTGGAATTCCCGGACAGACACACCCTTTTTCTCCACACATCACCCTGGCCCGCATCAAGGCGCCGGTTTCTTATCATTCATTGGAACATTTGTTCCAAAAAAATGCGGACAGATGGTCTGCTCCATTTTCTGCAGACAGCATGGTGTTGTATGAAAGCATCCTGTCTGCCCGGGGAGCTGAACACACACGGATGTTTCAAACTAAACTTGGTGTGTGATGCATGATGACTGCTGAGAAAGGTCTTTTCTATGGAAGACGTGTCCCCCCCCACTGCCCTGGTTTTTGTTTGAAGCAAACCCTGTTTTTCGGGGTGGAATTTTTGGATGCGCGGATCATTCCAGCGGGGTCACGCTGATGGAGTGCCTTTTTTTTTCTTCACGCTCAACTGCTGAAAAATTTTCCATGTCATATGCAAGCACTTTTGCACCAAATACGCCCTTTAAATGTGTGCCCTGGAAAGCCTTTCCGAAAACGGTGATTTCAGGAATGTTTTTTTGCGACCGTGCCCACTCATAAAAAGCAACCTGTGTTTGCTGCAAAGACAGAATTTGTTTCTCTATTTTAGGGCGAAGGGAGGAAATTTCATTTTCCAGCGCAAAAATTTTTGCGCTGCGTTGTTTTTTTTCTGTGTTCAGTTCTTTTAGCGCGGCAATGGATTTTTCCACCCGCTTTTCAAAAGTTTTGATGAGTTTTGAAATATTTTTTTCGCTGGCTGTTTTTGTATCGATTTTGTTCCATTCTTTTTCAAGAATAGTTTTTTTGTATTTTGCCCGGTCATGAAACAGTTTTAATTCCACCATTTTTTGAAACAGTTTTTTTTCCTGCTGTTCCAGTTCTTTTTTTTTGTTTATCAGTTCGTCCAGACTCTCTTTGATGCGGTGCATCTTTTGTTGAATGGATCGGCTCAAAGCGGTAATATGGTGTTCTGATCCGGCAGAAATGGTGCATGAGCGGGTTCTTATGCTTCCGACGTCCCCAAGCACTATGCCTTTTTTGGCAGAAATACGGGAAGAGATGACCCGGCATTGTTCTGCATCAAGCTTCCCGCTGCAAAGGATTACAGAATCGATAATTTCATTTTTGACATAAATATTTCCAAAAGTTTCAATGCGGCAATTGTGCAGGTACCGGGCATGAATATCTCCCTGGGACCGGATGGTTGTGTCTGTTATGCCTATACTGGATCTGATATCGCCCAATGCCTCGATGTGGGCTCCCCGGATTTCTTTTGCAGAAATTTTTCCGGCAGTCACCGGATACGCACCAAAGAGTACGCCCGAGACGGACAGATCTGCATAGGGTTCCAATGGACCGTATCGCTGGTCTGCATCTTCCAGAACATGGATGACAGGATGAATAAATAATTTGCGGTCCAGTGACAGACCGGGCACCCCTGTTTTGGCTGCAACCACACCCAGACCATTCTGTGCAGGCCGGACATTGCCGCCGCAATGAAATGTAAAATCCGTACCCCGGTGTTTCAGGCCTTTTTTCCCGAACAGGTCGGTTTTCAGATAAGTGGCAGGACCGGTGGTCTGGGTCATCAGGGATTCCCCCTTGCGCTTTTGTCCGGTGTTTGTCCCATCTGTATTTAGAAAACAGGCCGCCTGGGTATGGTGTATCAGGTCTTTTGAACAATCGGTTTTGGCTGCAGTAAACTTACGATCACCCGTCTCCAGGTGGGCCTGGAGTATGGCATCCGGATATATGCCGTGGGTGATGCCTGCAGATGCGAGGGCCAGTTTAAGTGTTTCAATACTGGTGAGGGCTGGATCCTGTTCTGCAATGATGACGCTGGCCCCTGTTTTGTCCGCAGTGATGGTCACCTGAATATGGGAGGAAGGACTGTCCGTTTCTTTTTGCCGGGACCTGTCGAGCTCCGTCATGACAACCTGTTTTTGTGCCATGGTCAGGATGCCCAGATCCACCATAATATCCCCTAAAGCTTTAATGGGCCGGGCGGCTTCAAACCTTTCTTCCTGAACTTTTTTGGCAATAGTCACATCCCGCTGGGAGGCCAGTCTCTTTTCAAGCACTGCTGCGGCAAATTCCTGGTCCAAAGCCTTTATCTGTAAAAATTGCCGCTCATATGCAGACAAGGGTACGTCTGTTTTGTTTTGGTCCGGGCCTGATCCGGCCTGGTATGCCCGGGAATAGATCTGGCTGCCCTGATGTTCCAGAAATGCCTGTTCTTTTAACACCGCATCTTTTTGTTTCAGGGTGATGACCCCTGATTCTACCAGAATATCACCGATCAATTTTTTGATTTTTGCCTGGCGGAATTCCTTTTTCTGATGCGCCAGTGCCATGCGGATATCATTCTTTGTGGCAAATCCTTTCTCAATGGCAATTTTACCGAATTTTTCCCCCAGGTGTTTGATGATATGGTATTCCTGGATCAACTGGAGCAGGCCCACCTGGTATTGGGTGGCAAATCCCTGGCCCAGAAGCAGATCAGCATAATCCGGCACAGGATCTTGTTTTTTGCCCAAATCATACAGCGCGGTGATCTGGCGGAACTGGTCCTGTTGAATGGTGCCGTATTCCAAAGCAAGCCTGGCAAGGGTCGGGATAGTGGTATAATCGGTCACAGCATTTTTCCATAAATGTTAATGCAGTTGCAGCCGGTCACAGCATAAATAATTGGCTGTGGAATGTAAATGGTAAGATTGCGGTCTTTTTGCTGAGGGTTATCTGATGGCCGCCATGTTCAGGTATTTTTCCATGTGCTGTTTGAGTTTGTCATAGTCTTTGTCCTTTTCTGCTGCCAGATCGGTTTCCACCGTTGGCACCGGATCCATGCCGATCATGGCAAACCATTTTTCTGCGACAGCCCCGGAATCAAAAAATCCATGGATATAGGTGCCGGCCACCCGGCCGCTGGATCCCATACATCCGTCTGTTTCCTGCACAGCAACTGCGTTTCTGGAAAGAATACGGATAAAGGATGTACCTGCTTTCAATTGGGTGGCCCCCATATGAATTTCATACCCCCTGCCTGTGCTGCCATCCCAGTCAAATTCGCTCAAGGTGGTTGTTTTGGGTGACTGGAGGGTTGTTTCCACCGGCAAAAGTCCCAGGCCCCGGGTACTGCCCGGGGGCCCTTCCAGCCCGGCAGGGTCTTTTACCACATGTCCCAGCATCTGGTATCCCCCGCATATTCCCAGAACATGACCGCCGTTCCGGACATAGGATGCCAGGGCTTTTTCAAACCGGGCTGTCACCCATTCCAGGTCCTTTCTTGTGTTTTTGGTTCCTGGAATGATAACAGCGGCAAATCTGCCCAGATCGTCAGGGGAGTCTATGAAAACCGTTTGTATGCTTTTTATTCGGGCAAGGGCATGGAAATCTGTAAAATTGGCGATATGGGGGAGGCGCACAATGGCCACCGCTGGCATTTTTTTGCTTAAATATTTGAAACTATTTATTTTTTCAATCTCAACCGAATCTTCTGCATCGATTTTGAAATGGGAATACCAGGGCAGCACCCCCAGCACAGGTTTGCCGGTTTGATGCTCAATCCATTTCACCCCCTCTTTGAACAATGCAATGTCACCTCTGAAACGGTTGATGATGATGCCTTTTACCATGTCTTTGTAATTGTCCGGCAGGCAGGCCAGTGTACCCACGATCTGGGCAAACACACCGCCCCGGTGGATATCCGCAGTCAGAATAACCTGGGCATCAGCATATTTGGCCATGGGAAAATTCACAATATCCGTGTCCATGAGATTCACTTCTGCACACGATCCGGCTCCTTCCATGACAATGCGGTCAAATCTGGCAGATAATGCATCAAAGGCCTGGCAGGCTTTTTCAAAATAAAAGGCTTTGTGGGTGTGGTAATCCATGGCAGTGTGGTTGCCATACACTTTCCCGTTGAGGACTACCTGGGATTGTTTGTCGCCAAAAGGCTTTAAAAGAATGGGGTTCATCTGCACATGGGGTGCGGTGCGGGCTGCTTCCGCCTGGACGATCTGTGCCCTTCCCATCTCCAGGCCCTCCGGGGTGATGCCGGAATTGTTGGACATGTTCTGGGCCTTGAAGGGTGCCACTGTCTGTCCCTGGTCTGACAGATACCTGCAGATACCGGCGGCCACAATGCTTTTTCCCACATCTGATCCGGTGCCCAGAACAGCGATATGCGGTTTTTTCATTTTTCAATACCCCTGCGGGCGGCAACGCCCTGGTGAAAATAATGTTTGATCTCTTTCATTTCCGTGACCAGATCAGCACGCGCCATTACAGACGGCAGGGCCCCCCTGCCGGTGATCACCAGTTCCACGGTTTCAGACTTCCTGGCGATGAGGGACAGGATTTCTGCCTCTGAAATGAGACCGCAGGTCACCGCCACATTGCCTTCATCCACAATGACCAGGTCATGTGCCCCTGCTGTCAGAATGTCACACAGCCTGGCATACCCGGCCCTGGCAGCGGCAATCTCTTTTTCTGATGGTGCGCCTTTGACAAATTTTCCCATGCCGAACTGTTCCACGGTGATATTGTCGAATCTGGATAAAGCCTTTATTTCAGAATAGTTTCCCTGTTTGAGAAACTGTCCCACAAACACCTGCAGGCCAGCCCCTGCTCCCCGGACTGCCAGACCGAGACCGGCAGTTGTTTTTCCTTTACCGTTTCCTGTGTATATCTGCACATATCCCTTCATTGTGTTTCCTTGAAATTGTTATGCTGAAGAAACAGCATATTTATCAATATACCCCCTGGGCGTAAACATAAAATCCATGTATTGCAGTGATGCACTGGAACCGATGAACAGGACCGTCTGCATTCCCACATCTGCGGTATCCAGCTGGTCCAGCCGGGTGAAGGCAATTGTCTGGTTGTCCCGCATGGCCCCTGTGACAACCGCCACCGGCGTGCTGCCTTTTCTGTGCGCCATGATCAACTCCCTTGCCCGGCCAAGCTGCCAGTCTCTTTTTTTGCTTTTGGGATTGTACAAAACAATGACAAAATCTGCCATGGCAGCGCTGGTCAACCGCTGTTCTATGGTTTCCCATTTTGTCAGAAGATCGCTCAAGGAGATGGCGGCAAAATCATGGGTCAGGGGTGCCCCGGCAAGGGCGGCCCCGGCTGCCAGGGCTGGAATTCCCGGCACGATTTCCAGCTCCAGCCAGGGACGCGTCCTGTTTTGCGGCCTGTTGTCCCGGGGCCGGAAGACTGCGATGTTTTTTTTGCGGCAGATTTCAAACACCAGGCCGGCCATGGCATATATGCCGGGGTCTCCGCCGGAGATCAGGGCGCAGGAGCGGCCGGCAAGGGATTCCTGGATGGCCATTTCCACCCGGTCCACCTCTTTCATCATGCCGGTGGAAATAATTTTTTTGTCTGCTGCCAGAGTCTGGATCAATCCGATATAGGTGGTGTACCCGGCAACGCAGTCTGCTTGGGTGATCACCTGTACTGCCCTTTGGGACATGTGTTTCACATGGCCTGGTCCGGTACCGACAACAAAGAGCCGGTTGGGTGAAGGGCCACTGCCAGGGTCACATCCTGGTTTTTCTTTTTGGGAAGGACCAGGGTGCCGTTGCTGGATGCCAGTATTGCTGCTGCTTCGCATACGCTTTTTACTCCTACATGTTTTTCAACCATTGCGGATGGGGTCTGGATGGTTTTTACCGATGCCAGGGACGGGCTGTCATAAAATTGTACAGGGATATTTAAATGGGTGGCCAAAGCCAGAATGCCCGCCTCATCATGTTTCACATCTGTTGTGGCCAGGACCGCCACTGCATGCACACTGATGCCGGCTGTGTCCAGGGTTGTTCTGAAAAAATCGCAAATCACATCAAAGGGGGTGTTCCGGTTGCACCCCATGCCCACTGCCAGCACCCGGGGCCGCAGCACCAGGGTTTCACGTGAAACTTTTTGTTTTTCCCAGTCGCACACCACAGACGGTCCCTGTCCAGATGTCTGAGCAATCAGGTGTGCAGGTATCCAGGGCCCAACCAGGTGCAGCGGATCATGAAGGCAGATGGCACGGTTCTGGAGAAAGGCCATGTTGATGGCTTTGATGGCCTTTGGGGTTTCAATGAACAACCCCAAATTTTTTGCCAGAACATCTATAGCCGGCAGGTTGTTCACATCCGTTGCCGTGGTGATAACCGGGTCTGCGTTGAGCAGCCGGGCAATGTGCCGGGTATAATTGTTGGCCTGACCGATATGGCCGGATATCAGGCTGATGGCATGCAGGCCTTTGTCATCCAGGACCACCACTGCCGGGTCTGTGAGCTTTGAACGCACAAGCGGGGCCAGTATCCGGACGGCAATGCCGGTGGAAAATATAAACACATGGCAGTCATATGTGTGAAACTGTTCAGCAACCGCCCCAGACAGCCGGGGAAACACAACTTGTCTGTCCCCGGTATCGGAGGAAATGACGGGATTGCCACCCCTGGCGCCTGATGCGTCTGTTTCAGAGGGGGGGGGCTTTTCGTGGATCTTGTTTGCAAGGCCGGCGCTGACAAAAAGGCGGGCCTGTTTCACATGGGCGCACAGCTTCTGCCCCAGTGTTCTGCCATTGGGGGTGATTGCCCAGATGGCCACAGCAGCTTCAAAAAAGGATTTATTTTGTGCCATTGCGGTACCCATGGGAAAATCCGGAATCATACAGCTTTGATGGCACCAGATCCTGGTTTTTCATGCAGGCGGCCACCGCTTTGCCCACAATGATGAGGGCATGCCGGGTGATGCCGTTTTTTTTGCAGGTCTCGTCCAGATCTTTTATGCGGCAATGGATAATTTTTTCTTCCGGGTGGCTCACCTTGTACGCAATGGCACAGTATCCATTTTCTCCGTAATGTGCCTGGAGAATTTTCTGCACCTGCAGCACATGGCCCATGCTCAGATAAATGGCCATGGATGTCTGGTGGGCGGCCAGGCTTTCCAGATTTTCCGTATCCGGCACCGGAGTCCGGCCGGAAATTCGGGTTAATATCAGGGTCTGGGTCAACTCAGGCAGGGTGTATTCCATGTGCATGGCCGCAGACGCGGCAAAGGCGGCAGTGACACCGGGAATGACCGAAACCGGGATATCGGTTTTTTCAAGTTCCCGGATCTGTTCAAAAATGGCACCGTACAGGGAAGGATCCCCCGTGTGCAGGCGCACCACCCGCAGACCGGCCTGGTAACCTGTGCGGATGGTGTCAATGATCTGGTCAAGGTGCATACCCGCACTGGATATTGTCCGGGTTCCGGGTCCGACCCAGCAGAGCACGGATTCAGGTACCAAAGATCCGGCAAAGATGACCAGGTCTGCGGCAGCCAGGGCTTTCATAGCCTTGACCGTGATCAGGTCAGGGTCACCTGGCCCGGCACCGGCAAAAATAACAGGGGTGTTCGATGGTTTCATGGAAAAAATCCTTATGACATGGGTTTGGTGCCGGAAATGATCCACACCGGGTTCAATGGTTCAAGCCGGGTCCCAAAGGGCATGGTTTGGGAACGCGACACCTGGACCTGGACCATGGCAGGGGAAAATTGTCTGTTTTCCAGATAAGTAAACGCACGGTCCATGTTCTGGATCAGCACGGTGTTGATTACGATGATACCATTTTCCATAAGACAATCACAGGCTGTCTCCAAAACGGTGTCAAGGTTTTTGCCGCCGCCCCCCACAAAAATCCGGTCCGGCACTGGCAGGGTGTGGGCTTCACCGGGAAAATTAAGCGGCACCACATGGATATTAAAGCAGCCGAATTTTTTGATGTTATGGATGATGTCCTGTGTCCGGTGCCTGTTTTTTTCAATGGCAAAAACGGATCCTTCAGGAATTGCCAGGGCAGCTTCAATGCTCACCGATCCTGAACCTGATCCAATATCCCAGAGAACATGGTCTTTTTTTAGCAGTTTCAGCCTGGAAAGGCTGATGCAGCGTATTTCCGATTTGGTGATCAATCCTTGGGCGTGCTGAAACAGATCATCATCCATGCCGAGATATGTTTCATGTGAAACAGTCGCCGGAAGGTCTTTGTTCCGGAGCAAAATGACCATGTTGGGATGGGAAAATGTGTCCACCATAACATCTGCATAGGAATGATACCAGGTGATTTTCTGGTCCTGGGTGTGCCCGATATTTTCAAGCACACAGAACATAAAACCGGACACATTTTCCTTGATGAGGTTGCGGGCGATAAAATAGGGATCTTTTTCCGGACTGGTTAAAAATGCGACCTTGTTTTCACAGGCAAGGCCGGCAAATGAAAGTCCACCCGTGGTTTTGCCATGAAGGCTTATGATACGTGCATCGTGCCAGGGTTCTTTGATGGCGGCAAATGCAGCGGCAACACAGGAAATATTAGAATAAATATGGATATGTTTTTTGTCGATGCGGGTGAGGAGGGTGGTGCCGATGCCGTAAAACAAAGGATCGCCTGAAGCCAGCACAACCACCTGACGGGTGACCATCTTTTCTTTGATCCTGCTGATGACACAGTCAATCTGCCGGTCAATGACAAGAACTTCTGCCTTGTGACCGGCAAACAGCTGCAACAGCCGTTTGCCTCCCACCAGTACATCTGCTTTATCAATGATATCCAGCTGCCGGGCAGTCAGATCTTTTTTGCCTTGGCCGATGCCGATAACATATAAGGGTTTCATCATACCACCAGATAATAGAGGGTTCCAATAAGCATTATACTGACAACTCTAAAAGCCTGGCCGGATAATAACAGCTGCAGCCCTATTTTGGGAGAAAAAATTCCCAGATACCGGGGAAGCTGATGCCGCAATGCCCGTATGGGAAATGCCAGGATATTGCCCAGCAAAAGTGCCAGCACCGTTTGTTTTATGGTCAGCACACCGGCATCCATGAGTGCGCCTGCAGCGGCAAACCCAGAGGTAAATTCAGCAGCAAAACTCAGTATCACCACGGACAAAGATTCCACAGGCATGATGCTTACAGCCACATACCGGGAAAGAGCGGTGTTTAAAAGGTCAAAAGCCCCATACCAGTGCAAAAGAAATACCAGGGTATAGATGGGCAGCACCCAGATGAAAATATTCACCAGGCGGATGGGCAGCCTGTGACCGATGCCCTGAATTATTTCGGGCAAAGATTTTTTGCCGGGTTCAGGCAAAGGCCCGGCACTGTCATGGCCCGTATCCAGCTGTGGTGTATGTTGCAGATAAAAACGGCCAAAGAGCAGAAAAATAGAGGTTCTCACGAAAACAGCCAGAAAGGTAAGCAGAAAATACAGGGCCCCGGCCATGCCGGTCAGGGGCAGCACAATGAAAACCGTTGTGGGAAGGTGAAGAAAAAAAGCGGGAAACTGGTTGATATAGTTGGATAAAAACAACTGGATTTTTGAAATTTTCCCCTGGTCATAATAATCGGCCAGCATGGCATTGGCAGCAGCACCAGAGAAAAATGCGGTTGTGAATGCAGCACTGCATCTGTCCCCCATGCAAGAAAACCTGAAAAAAGGACGGGCCACCACTGCCACCTGACGGGTCCATCCAAGGCCTTCGATAACCTGGCCTGCCACAAGTCCCATAACGATAAAGCAGGAAAGCCGCACCAGGGGAAAGAGCAGCCGGTTCACCAGGACATCCGTGGTAAACGGGGCAAAGAACAGACCGCCTGCCAAAGGGAGCAGAGCGGATATGCCGGCGGAAATAAACAGCAGCCGGAGCCTGAGTCGCCGGGGTTTCATTTTGCAGCCAGAATCAGGGTCCAGTAATCCGGAGCCCGGGTTTCAAGATCATCCAGGTTGTCAAATATTTTTTCTTTTTTCCGTCCGCAGTGGGAAACCGCCACTCCGTTTTTGTGCATGCCGGCTTCCTTTAAAGCAGCATTGATATCTTTGATGTTTTTATAGGCTTTGACAATGGCAATATTTTCCACCTGTTTGATATTGCGGATCTGGCTGCCGCCAAAAGCGCCAGAAGTGACCAGCAAAGATTCTTCGCCTTCCACCAGTATCCTGTTGAGTCTGGCAGATGCCGCATGAAAAGAGGTGATGCCCGGGATGGTTTCAATCCGGGCTGTGGGCAGGACCTGTTTCATCTTTTTGAGAATATACCCGAATGTGGAATAGGTGATGGGGTCACCAAGGGTCAGAAACACCACGGTAAGCCCCTGCTCCAGGGCGCAGGCAATTTCTTTTGTATTGTCCATCCAGGCTTTTTCCACCTGGTTTTCCTCTTTGGTCATGGGAAACCCAAGGGTGTGTATTTTTGTCGCAGGTGAAATATACGGGCCGGCAATCTCCACAGCCAGGCTGTAGCTGTTTTTGCTGGAGGCAGCGGTAAAAATAATATCCGCCTCTTTTATTACACGGACCGCTTTTACAGTGATCAGTTCAGGATCTCCTGGTCCGACACCGACACCATATAGTTTGCCAGTTTTTTTCATTACAAGTCCTTTTTAATTTTTGCAAAAATATCCGGGTAAAGCAGGTCGCCGATGGCCATAATCCCCTGTAACAGCCTGGGCACCGGCCGGGAAACGATATTCTCATCCACCAGGTATACCTGGACGTCGGCAACTGCCTTTATAATATGAAACCCGGGTTCAGTGACAATCTGTTCTATGGAAACCGGGTTCATTATCCCTTTTTGTGCCAGAAACACATCAATTTCCCGGGCTTTTTCCAGGATTTTTTCTTTGCTGTAATTGGCTATATTGGTGTTTCTGGATGATGGGGCATCTGCAGCAACATTTATGCCCCCTGCGGTTTCCAGAGCATAGATTGCCATGGATCCATGGGTAAATGTTTTCATCCTGGCATGGATGGCTTCAAAATATACCTTTTTTCTGGCTGCCACCGGGGGAAGCAAAGGGGCGATCTCCCGGGTTTTTTTTTGAAAATCGGTCACAAGCTGTTTTGCAGCAGCTGTTTTCCCGGTAAGCTGCCCCAGGGTTACCCAGTAGGCAAACATCTCGTTTACATCTGAGGGCTGAAGGGAAACCACCGTGATGTTGAAACGTTCCAGCTGCCTGACAAAGTCCGGGTATCCATTATCGATCATGGGCCGTATCAAAACCAGGTCAGGCCGGGCAGCCAGAAATTTTTCCGGATCATCATGAAAGGAAAACCTTTGTTTGCTGTCCACCTGGGGCGGAAACCGGTCGTTGATGGAAACACCGATTATCTCCGATGTTAAACCCAGATGAAAGAGGTTTTCCGTGTGGGCGCCGTACAGGGAGATGATGCGGGAAAAAGGCTGCTCCACATGGATTTTTCTGCCCTTGGCATCCATGATGGTATGGGTGCCGGCAAAGCAGTCTCCTGGTCTAAAAGCAAAAAAAGCCAACAGAACCAGCAGGGCAATTGCAAGTACATGGCTGTATTTTTTTGACAGGCCGACCTGCCGGTTCAAAAATTCGAATCCAGAAGCAGCACGCAATTGCTCTGCCAAAATGGGCATCATATATTTACTCGGGCTTGAAATAAGCTTGTATTGCCTGCACATATGCATTGTATTCCACCTTGGATTTCATATTGAAAACGGTTTGAATGGTGTCCTGGTTAAGCACCGCATCGGTTTTGCCCATGGCAGTGATCTGCCCGTTTTTTAAAAAAACCATTTCATGGGAAAAACCGGCAGCCAGATTTATGTCATGGAGAACGGCAATAACTGTTTTTTTATCCTCCTGCACCGCTTTTTTCACCAGGCCCAGCAAATGAAAGCTGTGGTGGATATCCATGCTGGAGAATGCTTCATCCAGCAGCAAAACCGGCGTGTCCTGGCACAGGGCCCTGGCAAACACACACCGCTGCTTTTCCCCACCGGAAAGTTCTGTTATATACCGGTTTGCAAGATGGGTGGTGCCGGTCATCTCCATGGCCTGTTGTACCGCACACCGGTCAGCATGGGATGGCCGGGAAAACCTGTCAATATGGGGATGCCGCCCCATCATGACCGCCTCTTTTACCAGAAAAGGAAAGTTGATTTCATAGCTCTGGGAAACCAGGGCAATGGTCTGGGCAACCCTGCGTCTGGTAAGAGAAGCAACCGGGTCATTTCCCAGAAAAACCCGGCCTTTTTCAGGTATCCGGAAACCGCACATCAGATCCAGCAGGGTTGTTTTCCCGCTGCCGTTGGGACCAAGAACCGCATAAAACCTGCCCGGGGAAAACCGGCAGGTCACATCGTGTAAAACCTGTGTGTCCCCATGAAAAAAGTGTATATGCTCCATGCGTATTTCCATGACACCCTCGGTTACATCCGGCTTTTTTTGAAAATCCAGCAGAAAACCGGTCCGCCGATCAGGGCGGTCAACACCCCGATGGGAATTTCATGGGGCAGTACAGCCCGGGTGATGGTGTCTGCCCATAAAAGAAGCACAGCGCCGGTGAGCATGGAGATCGGCAGCAGTTTCCGGTTGTCAGGACCGGTGAGAAACCGCATCATATGAGGCACCAGAAGTCCCACAAATCCGATGATACCGGAGATGGACACACAGACCGCAGCCAGCAGGGAACCGGTAACCAAAAGGATCAGGGTGACCTTTTTAACATCCACTCCCAGGCTTGCGGCAGAGCGGTCTCCCATTGAAACAAGGTTCAGGTCCCTGGCATAGAACACAGCCACCAGAAACCCCCACAACAAAATCCCTGCCACAAGCAGAAACTGGGGCCAGGTCTTGGAGGCAAAGCTGCCCATGAGCCAGAAAATAATCACAGATACCTGTTCATCCGCGATGAATTTCAGAAAACTCAGTCCTGCCGATAAAATAGCGGCAACAATAATGCCTGACAGTATCAGGTTGCTGGATGATAATCCACCGCCGGGGCTGCCCGGGGAATAGGATAAAAACAAAACAAAAAACAGGGTGACACAGGCCCCGGCAAAGGCAAATCCCGGAATCGACACAAGGGTGGCCGACAGGTTCAATACAATGGCAATACTGGCACCGAATGCGGCCCCAGCCGAAACTCCCAGGGTATAGGGGTCAGCCAGAGGATTCAACAGGATGCCCTGGAAAAGCACCCCGGAAACAGCAAGGGCGGCCCCCACGGCAGCGCAGGTTAAAATTCTGGGCAGGCGGATATCAACCAGTACCGTTTCATAGGTTGCTCTCATGGATGATGGGTCATGGCCACCCCCAACCAGTTTTCCCAAAACGATTTTCGGGATGTCCTGGATAGGTATTTTCATGTATCCCATGGAAAGCGACACCAGGATGGATCCCAAAAGCAGAAGGGAAAACAGAACCACCAGAAATCCTGTTTTCCCTCCGGGTATGGCAGCCGGTATACTCGAGAACATGGCGCATCCTGTTGCTGAGGCATTAAAAAACCCATACCAGAAATATCTGATATGGGAACCGTTTTTATCCGCATAAGGTTGATCTACCCAAGCCCTCGCAAGTATAGCGATCAACATTTCAGGCAGGTTTTCTGACTCCCGGATCTATTTACTGACCACCCTTCCCGTTTGTCATCAGTGGTTGTGTGGTGTTCATCCCCGGTTACAGCGGCGGGTCCGTTCCTGATTTTCACAGGATTCCCTTTTACCTGCATCTGCAGCACCTGAAACAATACATTACCTTACCTGCTTCCCATTGGGGTGTCAAGAATAAATATGGACATGGCCGATCAAAACCCCTGTATAATTGCGAAGTTAAGTCCGGATGCACGATAGCTGCCCTGTTCTGAAATTTCTGTTGTATTGCGTTTTAGGCAGGTTGCCTGTATTTTATAAACAGGTACCATTAATATTTATCACAGGATGCATGAAAGCGCCCCCATGAAATTTGACACCTACCCCATAGCCGGGGCCATAAAAAAAAACCTGGCAGCCGCCGGATATAAACGGCCCACAGATATCCAGTACAAGGCCATTCCCTCCATTCTCAAGGGTGAGGATGTCCTGGCCGTAGCCCAGACCGGCACCGGAAAAACAGCTGCTTTTGCCATCCCCATTATTGACAGGATACACCGTTCCAAGCGGTCCAGGCAGGGTATCCAGTGCATTGTCATGGTGCCCACCCGGGAACTGGCAGGCCAGATAGGGGCGGTGTTCACCGCCCTGGCCCGGCACACCCGGGTGACGCCTTTGTGCATCTACGGCGGGGTGGAACAGGCGCAGCAGATTGCACAATTAAAGGAGGGGGTGGATATCCTGGTGACCACCCCGGGCCGGATGTTCGATCTGATCAGCCAGGGCGCTGTTTCCGTGTCCTGTGTGAACACCCTGGTGCTGGATGAAGCAGACCGGATGCTGGATCAGGGTTTTATCAAAGATATCCAGGCTATCAAGAAAAAACTGCCCCGGCGGCACCAGACCCTGTTTTTTTCCGCCACCATTGACAAAGAGATTAAAAAACTGGCTTTTTCCCAGGTGAAAACCTCGGCCATCCGTATCCAGATCTCTCCGGATGACCCGGTATCCAAAAATGTTACCCACTGGATGATGAAAATGGCAATGGATGACAAGCGCTTTTATCTGCGCCGGTTTGTCCGGGATCATGAAGATGCCCGGATCATGGTGTTTGTCAGAACAAAGGTCAGGGCGGAACGGGTGGCCAAAGCCCTGGAGCGCGGCAGCATCCCATGTATGACCATTCACGGAGACAAGGATCAGACACAGCGGAACCAGGTCATGGCAGGGTTTAAGGCCGGAGAAGACAAAATTCTCATTGCCACGGATGTGTCAGCCCGGGGGATTGATATTCCGGATCTGGACTATGTCATCAATTATGATCTGCCTGAAAACCCGGAAAATTATGTACACCGGGTGGGGCGCACCGGCAGGGGCACCCGCAAAGGCCAGGCGTTTTCTTTTTGCAGCCCGGAAGAAGAACCCCTGCTGGCAAAGATCCAGGATTTGCTCAAAAAACCGATTCACCTGGTGCCTGTCTCCTGGAAAGAGCATGCACAAATTCATGTGGATCCTAAGGATACAGCCGGTCTCAGGGAGATGATACTGGCCGGAGAAGCCGGTGAAAAAAAGAAAAAATCCCGGAAAAAACCGAAAAAAGGCTAGGGCTGAGACCGGATTTCCTGTTTGAGCATGCAGCAGGCGATTCTGTGGGCCGGTTTTCCGTCTGCCAGATAATCCAGGTTGCCCGGCTGGATGATCCTGTTCATGACACAGCCTTCGGGTATGGACAGGTCGAACAGATGGGTTTCGTTAACAGGAGGGGCTGCCACCATTTTGTTGTTTTCAATGCAAAAAGCGTGCAGCGGATAATCTTCACACAGGGGGCAGCGGTATACCCGGCCGTTGGGAAACACAAAATAGTTGTCCGCCACGATGCCGGCGCATGCAAAGGTCTCCTCCGGATCCAGAAATACCTTGGGATAGGTGACAATGACACCGGTTTGCGCAATGGTACGGGCAACTTCTGGAATGACCGACAGCCAGAGCGCTTTGGATACCTGGGCAGTTTTTCCGGCTGCAGCGGATTTTCCCCGCATGCCGATAACCTGGATGAAAAACCGGTCAATATCAAGGGATGCCACCAGATCCGGCATCCGGGAAAGTTCGTGCAGGTTTCTGTCCGACACCGTGTAGATCATGGAACAGGCAAACCCTTTTTTCCTTGCCCGGTGTATGCCTGAAAGGACAGCATCATAACTGCCCTTGCCCCGGATGGCATCATTGGTGGCGCAAGTGGCCCCGTCCAGGGAAAAGGATATGACATCCACATCATCCGGGGTGATTTTTTCCAGGATGTCGTGGAAAAGAAACCCGTTGGTGTCAATCGTGATGGAATGAAACCCCAGCCTTTTCGCTTCTTTTACTCCAGAAGACAGATCCCTGTGCAGGGTAGGTTCCCCCCCTAAAAAAATCAGGTTGGTCTGAAAAGCCTTTTTTGCAAAAAGAGCGAGCCACCGGTGGATGGTGTCAATGGAAAGGGATTTGTCTCCGTGCTGATCCGGGTTGATATAGCAATGGGAACAAGACAGGTTGCATTGGGTCAGGATGTGAAAAAAAAGGTTGGATGCATCTTTGGAAAAGGCAACAGTTTTGTTCTGCATCATTTATCCCATACACTGCTTGGTGAATTCGGGATCAAACGGCACTGGATAGTTTCCGTCAAAGCAGGCTTTGCAGAAATTGTGCTCCGGATCTTCAACCCCGGATGCCTCCAGCATGCCTGCAATGGACAAATAGTGCAGCGAATCCAGTCCCAGATAGTCCCGCAGTTCATCCACCGATTTCTGGGCTGCAATAAGTTCGCCTTTGGATGAAAAGTCAATGCCGTAATAACAGGGAAACCTGTGGGGTGGACAGGAAATGCGCATATGCACCTTTTTAACTCCCAGTTCCCGAAGGGCCTTGACCCGTGTTTTGGCGGTGGTGCCCCGGATGATGGAGTCTTCAATAATGATAATATCCTTGCCTTTGATCAGTTCGCGCACCGGATTGAGCTTGATGCGTACGCTAAAATCACGCATGGACTGGGTGGGCTGGATAAAGCTTCTGCCCACATAATGGTTTCGGATCATGCCCATTTCAAAGGGAATGCCTGATTCCCTGGCATAGCCGATGGCGGCATAGTTACCGGAATCTGGAAACGGCATGACCAGGTCCGCATCCACATGGCTTTCCTGGGCCAGACGCTGTCCATGGTTTTTGCGCATTTCATAGACGTTTTTGCCGTCAATGGTGGAATCGGGGCGGGCAAAATAGATATATTCGAAAATGCACAAAGATTTGTGCTGCGCTGCTTTCGGGTGGCGGATGCTTTTGATGCCCTCCTCATTTATAATGATGATCTCCCCTGGATCCAGTTCCCGGATGAACTCCGCCTGGATCAGGTCAAAGGCACAGGTTTCCGATGCCAGCACATAATGGCCGTTGAGCTTTCCCAGGGCAAGGGGGCGGAACCCGTTGGGATCTTTCATGCCGATGATTTCGCCTTTGCAGGTGAGCAGGATCATGGAATAGGCCCCCTGGATTTTGGAAACTGCCTTGAGAATGGCATTTTCATAATCACCTTTCACCAGGTTTTTGATGAACAGGTGCAAAAACACCTCGGAATCCATGGTGGTCTGGAAAATGGAGCCTTTTTCCTCCAGTTCCTTTCTCAGGGTATGGGCATTGACCAGGTTGCCGTTGTGGGCCAGGGCATAGGAGCGGTGGCGGTGGTTGACCACAAAGGGCTGGGCATTGAGCAGCACCGAATCCCCGGTGGTGGAGTACCGGACATGGCCGATGGCGGAACCCCCTTCTATCCGCTCCAGATCATCCATGTTGAATATTTCCGGCACCAGGCCCATGCCTTTGTGGGAAAAGATCTTGTCGTTGATGCCCCGGTTGACAGAGATGCCCGCGCTTTCCTGGCCCCGGTGCTGGAGGGCATACAGGCCGAAATAGGTGATTTTGGCGGCCTCCGGATGCTGGTACAATCCGAACACCCCGCATTCATCCCTGGGCCGTTCACCGGGGGGGATGGTCATACAATCAGACATTTTGGTTATGATACTCCTGGATGGGTTTGACGGACAGGCGTTCTTTTTTCAGAGCCTTGATGGCGCCCAGGATGGCCCTGGTACCGTCGGTGGTGGTTGCATAGGGGATTTTGTATTTGATGGCAGCCCGCCTTATTTCATACCCGTCCCGCTGGGTCTGGCTGGTGGCCCCGGTGTTGAGAATGAGTTGGATCTCCTTGTTTTTTACGGCATCCACCACATGGGGCCGGCCGGCAGACACCTTTTTCACCGTGGTAGCCGGTACCTGGTTTTCTTCAAAAAATGCAGCAGTTCCCCGGGTGGCCATGATGGTGAATCCCATATCATAAAAATCTTTTGCCACAGGCAGGGCGGCCATCTTGTCCTTGTCCTGGACCGAGATAAATACGGTGCCCGATTCCGGCAGTTTCTGGCCTGCGGCAAACTGGGCCTTTGCCACCGCTGCGCCCAGGTCTTTGTCAATGCCCATGACCTCGCCGGTGGATTTCATTTCCGGTCCCAGGACCGGGTCCACATTTTCAAACCGGTCAAAGGGCATCACCGCTTCTTTGACACAATAGTAGGCAGGGATGACCTGGGTGGTGAACCCCAGCTCTTTGAGGGTTTTACCAAGCATAACCTTGGTGGCCAGTTTTGCCAGCGGAACACCGATGGCTTTGGAAACAAAGGGGATGGTTCTGGATGCCCGGGGATTCACCTCGATGACATATACTTTGTCATTCATGATGCCGAACTGGATGTTCATAAGCCCTTTGACGCTGAGTTCCTTTGCAATGGCTTTGGCTGCATCCGCCATCTCATCAATGTGCTGCGGGGCAATGGAGTAAGGGGGCAAAACACAGGCAGAATCGCCTGAATGGATACCGGCCTCTTCGATATGCTCCATCATGCCGCCGATGACCGTGGTTTCTCCATCGGAGATGGCATCCACATCCAATTCAAAGGCTTCTTCAAGGAATTTGTCAATGAGCACGGGCTTGTCTGGTGATGCCTGTATTGCCAGGTCAAAAAATTCCTCCAGATCGTTTTCATCATACACGATCTTCATGGCCCGGCCTCCCAGGACAAAGGACGGCCGGACCATGACCGGGTACCCGATATCTCTGGCAACAGCCAGTGCTTCTTCATAGGAGTGGGCAATGCCGTTTTCCGGCTGAAGCAGCCCCAGTTTGTCCATCATGGCCTGGAACAGATCCCGGTCTTCTGCCCGGTCAATGCTTTCCGGGGAGGTGCCGATGATGGGGACGCCTGCTTTGTGCAGGCCGGTGGCCAGGTTCAGGGGGGTCTGGCCGCCGAACTGGACAATGACCCCGAAAGGTTTTTCCTTTTCCACAATATGGAGTACATCTTCATGGGTCAACGGTTCAAAATACAGCTTGTCCGAGGTGTCATAATCCGTGGACACGGTTTCCGGGTTGGAATTGACCATGATGGATTCCACCCCTTCCTCTTTTAGGGCAAAAGAGGCATGCACACAGCAGTAGTCGAACTCGATGCCCTGACCGATGCGGTTGGGACCGCCCCCAAGGATGATCACTTTTTTCCTGTCGCTGACCCGTGCTTCGCATTCACTTTCATAGGTGGAATAATAATAGGGGGTGACGGCCCGGAACTCGGCAGCACAGGTGTCCACCAGCTTGTACACCGGCACGATTCCCAGATCTTTTCTCTCCTGTTCCACCTGTTTTTCCGTAAGCTGCGTCAAGTGGGCCAGCTGCTGGTCTGAAAACCCGAATTTTTTGGCTTTTTCCAGCAGGCTTCTGGGCAGGTTTTTTCCGGCCAGCTTGATCTGGTTTTCCAGTTCCACGATCTGGCGCATCTGGTGCAGAAACCAGGGATCAATATGGGTGAGTTCATGGAGCATGGTGATGGGCATGTTGTGCTTTAATGCGTATTTGATATAAAACAGCCGCTGGGAGTTGGGGGTGGACAGCTTGTATTCCAGGTCGTTGCCGGCCAGAGAATCCGGCAGGTGGTCCTTGCCGTCAGCCCCGAATCCGGCCCGGCCGATTTCCAGGGACCGCAGCCCCTTCTGAAAGGCCTCCTTGAAGGTCCGGCCGATGGCCATGGTTTCTCCCACGGACTTCATGGCAGTGGTGAGTACATCCTGGGCTTCGGGAAATTTCTCAAAGGTCCACCTGGGAATTTTCACCACACAATAATCAATGGAGGGTTCAAAACAGGCCATGGTTTCGCCGGTAATATCATTGGGGATTTCATCCAGGGTGTACCCCACCGCCAGCTTGGCCGCTATCTTGGCAATGGGGAAGCCGGTGGCTTTGGAGGCCAGGGCCGAACTTCGAGACACCCTGGGGTTCATCTCCACCACGATCACATCCCCGTTTTCCGGGTTCACGGCAAACTGTACATTGGAGCCGCCGGTGTCCACACCGATCTCACGGATGATGGCGATGGAGGCATCCCGCAGCACCTGATATTCCTTGTCCGACAGGGTCTGGATCGGGGCCACGGTGATGGAGTCCCCGGTGTGCACCCCCATGGCATCCACATTCTCAATGGAGCAGATGATAACCACATTGTCGGCATGGTCCCGCATCACCTCCAGTTCATATTCCTTCCACCCCAGCACCGATTCCTCCAGCTGGATCTGGCTGATGAGCGAGGCGTCCAGGCCGGACTTGGCCACGCGGTTCAGCTCTTCCATGTTGTAGGCCACCCCGCCGCCGGTGCCGCCCAGGGTGAAGCTGGGCCGGACAATCAAAGGGAACCCGATCTTTTTCGCCACTTCCTCCACCTCGGCAAAATTATGGGCAAACCCGCTTTTGGGAATACGCAGGCCGATCTTGTTCATGGCATTACGGAACAGCTCTCTGTCTTCTGCCTTGTTGATGGCTTCAATGGATGCACCGATCAATTCCACGTTGTATTCTTCAAATATCCCGGTTTTTGCCGCCTCAATGGCGGTGTTCAGGGCGGTCTGTCCCCCCAGTGTGGGCAGAATGGCATCCGGGCGCTCCGCCCTGATCACCTTGCACAGGGTGTCCGGGGTGACCGGTTCAATGTAGATGCGGTCGGCGGTTTCCGGGTCGGTCATGATGGTGGCGGGATTGGAGTTGATGAGAATTACTTCAAAACCTTCTTCTTTCAGGGCTTTGCAGGCCTGGGTGCCGGAGTAGTCAAATTCGCAGGCCTGGCTGATGATAATGGGGCCGGCCCCGATGATCAGGATTTTTTTGATATCATTACGCTTTGGCATGGGTCATCACTTTGGCAAACTGGTTGAAAAGATAGGCAGCATCATGGGGGCCGGGTGAGGCTTCCGGATGGTATTGCACGGCAAAGGCTTTCAGGGCTTCGTCGTGAATCCCTTCCAGGGAGTCTTCATTCAGATTGATATGGGTCAAAGCAGAAGCGTTGTCCTTGAGGCTGTTTAAGTCCACGGCAAAGCCATGGTTCTGGGCGGTGATTTCCACCTTGCCTGTGGCAAGGTTTTTCACAGGCTGGTTGGCCCCCCTGTGGCCGAATTTGATTTTCAGGGTTTTTCCGCCCATGGCCATTCCCAGCAGCTGCATGCCCAGGCAGATCCCGAAAATCGGGGCAAATCCCAGCAGCTGCTTTATGGTGTCCACCGCATAGGTCACCGGTTCCGGATCTCCGGGTCCGTTGGACAGAAAAATACCGTCAGGCTGCAAGTTTTTTATGACCTGTGCAGAAGTTTTTGCCGGTACTGTCAACACTTCGCATCCGGCCCGTTCCAGGCACCGGATAATGTTGTATTTAATGCCGAAATCCAGGGCCACCACAGAAAGCTTTTTTCCCCTGTGCCGCCACACAAAGTTGCTGGACAGGGAGTCGGCATTGACATAGTCCGGCTGGTTGTATTTCCAGAAATAGGGTTTTTTCGTGGTCACAAATGCCACCAGGTCACTGCCCTGCATGGCCGGCACCTGCCGGGCTTTTTTCACCAAAGAATCAGAATCCAGGTCTGAAGTGGAAATGGCAGCCCGCATGGCCCCGGATTTTCTGATGTGCCGGGTCAGGGCCCGGGTATCCAGATCTTCGATCCCAAGGACATGGCCTTTGATCAAATAATCGGCCAGGGTTCCTTTGGACCGGAAGTTGCTGGGATAATCCTGGTATTCTTTTACGATAAAGGCAGGCACCTGAATGCGGTTTGATTCAATATCTTCAGAATTTACCCCGTAATTGCCGATGAGCGGGTAGGTCATGGTCACCATCTGGCCGTAATAGGAAGGGTCGGTAAGTATCTCCTGGTAACCGGTCATGCTGGTGTTGAAAACCACTTCACCGCGGGCTTCTCCTGGTCCTGTAAAGCTCCTGCAGGCAAAGGTCCTGCCGTCTTCCAGGGCTAATAATGCTTTCATCTTGTTTGTTTACCTGTTTTCCACCTTATGTTGACATCACGGATCCGAAGGCCTGTCCGGATCATATTTCATAGTCGTGCTCCATTGTTGAAGCCCTAATAAATATCATAAAACACAGCGTTTTAGCAAGGCGGTAATGACGATTTTCAAAATTCTGGCTGGAAAAATATCCTGGGTTCCAAAATCTGTCCGGGCGGGTGTTTTCTTATATTTTATTTTGCAATACGGCCTGAATGAAGGCATTCAGATCGGAGGCGCCGGCCGACAATCCTTTCAACCGTTCCTCCGGTAGAGATCACAGTATCCACGTCCAACCCTGTTTCAATGTTCATTTCATCCAGCATCACTGCAAGATCTTCAGTGGATACCAGCCCGGATAATCCCGGGTCTTTGTGATAATATTCACCGGTACCGGCCACGGGGATACCGTCAACAAAGTTAGCAGGCTGTCCGCCGATACCCCCCAGGGTCGATTCAAAATGGGTGATGCCGGCCTGCATGGCAGCCAGTACATTTGCCATTCCCCATCCCCGGGGTGAATGGAAATGGGCAACATGTTTTTCCGGATCAGGCATCGCATCCAGCACAGTGGAAAAATAGGCGTAGATTCTATCCGGCGTAGCCGATCCGTCGTGATCAGCATGTTCAATCTCGTCTGCACCCATTTGCAGCCAGCGCCGGGCAAAGGCAACCGCTTTTTGCATATCGGTTCTTCCGGTTTTGGGGCATCCCCAGATACCGTTGATAACGCCACACACCTTCATGCCCGATGATTTTACCTCCTGGATACAATTTTCTGCCATTTTCCAGTATGCATCGATACCCATGCCGGTATTTGCCATTTGATAGGCATCACTGACAGAGATGACCAAAAGGATTCTGTCAGGACCGACCCCTTCCCTGTGCGCTGCCAGGGCTCGTTCCACTGCTGTTTGGTTGATGGTAACCGCCGAAAACTCGACATCATCCAGATGAAGGGTCAAAGAACGGTGGTTCCGGATCAGCCGCAACAGATTTTCAGCATCGGCAAACTGGGGCAACCGGCTGGGACTGGCAAAATTGGTCACTTCAAGCCGTTTAAAACCGGCTTTGACAAGCTGCTGTACCACCCACAGTTTGGCATCCGTGGGAATCAGCCGTTCCTCCCGCTGAAACCCTTCCCTGACGGTGGTGTCATGAATCGTTATCTGTCCGGGCAAATCAAGTGTTTTCATCTGTTTTACGCCTTGTTGCTTTTCAATATTGAATTGGTCAGTTCATGCTCCCGGCTGCCAGGGTCCCGAACCTTCGGTCCAGGCCGGTCAGGGCGTGCATTCTTTTTTAGCTGACCGCTGGCAGCCGCTGTTTCAGTACAGCCTTTTCAGAATTTCAATGGACGGTTGTAAGGGTATCCATTACATCTCCTGCAAACCGGCCTGACTTATGTCAGCATCATCTGCTGCTACCTGGTCCCGCATTTTTTTTCGGAACCCCTTGAGTTCCTCCCGCAGGCGGGTGTCGGACAGGGCCAGAATGGCCACCGCCAGAAGCGCCGCGTTCTTGGCGCCGGCTTTTCCGATGGCAGTGGTACCCACCGGGATGCCGGCGGGCATCTGGACAGTGGAAAGCAGAGAATCAAGGCCGCCCAGATCTGACGTGGCCATGGGTACCCCGAAAATCGGCAGGGTAGTAAGAGAGGACAAAACGCCGGCAAGATGGGCTGCCTTGCCGGCGGCTGCAATGATCACCTGAATGCCTCTGTCTTCGGCGTTGACAGCGAAGTCATGAGCCCGATCCGGGGTCCTGTGTGCAGAAATTACCCGGATCTCATATGGCACTTTGAAATCAGCAAGCACCCTGGCACTTTCCTTCATTACCTCATAATCGGATTTACTGCCCATAACCACGGCAACAACGGTTTTTGCAGGGGACACAGTATGGTTCATGTTAAGCTACCTCAGCAAGAAAAACATTGGTTTTTCGCACCTTTTCAGCAAATTCAGTCAGCTCGGGGGTTACCGGCTTAAGGGCATGGACATCCGCTTCAGTGAATACGCCGGCCATGGAGGGCACATGCATGCCATCAGGGATTTCGACCCCTTCCACCAGGGCCTGGTGCTGAATAACGACCCCTTTTCCGATACGGGCCTTGAAAACAACACTTTTAAAACCGACAAAAGAGTTGTCACCAATATGGCAGGGTCCGTGGATGACTGCACCATGGGCCAGGGACACCCCTTTTCCGATGTGTACCGGCGAACCGCCCAGGGCATGAATGATCACACCGTCCTGAATATTGACCTCGGATTCGATGACAATGGCTTCCACTTTTCCCTCCGGACATGGTTCATCTGCACGGATGACTGCATTGGGTCCCACAAATACTTTCTCACCGATCTGCACATTGCCGATCACCACGGCCGATGGATGAATCGTTGCAGTTGCATGCACAATGGGTTTGTCACCTGCGTGATTTCGATAAATCATAATTTTTCCTCCATTTTTTCAATATGTTCAATTTCGGTCAGTTGATGAAGCGCTTCCGTGTAATTATTTTGCTGTCAGCCGACCATAAAAAAAGGCCGTTGTCTGTTCCAACAGAACAGACAACGGCCTTATATTTTTCCTGCGCCCTCTGAAAAAAGACAGAGAACCCGCTCCAACGCTAAGCCTTATATTATTGTAAGTCACCTCCCGGATAAATTGTGTAATACACCATTTTCCAGCAGATTGTCATCTTTTTAAAACATGTATTTTCAATGTTGTCAACCAAAATTTCACCATCATCCTGAGGGCTGATCACCTGCATGTGCCGCCAATTGTTCTTAATTTCTATGCCGTGTAATTATGGGGGTGGAGACCAGGGTGAAAAGGATCACCCTTTCACCGGTGATGGTACTGATGTCGGTGTGCAGACTCCTTACCGTGACCCCCAAAATTTTTTCCACCGCTTCCACAAGCAGCGGCCTGCCCTGTTCCAGCAGTGCAATCCGGATCCGTTTTACCAGTTCCCTGCCATCTTTATGTTCATGCATGTCAGCCAGCTTCAATTCCGCCTGGGTAAGCACATTCTTGAGCCTTACCATGACCATGTCATCAATGATATAGGCCTTGGTTTCCAGAGGGCCCCGGCCCATGAACTCTTTTTCAAATTTTATTACGGCTTCGCTGATTTCAGCTTCCATCTGGCCTTTGGTTTTATTTTTCATCGCAGATTCTGCGTTCATTAGATCATCCTAAAAATCTGGTTTGACACCGGCATTGCCCCAAATCCCGGAAACAAGACTTGACGTTGCCGCTATCTTTACACAGTTCCATATCCAAGTGCAAGACATTTGGAATTACGGGTAAATCCATGGGTCCTTCTTGGCTATAGATAGGCTGCCAATTGTCTAAATATCCGGACAGCCCCCGGGGGCGCGTTTGTCTGGGGCTTGATAAAATCCGCTGTTGATATTATGTATGTAAACTGGAAAAACCGTGTATGAAAAAAAGACAACATTTAAACGTATGGCGGTGCCATGTATAACAAACCCGATGCCCGGATGATCGATACCGTATTTCCCGGTCTGTCCCCTTCTTTGAAAACCCTTTTGATGACCCGGCTGGACCGGTTTTATGACCGCCTTGAAGCAACCGGGCAGGGGCTGGATGCCGGCGGTGTGGACCCGGCGGACCTGATTCGGGTATTTCTGTACAGCGACTTTGTGGCGGACTGCCTGGCAAGGGATCCGGGTATATTCCACGACCTGTCCGCTACAAAGGATCTGGCCGCCGTCAGAAAGCCGGAATGGTACCCGGATCGGGCCGTACAGATCACTGCAGAAGCCGATGCAGACCAGGCACAAAAACTGCTGATGGATTTCAAACGCAGGGAGATTATCCGCATCGCCTGGCGGGATTTGACCGGCAAGGCGGATCTGTCCGAAATCTTGTCAGATCTGTCACACCTGGCCATGGCCTGCCTCACCCGGGCCCTTGATCTCCTTTATAAAAAACTGTGTGCCACCCACGGTACCCCCATGGACAAGCACGGCCATGCCCAGCATATGGTGGTTCTGGGCATGGGAAAACTGGGGGCCGGGGAGCTGAATTTTTCTTCGGACATCGATTTGGTTTTTGTGTATCCCAAGGAAGGAGACACCTGGCTGGATGGCCGGATCAAAACCTCGAACCTGGATTTTTTCACCCGTCTGTGCAAGCAGTTTCTGTCCTTTTTTTCCGGTTCCGGCGGCAGCCATTTTTACCGGGTGGATACCCGGTTGCGGCCCTTTGGGGACAGCGGCCCACTGGTCATGAGCACAGATGCGTTTGAGGAATATTACCAGGCCCAGGGGAGGGAATGGGAACGGTATGCCATGATCAAGGCCGCCCCTGTGGCAGGAGATCTGGCCGCGGGCCGTCTGCTGCTCCATAATCTCAACGGGTTCATCTTCCGCCGGTATTTTGATTACGGATCATTTGATTCGTTCCGGGACATGAAGCAGCGTATTGCCCTGCAGGTGAAAAATGCCCGGTTGAAAAACAATATCAAGCTGGGGGCCGGCGGAATCCGTGAGATTGAGTTTTTCGGCCAGCTGTTCCAGCTCATTCGGGGCGGGGTGGAACCTTCTCTCCAGACTCCGGGGATTTTGCAGGTCCTGGACCAGCTGGTAATCCACGATTGTATCGATACCGCCACCCGGGATGATCTTAGAGATGCGTATATATTTTTGCGCACCGTGGAAAACAGGCTCCAGGAATACCAGGATCTCCAGACCCATGATATTCCGGAGCATCCGGATCATCAGCAGATTCTGGCCCTTTCCATGGGATGTGACGCTTTCGGCCTTTTTAAAGAAGGACTGGACCGGGTTCTCGCCACTGTCCATGCCCATTTTTCCCAGCTGCTGGTCACGGAGACAGATGACCGCAAAGATACGGCTGCCAGAGAACTCAAAGAGATGTGGATGAACATCAACGATCCCCAGTTTTCTCCGGAAGCCATCGAAGTTGCTGGATATGCGGATTCCGGCCGGGTGCTGTCAATACTCCGTTCCCTGGCTGGACACCCGAATACCCAGCGCCTCACCCCGGCCGGCAGGAAAAAACTGGCCAGGCTGGTGCCGGTGCTGCTGAAAAAAGTGGGTCAGGCCAAAGACAGCGAAGCGGTGCTGGTAAGGCTGGTGGATCTGATCATTACTATCGAACGCCGGACCACCTATCTGTCTTTGCTTATTGAAAATACCCAGGCCCTGGATACCCTGGTTACCCTGGCTGCAAAAAGCACATGGATCATCTCCTTTCTTTCCAGCCATCCTGTGCTGCTGGATGAACTGCTGCATCCGGCCTCCCTGTATGCGCCGCCAAAAAAAGGGGCATTGGAAAGGGAGATGGCCGCCCGGATGGCCAAGATAGATCCCCATGACCTGGAGTATCTTCTGGAGGAGCTGAATATTTTTCGTCAGGTCAATACCCTGCGGGTGGCTGCAGCGGATGTGAGCGGGGATTATCCCTTGATGAAGGTCAGTGACCATCTCACCTATATCGCGGAAACTGTCCTCGCCCAGGTGCTCGGCATATCCTGGCATATTGTCACCACCAAATACGGATGCCCGCCGGATCTGTCAGGAGATGGGATCGATCATTGCGGTTTTGCCATCGTGGCTTACGGTAAGGTCGGAGGGCTGGAAATGGGGTACAAGTCCGACCTGGACCTGGTGTTTCTGTACCAGGGGGAATCAGGGGAGACTGCGGGCGGAGAACGGTCCATTGAAACGGTACGGTTCTATGCCAATGTGGCCCAGCGCATCATACATGCCCTGACCATGCACACCCCGGCCGGCACCCTCTACGGGGCGGACATGCGGCTGCGGCCGGGCGGGGATGCGGGCATGATCGTTTCTCACATCGCGGCATTTGAAGAGTATCTGGAAAATCAGGCCTGGACCTGGGAACACCAGGCCCTGATCCGGGCCCGGCCCATTACCGGTGATAAATCTCTGCGCAACCGGTTCAGTGTCGTCCGGCAGAAAATTCTGTGTACCCCCCGGCCGGCAGATGAATTGAAACAGGCAGTCAGAGAGATGCGCGAACGCATGCGCACCCAGCGTCTGAAACCGGAACCCGGAATGTTTGACCTTAAACAGGGTTTCGGCGGCATTGTGGACATCGAGTTTCTGGTGCAGTATCTGACACTCAGGCATGGGGCCCGGTACCCGGATGTCACGGTGTGGACCGACAATGTCCGGCTTTTGGAAGGGCTTAGCTGTGAGGGCCTGGTTTCCGGTGAAGAAAGCGGCATCCTGCAGAAAGCCTATATCAGCCTGCGCCAGAAGGTCCACCGCCTGACCCTGCAGGAGAAGAAGCCGCAGGTACCGGCTGACCGTTTCAAGGAGATGACCGAGGCGGTAAAAGCGATTTATGACCGGCTCCTGGTGGATGGGGATGCCGACTGACCGATGTCTAATCTTTGCCTGGAATTTACAATTTTTTGGTATTTCGGCTGCAGGTTTCGTGTTTCATGAACCGCACCAGCACGTCTCCGGCTTCGACCGCATCCCCGGCGGCCACCAGTACCTCGGCAATCATACCGTCCACGGGGGATGCCACATTGCTTTCCATTTTCATGGACTCCAAGGTGACCAGATTCTGTCCCCGGGTGACGCAATCCCCTTTTTTCACCGGCACATCCACCACCAGTCCGGGCATGGGGCAAGGTAGTTCATTGGATGGCGGGACGTCAATTCCAGCAGGCATGTGCGGGATCAATTTCCATTCTTCGGGACGGTAGACCTCGAACAGCCGGGTGAGCCCGCAAAAGGCGATCCAGAAAAAGGAGCGGTCGTAGCGCAGCCGGAAGCGGTGATACCGCCCATCTATTTTCAGCTTGAGACGGCGGCGGTAAAATTCGAAGTCAGGGGATTCCACCGCCATAGCGTCCTGGTTGACACAGATAATCCACTGTTTTCCATCCGGCCCTTTTTCCATTTGTATCTCATACACCGCTTTTTCAGATCTGACAACATAGTGATGGGCGCTGGTGGTGCCTTTCCCTCCACCGATGCGGGTCACCATGGATTTGACCGATTCCCGTACCAGGATGTTGCGGACATGATATACCAGGGCAGCCGTGAGGGCCGACAGCTTCAGGTGTCGTTCATCCGGAGGAGACAGGGGAAGATGGCCGGCAAAATAGCGGTCGATAAACCCGGTGTCCAGCTTGCCTGCGGCAAATGCGGGCTGGCACAGCACACTGTTGGCAAAATCGATGTTGGTCACCACCCCTTCGATGTGGTATCCGTTGAGGGCTTCGATAAGCCTGGTACGGGCATCTTCCCTGTCTGTGCCGTGACAGATGACTTTGGCCAGCATGGAGTCATAGTGGACCCCGATCTTGCTGCCGGTATCCACACCGCTGTCCACCCGCACGTCATCGCCACGGGGTTCGGCATACCGGGTGATCATGCCGGTGGCCGGGGTAAAACCCCTGGCAGGATCTTCGGCGCAGATGCGGGCTTCCATGGCCCAGCCGGTGAAGCGCACGCTGTGCTGGTCAAAGGGCAGGCGCTCCCCGGCAGCGATGCGCAGCTGCAGCGCCACAAGGTCCAGTCCGGTGACCAGTTCCGTGACCGGATGCTCCACCTGCAGCCGGGTGTTCATTTCGAGAAAATAATATGCGCCTGCGGGATCCAGCACAAATTCCACCGTACCGGCATTGGTATACCCTGCCTGACGGGCCAGATCGCAGGCTGCTTTTCCCATGCGCTGCCGCAGTTCAGGGCCCACACCACAAGAAGGTGATTCCTCGATGATTTTCTGGTAGCGCCGCTGGATAGAACACTCCCGTTCCCCCAGAAAAACCGTATTTCCGAACCCATCCGCCAGTACCTGGATTTCCACATGCCGGGGCTGTAGGATATACCGTTCCATGAAAATCCGGCTGTCACCGAATGCCTTGCGGGTTTCCTGGCGGCTGGCGGAAAGCGCATCCGCCATCTGGTCCGGGCCTTCCACGATGCGCATCCCCTTGCCCCCGCCGCCCGCCGCCGGCTTGAGCAGTACCGGATACCCGATGTCCCGGGCCATAAATAACGCGTCATCCAAATCTTTGAGGTCCTGGGTGTGACCGGGGATCACCGGGACCCCGGCCTTGACCGCCAGTGCCTTGGAGGCGATCTTGTCCCCCATCAGGGCGATGGCCTGTGACGGGGGTCCGATGAACGTCAGGCCCGCTGCATGGACCGATTCAGAAAACCGGGCACTTTCAGACAGGAACCCGTAACCGGGATGAACCGCCTGGCAGTCTGTTGACAGCGCTGCAGATAAGATTTTGTCTGCATTCAGGTAAGAATCGGCGGCCGGAGCTTCACCGATATACACGGCATCATCCGCCATCTGCCGGTGCAGGCTGCGGCGGTCAGCATCGGAATAGACCGCAGTGGTTTTGATTCCCATATGCCGGCAGGTGCGGATAATGCGCACGGCAATTTCACCGCGGTTGGCGATCAGAATTTTATCAAACATGGCATACCTCACAGGGGGATGTTTCCGTGTTTTCGTTCAGGTCCTTTGGCTGCTTTGCTCTCGAGCACCTGAAGGGTGCGTATCAGGCGGTGGCGCGTATCTCTGGGAAAAATAACATCATCGATATACCCCCGCTGGGCAGCCAGAAACGGATTGGCAAAGGTGCGCCGGTATTGATCCATCTTCTCATGGAGCAGGACTTCCGGATCGGCGGAGCCCTGAATTTCCTTGCGGTGGATCACTTCCACAGCCCCTTTGGGTCCCATCACCGCAATCTCGGCCGTGGGCCAGGCATAGTTCACATCGCAGTGGATGTGTTTGGAATTCATCACCAGGTAGGCACCGCCGTAGGCCTTGCGGACAATGACGGAGATGCGGGGTACCGTGGCTTCGGTAAAGGCATAGAGCAGTTTGGCCCCGTGGCGGATGATGCCCCCGTGCTCCTGGTCCGGTCCGGGCATGAAGCCAGGAACATCCACCAGGGCGATCAACGGGATGTTGAAAGCATCGCAGAAACGCACGAACCGGCCTGCCTTGAAGGATGCTTCCGTGTCCAGAACCCCGGCCAGTACAGCGGGCTGATTGGCCACAAGGCCCACGGTCTGGCCCCCCATGCGGCCGAACCCGCAGATGATGTTCCGGGCAAAGTCCGGGTGGACCTCCATGAACTCAGCTCCGTCCAGGATGCTGTGGATCAGCACATTCATGTCATAGGCCTGGCTGGGATCCTCCGGAATCAGATAATCCAGGGCCGGGTCGATGCGGTCCGCCGGATCACGCAGGTCCAGGATGGGGGCCGCCTGGCGGTTGTTGGAGGGCAGGTAGCTGATCAGCCGGCGAATCTCCCGCAGGCACAGGATATCGTTGGGGGCAGTAAAGTGGGCCACACCGCTTTTTTGCGCATGGACCCCGGCCCCCCCCAGTGCTTCAGAGGTGATCTCCTGATGGGTAACGGTTTTCACCACGTTGGGTCCAGTGACAAACATGTAGGAAGATGCCTGCACCATGAACACAAAATCGGTGATGGACGGGCTGTAAACCGCCCCGCCGGCACACGGTCCCATGATGCAGGATATCTGGGGCACCACGCCGCTGGCCCGTACATTGCGGTGAAAAATTTCGCCGTAGGCGGCCAGGGCATCCACCCCTTCCTGGATGCGGGCCCCGCCGGAATCGTTGAGCCCGATGATGGGCGCGCCTACCTTCACGGCCATATCCATGACCTTGCAGATTTTCTGGGAATGGGCCTCCCCCAGGGAGCCGCCGATCACGGTGAAATCCTGGCTGAACACAAACACCTCCCGGCCGTCAATGTTCCCGTGTCCTGTGATCACCCCGTCGCCCAGGTAGCGGCGGTCATCTCCAAGAGAGCTGCCGCGGCCTGTCTTGAGCACATCAAATTCCTCAAAACTTCCTTCGTCCAGAAGCAGGTCGATCCGTTCCCGGGCTGTCAGTTTGCCCGCACTGTGCTGCCGGCTGATTTTGTCGGGGCCGCCGGCGGCCGTGGATTCGGCCCGCAGCCGCTCCAGGGTCTGGATCGTCCGGTTGTATTGTTCCATGATATCACCTGGCCTCTCATTTTTTGGGAATCCTTGGGTCAGCTTCAGGTGTCGGATCTGGTTCGGATAATTCAGCCAAAATGATCCGGATCCATCCGTTTCCTGATCTTTATACCCTCAACACAAATTGTTTGGATTGTCAACGGTTATCTGGGCGCACGGGATAATTGCCATATGCATGCCAGGGTTTCGATTTCTCTGTGCAGCACTCTGTTTCAAGCACCGTCCCTGGTAGTGTCCTGTGCCCGGCCAGGGATATCCGCAATTATTTCTGTGGAGCCGGATGGTTTCTGGCATGGCTATTTCCGGTTAAAGAAGGGCTTTCAATCTGGTGTATATACAGATAATACAGTCTCAGGATATGCAGTTCATTGTAGTTGATTTGTTGGTCTAACGCATCAAAAACCGGTTTTAAAAACTGGTAACCAGTCGATTCAAAGGTTTTGAGCACTTTTTTCTGCTGGTCGTCGGGCAGAGAGCACACGTCAATCACCTGCCCGGAGGCAATCGGGTTTCCTTCCTGAAAATACCGGAACAGATGGCTGATGATGGTGGTGGTTTTGACGTGGAACCGGTCGGCGATATCAGTGACAGACATGCCCTCATGGTAGAGCTGTCCCACCTGAAAATGGCGGTTCTCTTTTGTAGAAACTGTTGCCTTGGCCACAGGTTTTTTTCTTTCAGGTACATCTGATATTGCATGGGCGGTGCAGAAATTCCTGATAAGTGCCATGAATGCCGGGCCGTATTTTTCCAGCTTGGTCTGGCCTACGCCGAAGGTGTTCAGAAAATCGGTGTCTGTTCTCGGGAAAAAAGTGGCCATCTCCACCAGGGCTTTGTCGGGAAACACAGCATAGGGGGGCACACCGGCCTCATCCGCCAGCTCTTTTCGCTTTTGGCGCAGCTGTTCGAAAAGGTCCGGGTGATGGGCCGGGAATTCAGCAGAATCGGCATCAGTTGCTTCCGCCACAGGCTGGGAAAGACTGTGAAGGGGATCCAGCCTCCCGGATACCTTTGTTTCTCCTTTCAACACCCCCCAGGCCTCCGGCGTGAGGGTCAGTCCGCCGTATTGGTCCTCCCGCCGGACAAACCCCTTGCTCTGGAACTGCCGGGAAAGGTAGAACCACTGCTTTTTTGACAGGTCTTTTCCAATGCCGTATGTGGACAGGAGGTGGTGTCTGAACTGGAAGATTTTTTTGGTTTCCGCGCCCCTGAGCACATCGATGATATGGCCGGCCCCGAAACGCTCGCCGGTGCGTTTCACGCAGGACAGAAATTTCTGGGCAGCAATGGAAATATCCTGGACCTGCTCCTGCGGCGCCAGGCAGTTGTCGCACATGCCGCAGTCATTTTGGGACGCAGTTTCCCCGAAATAGGCCAGCAGCCTTTTTTTGCGGCAGTCTTCGGTCTCGGCAAACCGCACCATGTCCTCCAGATGAAACCAGGCGGCCCGGTTTCGCTGTTCATCCTGGCTGGTGACAAGGGATTTCAACCGGGGGATGTCGGCATGGGAGAAAAGCAGCAGACATTCGGCATCCAGGCCGTCCCGTCCGGCCCGGCCGATCTCCTGGTAATAGTTTTCAACGCTTTTGGGCAGGTCATAATGCAGCACAAACCGGACATTGGGTTTGTCAATGCCCATGCCAAAGGCGATGGTGGCCACAACGATACGGACATCATCTTTGATGAATTCGGTCTGGAAGCGGTTGCGTGCCGTATCATCCAGACCGGCATGATAGGGCCGTACGGAAAATCCCCGGGCTGCAAGCTGATTCGACAGGTTCTCCACCTGTTTTCTGGACAGACAATAGATGATGCCGGAGTCATCTTTATGGGATGCAAGAAAATCCAGGGCCTGCTGCAAGGGGTTGTCCTTGAACATAACCCGGATCACCAGGTTTTTCCGGTCAAAGCTGCCGATGAACAGCCTGAATCCATTATCCTGCGAAAATCCCAGACTGGTCTGGATATCTTTTTGTACCGCCGGCGTGGCCGTGGCAGTGAAGGCGGTGCAGACCGCTTTGGGGAATTGCTGCCGGATCTGTGCCAGGTGCCGGTATTCCGGCCGGAAATCATGGCCCCAGGCGGAAATGCAGTGGGCTTCGTCAATGGCCAGGCAGTCCACGGCCACAGCGTGGAGCATCTCCAGTATCTGGGGACGGACCAGGGACTCCGGGGCGATATACAGCAGTTTGACCCGGCCTTGCTGAATCAAAGACACATGGTGCCGGTACTGTTCCGGGGACAGGCTTGAGTTGAGGCATACCGCAGAAATGCCCATCTCTCCCAGCTGATCCACCTGGTCCTTCATCAGAGAGATCAAGGGAGACACCACAATGGTGAGCCCGTCAAACACCAGGGCCGGCAGCTGATAGCACAACGATTTTCCGCCCCCGGTGGGAAGCACCACCAGGGTGTCGTTTTTCTCCAGGATATGGTCTATGATCTCTTTTTGCAGGGGCCGGAAATCATCATACCCGAATATGCTTTTCAATATTTCCATGATATCACCTTTGTGTTTGTTTACCATGGGAATCTGAAATGTCAACACCCGGATGCCTGGTGTCAGGAGATGAGGAACAGGCTCAACCCCGGCCAGTAGGTGATGATGAGCACCGCCAGCAAAAGCACCAGCATGAACGGGATAGTGGCCCGGTAGATATCCATGATGGGCTTGTTGAACCGGTACCCGGCTATGAACAGGTTCATGCCCACCGGCGGGGTGAAATACCCGATCTGCATGTTGGCTAAAAAGATAATGCCCAGGTGGACCGGATGGATGCCGTATTCCATGGCCACTGGCAGCATCAGCGGCACCATGATGACAATGGCGGAAAAAATATCCAGCATGGTGCCCAGCACCAGCAGAAACAGGTTCAGCAGGATCAGAAAGACCCATTTGCTGGCAATGAACTGCTGGCACAGGGCAAACAGCTTCATGGGGATCTGGGCGTCAATGAGAAAGTTGGTAAATGCCAGAGATACCCCCAGAATCAGGAGAATCCCCCCCACCATAACCATGGATTCCCTGATAATGGACGGCAGGTGCGACCATGTGACTTCCCGGTATATCAGCATTTCCACCACCAGCACATACATGGCTGACACGGCAGCAGCCTCTGACACGGCAAAATATCCTGAGTAGATACCGGCAAATACAAATATGGGCAGCGGGATTTCCCAGGCTGCAGCCCGGAGGGCGGACTGGCAGTTCTTTATGGAAAACCGGGTTAAGGGCAACGGGTTATGCCGGTTGGCGTGGATACTCCAGGCAGACAGCAAAAGGATCATGACCAGGGCCGGCAGGATCCCGGCGGCAAACAGTTTTTCAATGCTGATGTCGGCACCGGCATCCATCTGCTGGGCAATGATGCCGTAGAGAATCAACGGAAGAGACGGGGGCAGCAGCAGCCCCAGGCTGCCCGAGGTGGTGACAAGCCCCAGGCTGAAGTTTTCTTCATAGCCGTCCTGTTTTAAAGCCGGGTACAGCAGGGCCCCCATGGCAACGATGGTTACCCCGGATGCCCCGGTAAAGGCAGTAAACAGGGCGCACACCACAAAGGCCACAATGGCGAGCCCCCCGGGCATCCACCCCAGAAAGGCCCGGGTCAGGCCCACCAGCCGGGATGCAGCCCTGCTTTCGGCCAGCAGGTACCCGGTAAAGGTGAACAGGGGAAGGGCCACCAGAATGGGGGTGTCGGCAATGCGGTAGAACTCGATGGCCACCACGGACAGATCAATGCCCAGCATGGTAAACCCGGCCATGGCCGCCCCGGTGAGTACCGTGAACAAAGGGGCCCCCAGCAGGGTCATGAGCACAAGCCCGAAGATGACCAGAAATATCATGAGGGATTTCCAGGACCAGGCGGGGTATCAGGGTTTCCATGGCCGGGGCCGGCAGGCCTGCACATGAAAAAGAGCAGGTACCGGATGCCCATGACAAGAAACGCCGCCGGTATGATGATTTCACATACCCAGGCCGGGACCCCGGCAAAGGCTGTCATACCGTCAGTCTTTTCCATGTGCACAAACCGGGCACTGTGCCAGGCCATGACCAGGCAGATCACGGCGGTGAAAGCATGGATGACACGGGCGGCAGCCTGTTTGGCACCAGGGGGCAGATACCGGAAAATCACGTCGATACGGATGTGGTTGTCTGCCCGGCTGGCTGCCATGGCCCCCAGAAGACCGGTCCAGAGCACCAGCACCCGGACCAGGGAATCCCCCCACACAATGCCGGACCCGAAAAAATTGCGCAGCCCGATCTGGGCCACGGCCAGGCCGATCATGGCCAGGAGCAGCCCCACCAGGATGCTGTCTTCTATTTTTTGTAACAGCCGGATAACGATATCAGTCATGAAATTCTTTGAGCAGCTGGTTGATCTGATTCACCGCATCCTCCGGCAGGGTCCCGTCGGCCACCATTTTGTCCACAGCTCTGGCAGCGGTTGTCCGCCATTCCGCCAGTACAGGCCCGGACGGGGTGATGAATGTGATCCCCTGGTTTTTCAGGGCCGCAATGGCTTTGATATCATCTGTTCGGTTCTGTTCATCGATATCTGCAAAGGTTTTTGTCATGATCTGTTTGACAACTGCCCGGTCTGGTTCGGCAATTTTTTGAAACTGTTTTTTGTCCACAGCCAGGACACCGTATACATAGATCAGCGGAATATTGGTGACATATTTGATCTGGGTGTGCCACTGGAGGATCAGGGCCGCCACAGGAGAGGTGGCAACAGTATCGATGAGGCCGGACTGCATGGCGGTCCGGACATCTGCCAGGGGCAGGGGGATGGGGGATATCCCGAACACGGCCATGGCATCACGGCTGACTTTGTCATTGTCCGGTATCCAGACCTTGCGTTTTCGCAGGTCTGCAATGCTTTCCACCCGCTCTTTGGACATGATATAGGCAAATCCGCCGCCGGTGAGGCCGAAAGTGACAAAACCGGCTTCATTCAGGCCGTCCTGGATATACTGGTCCATGTGCTGCCGGACATGGTCCACCTGTTCCAGGGTGGAAAACTTCATGGGCTGGGCATAGATCTGGTTGCCCGGAAAAAAATCCGACAGGGTCCCCCCCACCACGGCACCGCCGTGGAGCTGGCCCACCCGGATTTTGCGCAGCACCGCCTGGTCATTGCCCATGACACCGCCGGGATAGAACCGGAATGTCACCCGGTTTTTGGTCTGGTCTGCCACCTGTTCAGCACCATGGCGCATTTTTTCCATCCACATGGACCCTTCCGGGGAAAGGGTGGCAATTTTCAGTGTGACAGCCCCGGCAATGGCCGGGGCAAACCCCATGAATATCACAAGGGCCATGGCGCGGTAAAGAATATGTTTCATATAAAAGACTCCGGTTAAAAATAGTCATCAGCCGCATCCAGCAGGATTTTGGCCTGCTGCCGGGCATGGGTGTTCATCAGGGTATATCCCGCTGCCACAGGATCGGCTGCCAGGACCTCTGTGAGCAGGCGGTCATGCAGGGTGCGGTTAAACACGGTTTTTGCGTACAGCCTGGCATACATCACCTTGGCCATGAGGTTTTTGCCGCTGGAAAGCGCAATCGCTTTTTCAAAAAAGGCCCTGCCCTGCTCCGGCCTGCCCCCCAGGGCCGGGGGCAGGAAAGTGGCCAGGGTGCCGAGATACAGATATGCAGCACCGTCCCGATAAGTTTCATCCAGCTGGACCACCTTTTTCATAATATCTTCAATGCGGGATATGTCTGCCAGGGCATTGAAATCATCTGTGTTGGCCATGATCCAGCCGGACCAGGCCGCACCCAGGGAAAACAGGGCCGGGAGGCTGTCTTTGTTCAGCCTGTCAACAGCTGATGTGAATTCTTCATAGGGTTTTTCAGTCAGGCTGCACGATTGTCTGTCGGCCAGGCAGATGGCTTTTTCGGCATATTTCAAGGCTTTGGTAGCCAGTTTTTTGGACCGGGCATCATCAGTGATAAACACATCTGCATAGGCGGTGTACAAAAGGGCTGCCGTGGTGAGCAAATCTGTATCCTCCGGGTCCCGGCTGATGAGGCTGTCGATCATGAGCAGATAGGCCGGGGCACCGGCTTCCACCATGGCCGGGTCATCATTGTTCACAATGGTGTCTGACAGATGGACCATCATCTTTGATGGGACGGAGCAGCCAAAAACAAGGAAACCCGCCGCAAAAACAGCTGTCATCCGGATGAGAAAACAGCGGACTGAAGCGCTGCAGGCAAAAGGTTTCATGTCTGGTCGATTTCCTATACGCCCTGGTCAAGCATGGCATCCACCACCTTGACAAAGCCGGCGATATTGGCGCCTGCCAGGTAGTTGCCGGGCTGACCGTATTCTTCGGCCGCATCCAGACAGATGGCATGGATATTTTTCATGATGGTCTTCAGCCGGGCATCCACCTCCTGTCTGGGCCAGTTCAACCGCATGCTGTTCTGGGCCATTTCAAGGCCGGACACTGCCACGCCCCCGGCATTGGCGGCCTTACCAGGGCCATAGAGGATTTTTTCTTCCAGAAAGATCTCCACAGCATCTGTGCTGCAGGGCATGTCCGCCCCCTCGCACACCAGGGCCACCCTGTTGTTCATCAGGTTTTTGGCATCTTTGCCGGTGAGTTCATTCTGGGTGGCGCAGGGGAAGGCGCAGTCGGCCGGAATATTCCACATGGGCTGGTGATCAAGGGTCGCATCCCGCTCCACATACACCGCATCGGAATATTTGTTTATATATTCTATTATGCGGCCCCGCCTGAAATTTTTCAGGCGCTTGATATACGCCAGTTTGCCTGCGTCAATGCCCTCTTCATCATAAATATAGCCAAAAGAATCAGACATGGTCAGCACCTTCGCGCCCATTTCGATAAGCTTTTCCGCGGCATGCTGGGCCACATTGCCCGCACCCGAGATCAGGCATTTTTTTCCTTCCAGGGTCTGGTTTTGGGAGGCCAGCATCTGGGCCGCAAAATAGACCGTGCCGTATCCGGTGGCTTCGGGCCGGATCAGGCTGCCCCCCAGGGTCAGGCTTTTTCCGGTGAGAATCCCGGAAAACTCTTTGTGTATTTTTTTATACATGCCGAACAGATACCCGATCTCCCTGGCACCCACACCGATGTCGGCCGTGAGGATATCTTTGTCAGGTCCGATATGGGCATGCAGTTCGGTCATGAAGCTCTGGCAGAAGCGCATGACTTCCCGGTCGGATCTGCCTTTGGGCTCGAAATCCGCCCCGCCGCATGCCCCGCCCATGTTCATGGTGGTCAATGCGTTCTTGAACACCTGTTCAAAGGCAAGAAACTTCATGATGCTCAGGCTGACAGAGGGGTGAAACCGCAATCCGCCCACATAAGGACCGATGGCGCTGTTCATGCCCACACGGAAGCCCCGGTTGATCTGTACCTGGTCCTGGTCATCCACCCAGGGTACACTGAATATGAATACTTTTTCCGGTTCGGTGATCCGTTTGAGAATGGCTTCCTGGCGGTATTCCGGATGCCTGTCGATCAATGTCCGGACAGAGGCGGTCACGGTTTCCACCACCTGGTGAAACTCATGTTCACCAGGATTTTTTGCCTTTATAAAAGACAGCATATCAGACATGGTCCCCTCCTGTTTATTCACGCGTCAATGATCTGCATGGCCTCTTTGCGATAGGCATCCATGACATAGGTAATGTTGGTGATTTTTGCGCACTCTTCCGTCAAGGCAAAAATATCCTGGCGGCTGATATGGGGAACGGCCCAGTTTCTGGATCCGGCCATGATCTGCTGGAGACCCACCTTGATTTTATCCACCGCACTGAAGATGCCTATGGCGCCCAGGGGCAGATCTTTTGCCTGGTCACCATATTTTTCCTTGAGCACCTCAAAATTCATGAATATTTCCTCTTTGGTGGTACCATATCTGGAGACGGTGGACGGCAGTCCGCCGTCTTCGTTTCTCAGCCAGCGTTCCGCGTTTTTGCCCACCATGCCCGGAATCATCAGTGCCCGTCCCATGCAGACCGCCTTGCAGTATGGGGCCCCCAGGGCCAGGGCCTTGAACACATGGTCTTCCGAGGAAAATCCGCCGGCAAAGGCGATATCCGGTACAGGCAGGCCGCGTTTGTCCAGGCGTGCACACAGCTCATAGGCCATGGCATGCAGGTAAATGGCGGGGATGCCCCATTCGGTCATCATCCGCCACGGACTCATGCCGGTGCCCCCCGGTGCCCCGTCAATGGTGAGCAGATCAATTTTGGCCTCGCTGGACCACTTGATGGCCATGGCCAGTTCCCGCATGGGATATGCCCCGGTTTTCAGGGTGATCCGTCTTGCCCCCAGCTGCCGCAGCCGTGCCACCTCTGTCATGAAACTTTCCTGGTCGATGAATCCCAGACGGGAATGGCGTTCAAACTGTTTCAACGGCCCGGCTTTAAAGGATGCCTGATGGGCCGGCATCTCCGGGTCCGGGGTGACGATATAGCCCCGATTTTTCAGCTCGATGGCCCGTTTCAGGGAATTGACCTTGATCTCCCCGCCAATGCATTTGGCCCCCTGCCCCCATTTGAGTTCAATGGTTTCCACCCCCAGTTTGTCGATGACATATTCGGCCACGCCGTTGCGGGTGTCTTCCACGTTCATCTGTACCAGGATGTCCCCGTATCCTTCGTGGAACCGCCGGTATTCCGTGACCCGCCGGTCCATCTCCGGGGATTTTGTCACCCGGCCGTTTTTGTCCAGTTCCAGGGCAGGATCGATGCCGCAGACATTTTCACCGCACACAAGGGTGATGCCGGAGATGGCGGCCCCTATGGCAAAATGCTCCCAGTTTTTCCGGGCAATGTCGGTACTGCCCAGGGCACCGGTGAATATGGGCACCTTCATTTTCACCTTGTCTGTCACCCCGTACTGGGTTTCGGTGTTGACAGCGGGAAACGTGGCCTTGTCCGGGTCCGGTGCAATACCTTTTGCCCCCAGGGCATATCCCATGATATTCAGATGGGAGTAATCCACGGGATAATCCTTGTCCGCACCGGCAGTGACACTGCCGAATGGTTCGGGGTACAAGAGTTCCCGGCCCCTGAAGGTGGCATGGAACAGGTCGCAGTTGCCTTTGCATCCATCAATGCACCGGCTGCAGATACCGGACTGCGGCGCAATATTCCTGGACCGGTTCTTTGTCTGCAGGGCATCATTGGCATTGGGCTTTTGTAGATTCATGTTTCCTCCTGATTCAATGATCTGTGTGAATGCAGCTTACATTAGTATTGCACTATAATGCAGATAAGATTTTTTAATCCAGTCTGCCTTTTAACAAATCTCCCAGGCCGGCAAAAGGACTGGCGCCGCCCCCTTTGTCTGTATGGTTGTCCGACGGCCCGTCTGCATAGGCATCGGCAACCTGGTCCCGGGAATGCACATTATCATGGCAGTAAATGCACAGCAACTCCCAATTGCTGCCGTCCGGGGGATTGTTGTCATGGTTGTGGTCCTTGTGGTGCACCGTCAGTTCCTTCAGGCGCCTGCCTTCAAACTCCCTGCCGCAGTGGCCGCAGATCCAGGGGAAAAGTTTCAGCGCCTTTTCCCGGTAGGTTTTTTCACGTGCCTGACGGGTTTTGTGCACCTGTGAAAGAATGGCATCTGATTTTTTATCATCTGTCGCAGCCATGGGTGGTTTCCTTTTTTTAATGACAAATATGAAGATATATTTTTTTGTATTCAGATTTCTGACCATATACCAAGTGTAATGTATAAAAAAAATTTACCGGTTTGGCAATCACAGAATTCGGCATCTGGATATTTGCCAGAGCACCGCACACGGTATGTGGGAACACCACCAGGCCGGGGCAGGGTATGCGTGCTGCAAAGAACGGTCGAGAACCTGAAAGGCTTATCGCAAATATCCAGTTTGGCATACCCCTGCAACCGCATGTACCCCCAAACTATGGGGTAAACGGGCCCCGCCCCCTGGGGATGCCTTATGACCGGCTCGAGATTGGCATCTGACGGTCCTGTCATAAGGCATCCCCAGGGGACTTGGTCAAGATATCTGCGGTGAGATTTGTAGGCGACTGTCCTGCTATACGGATAGAAATCTCACGGTGCATTTGCAGGGAATGCAGCTTTTGTAAAATTGTGGTGGAAGCTTGACCCGGGGCCGGGCCGGTCACAGCACACCTCCAGGGGCGGACTTGGGACCAGGACACGGCATGGGACGATTGAAAAAACTGATAAACTTATGGCAAATAACCAGAGAGGTACGATTGTTTTTTCAAACGCCGGAATTTCATGGTATAGTGAACGGGCAA
>JAZBPL010000238.1:0-4436 GCA_036351635.1 Desulfotignum sp.
ATGGGAGATTCGCGGATTTTCGGCTATACATCAAAAATGATTGCAAAGGCAATGGATGTTTCTGCCAAACGGCACAACCTGATTACCGGAAATATTGCCAATATGGATACCATTGGCTACAAGCCCGCAGACCTTGATTTCAACAATACCCTTGAACGGGCAATGAAAGGAAAAGAACCTGACTACATCGACAAGACCCATCCAAAACATCTGCCCGCCGCTGGGGATGATGCCTTTGTCATGAAAGGGGAAGACAGTGAAGATGTTGATATCTATCACCTGGATTCCGTGAATATCGATACGGAAATGATGCACCTCATGGAAAACAACATCAAATACCGGACAGCAGTCGAATTAAAAGCAAGAAAATCAGCCCTGATGAATACTGCCATAGAAGAAGGCGGCAGGTAAAATCACGGATGCGTGGTGCAGCTGATATGAAATTAGGTATTGCCCAATCCCTGTGCGCCAGGTATAGTGACAGTCCACAAAGATTTTTATTGCATAAAAGGGATGGGATGTATGTGTTTAGCCGTACCCTCAAAAATAATTGATATTCAGGACAGCCTTGCCAGAGTAGAGGTGGACGGGGTGGTGAGAGAGGCCAGTCTGCTTATTTTAGATGATGTGAAAATCGGGGATTATGTCATCGTGCATGCCGGGTTTGCCATCAGCAAACTGGATGAACAGGCAGCGCTCCAGACCCTGGAAGACATGCGCAGTATGCTGGCAGCCGACCGGGACCGCGATGGGGCGTCTGCCGCAGATGTATGAATGCCCATTGCATTGCCAGCCGGGTTGAAATCAGCGGGGTGGTCCAGGGTGTTGGCTTCAGGCCTTTTTTGTTCGGCCTGGCACAAAAGCACAACATAAAAGGAGAGGTCTCCAATACCGCCGGCGGGGTTCTGGCCCGGGTGGAAGGCCCCTCATGCAGCCTGGATGCCTTTGTGCACGGGATCACTGCCAACCCCCCGGTTCTTGCCCGGGTGGATAAAATTGATGTAACAACAATACCTGTCTCAGGATTCACAGATTTTCACATCATCCCCAGCCGCGTATCTGAAAGCCGAGCCACCCTGATATCGCCGGATGTGTGTGTATGTGACGACTGCCTTGCAGAGATGCGTGATCCCGAAAACCGGAGATTTGCATATCCCTTTATCAACTGCACCAATTGCGGGCCCAGGTTCACCATCATCAGCGATATTCCCTATGACCGGCCCAGTACCTCCATGAAGGATTTTGCCATGTGTCCGGACTGCCGGGCCGAGTATGAAAATCCCGCAGACCGCCGCTTCCATGCCCAGCCCAATGCCTGCCCTGATTGCGGGCCCCATGTTTTTTTAACCGACAATCAGGGCAGGCAGGTGGCAGGACCTGACAATGCCGCTGCCATGGCCGGGGCCCTGCTCAAACAAGGCCATATCCTGGCCATCAAGGGCCTGGGCGGGTTCCACCTGGCTGCAGATGCCGCCAATGAGCAGGCTGTCCGGCTGCTGCGGCAGCGAAAGCACAGGCCCCACAAACCTTTTGCCCTCATGGCACGGTCTGCTGACAAACTGCAAGGCCATGTGCAGGTGTCTGATGATGAAAAAAAACTGCTGCATTGTTATCACCGGCCCATTGTTCTGGTAAAAAAAAATCAGCGGCAAGGCTGTGCAGAAATGTCTGCGGCCCTGGCACCCGACAATACCTGTCTCGGGATCATGCTGCCCTATACCCCCCTGCATTACCTGGTTTTTGACACCGGGCCGGATATTCTCGTGATGACATCGGGAAACCGGTCTGGTGAACCCCTGTCTGTTGACAACCAGGATGCCCTGGATGCGTTTTCCCATATTGCAGATTATTTTCTTTTGCATAACCGGGATATCTATTTTCGAGCCGATGATTCCATTGTCCGCATCCAGGCACAAAAATCCCGGTTCGTCCGGCGTTCCAGGGGGTATGCGCCGCTTCCTGTGCAGTTGAACAGGTCTTTGCCGCCTGTTCTCGGCTGCGGAGCAGGTCTGAAAAACACCATCTGCCTCACCCGGGGAAACCAGGCGTTTTTAAGCCAGCACATCGGGGATATGGAAAATTACAAAATATATGAATTTTTTTCCCACACCATTGCCCATTTTACAAAAATCCTGGATACCACCCCAAAAATAGTGGCCCATGACCTGCATCCAGGATATATGAGCACAAAATTTGCCGGACAATATGCCGCTGACAAAGAACAGATGGCGACCGGGTCCGGTGATCCTTCTGTTTCCAGGGGTCCTGCCCAGACCCGGATTTCCCTGGTGGGGGTGCAGCACCACCATGCCCATGCAGTATCCTGTATGGCGGAAAATAATCTGGATGAGCCGGTGATCGCCATTACCCTGGACGGTACCGGATACGGCACGGACGGCCATATCTGGGGCGGAGAAATCCTTGCAGCCACCTGTGAAACCTTTCAGCGCAAAGCCCATCTGGGCTATGTGCCCATGCCCGGGGGAGATGCTGCTGTGCTGGCGCCCTGGCGCATGGCTGCGGCTGTCTTGTATACCGCCATGGGCAGCAGTTTTCTGGACCTGGACATGCCCTATATCCGGCAGATGGACAGAAAAAAACTGGTATTTGTCTGCCGAATGATGGAAAAGCAGATCAATTGTCCGAAAACCTCCAGCTGCGGCCGGCTGTTTGATGCCGTGGCGTCCTTGCTGTGCATCCGGCATACCATTTCCCATGAAAGCCAGGCAGCCATGGCACTGGAGACAGAGGCACGAAAGGATACCGGTAAAAAACCGGCTGCTCCCTATGCATTCAGCCTGGACCGGACCATGTCCAATGCAGGGGACGAGCCTGAATATACCATTGACATGATGCCCTGTATCAAAGACATTGTGGCAGATATTGCCGGGCAGGTGACGGCATCCGTCATCAGCAGCCGGTTTCACCGGACCATCGTGGCTGCCTTTGCTGCAGCGGCAGAAAAAATTGCCGGTTCCGCCGGTCTTGGCAAGGTGGTGCTGTCCGGCGGGGTGTTTCACAATGACATTATTCTTACAGATATGATCCAGGCACTGGAAGAAAAAGGGTTGGCAGTTTTTTCCCATTCCCTCGTACCTACAGGTGACGGCGGGATCTCCCTGGGCCAGGTGGTGGCGGCCTGTGCCATGACGGGAAAGCACCAATAAGGGACATGCCTGCCGGGCACAGCGCAAAATGAAAGCTGTTAGCGGTTAGCTGTTAGCCGGTAGTAACAAACACAGACAGAGAAAAAAATTTGTAATTGTTTACTGGAAGCTGATAATTGGGTACTGACGGTTTTTTTTATAAAGCATGATGCAGCACAAACAAGGAGCAGGCATGGGGCTGAAATATATCGAAGAATTCCGGGATGCAGACCTGGCAAAGACCCTGATAACATCTATCTGGAAGGAGAGCAAAAAACCGTTGCGCCTGATGGAGGTGTGCGGCACCCATACCATGGCCATCTTCCGCCATGGCATCCGGAGTGTGCTGCCGGACAGCATCACCTTGTTGTCCGGACCGGGGTGCCCTGTCTGCGTCACCGCACAGAGGGATATTGATGCCTTCGTGGCATTTTCGCGGCTGGAGAATGTGATTGTGACAACCTTCGGGGACCTGATGAAAGTGCCGGGATCAGGCACCACACTGGCCAGACAGAAAGCTGCAGGCGCAGATGTGCGCATTGTTTACTCGGTGTTTGATGCCGTCACCATAGCAAAGCAGAACCCGGAAAAACAGGTGGTGTTCTGTGCGGTGGGTTTTGAAACCACCATCCCCACCATTGCCGCGGGCATCCTCATGGCACAGGCACAACACCTGGACAATTTTTGCATACATTCTGCAAACAAACTCACCCCGCCGGCCCTGGCCGTGCTCATGGAAACCGATGGCGTGGACATTGACGGATTTATTCTTCCCGGCCATGTTTCCGTGATCACAGGCACAGATGCATACCGGCCTGTATTTGAGACCCACCACATCCCTTCTGTCATCGCCGGGTTTGAGCCTGTTGATATTTTGCAGGCCGTCCGCATGCTGGTGCAGCAGAATGAGACAGACAGGCCAGCTCTGGAAAACGCCTATACCCGGGCGGTCACAGACCAGGGAAATCTTAAGGCAAAGGCAGTCATGCATCAGGTGTTCACCCTTTGTGATGCTGTCTGGCGGGGTATCGGCACCATTGCCGACAGCGGCATGAAACTCAATTCAGTTTACAGCAGGTTTGATGCAGATACCAGATTTGACCTGGACCTGCATGAGGTGCCGGAGCCCAAAGGCTGTGCCTGCGGCGATATTCTCATGGGATTGAAAACCCCGGATGCCTGTGCCCTGTACAAACGCACCTGCACCCCCATGACACCGGTGGGCCCCTGCATGGTATCCAGCGAAGGTGCCTGCGCCGCCTATTACAAATATGCATGAATGGGGCAGCC
>JAZBPL010000239.1:0-3993 GCA_036351635.1 Desulfotignum sp.
ATACCAGGCAGGCGCGTTTGCAGCAGCTGCCGAAAGTTTTGAAGCCATTGCCGAATCCGGTATCAGAAACGGACACCTTTTTTACAACATCGGCAATGCCTGGTTCAAGGCAAAGGATACCGGACGGGCCATCCTCTGGTATGAACGGGCCAAACGCCTTATCCCCCGGGACCCGGACCTGCGATTCAACCTGGAATATGCCCGCACCCTGGTAAAGGACAAACAGGAAAACCGTGTTTCCCTGGAAGATGTGTTTTTTTTCTGGCAGGGGCTGATCCCCCTGCAAAGGCTGCAGCTGGCCGCCATTGCCTGTTCCTGCCTCTTTGCCCTGGCTGCCGGCATCCGCATGTTCCGGGGCGGATCTTTTTTATCGGGCATAAGAAACTTTCTGGCCGGACTGGCCGTGCTTTTGACGGTGGCGGCTTCCCTTCAGTATTACAGGGAAACCACTGTATCCCATGCGGTCATTGTCAAAGAGACCGTGGCTGTGACTTCGGGCACGTCACCCTCCGCCACCCGGCTGTTCGACCTGCATGCCGGCACCAAAGTGCGGGTGGAAGATAAAAACCGGGGATACCTGAAGATCATGTTCACCCGGGACAAGGTGGGGTGGGTCAAACTCGGAGATGCAGTTCCCATCTGATGCCTGAAACACCCCTTTGAAATGATGGACACCAACCAATGAAACCGTCCCCCGGCACCTATGCCCTGATCCTTCACAACAGACGGGGGCAAACCATTTGCATCGGAAAACTGGGCACATTCTCCTTTCCCCGGGGCTGGTATGTGTACACCGGCTCCGCCTTTGGCCCGGGGGGACTGGCTGCCCGGACGGGCCGCCACCTGAAACCCCACAAGCCTTTGCGGTGGCACATCGACTATCTCACGGTGCGCCTTCCGGTTGTCCGGATCTGGCAGACCCGCCATCCGGAAGTCTGTGAATGCCGCTGGGCAGGCTATTTTCAAACACTTGGCGGCAGCATCATTGTCCCCGGTTTCGGTGCCTCAGACTGCCGGTGCCGCGCCCACCTGTTTTTCTTCAAAAAAATGCCCATGGTGTCGGCATTTCGGAAACTGACCGCACCCATAAAGGTGCAGCCGCGCTTCCCGGGGTCAGGCTAAGCCTTTGGTTCGGCAGCCCTCCCATATTTCCTGTCCTGTCATATACGGCATTCTCAAAGCCCTGGAAGTGAGCGCCGGACTGGCTCTGCCCAAAGATGCATCCATCTGTTTCAAAAAATAGCTCAGAAGGAATTTTCACCTGTTTAAACGATTCCTGATTTACAGAATCCGACAGGGGTTAACATGATTTTGTGGCTATCCAGATGGTATGAACAGGACCTTTTTTAGGTGTTCTGCCCCTGACTTTTTTTTCAAGGACATGGAAAAAAGACCGCTTGAGTCTTCGCATAAAACCTTTGTCCGGTGACGATGACCAGACGGCAGCCACGCCGCCTGGCCGTAACGCACGGTGTATCTTCGAGAGTCCTGCCATGCTGTATAATTCACCATTTTTCTTTTGGGTCAAACTGGCCGGGCCATTGTCCACATCCAGAAGAATAGCATCAAAGGCCGATGTGTTATCATTGATTATGTCTATAACATCTTCAACAACCACTGTAACACGAGAATCCCTGAGGGGATCACCTGCTAACGACCCAAACACGTTTTTATTCCATTCGACGACTGATGGAACCAGTTCGGCAACAAGCACATCTGCATCGGAATGAAGCAACCAAAGCGCTGCTGAAAGTGTGTATCCCATTCCAAGTCCTCCGATCAGCACACTGGCTGTTTTTCGATCGGCAATTGCAGGGCAGGATAACTCGGCAAGTATCTTTTCAGAACCGAACATCCTGCTGTTCATAAGCTCCTGCCCGTTGACACGGATGGAATATTCTGTGCCCCTCTGATAAAGTGTCAGCCCGCTTTTTTTATCAGGTGTACTGGAACGGCTCAACAATTTCCATGGAATCATGCGTACCTAATGTCTCCTTGATGGCATCTGAGATCCATATTCGCTCAATCGGGTAACTCGGTCCCTTCGCTCATTATCCGGATATACTCTGCATATGAATAAAGGCGGTTACGCTTCTGGCCGGTTATTTCTTTCACTATACCAAGCTGTTCAAGTTCACGCAGGCAGGCATTAACTGTAGCCGGTGAAAGCTGTGTTTTCTCCTGGACCCAATTGGGTGAAGCCATTGGGCGCTCGAGCAATGCCTTGTGAACGAGATGGGCTGAACCGGATATACGTTTCAGTCCGTTAATGCGCTGCCCATCTTCAGCAGACAGTTTCATCAGTTGCTGGGCGGCTTCAACAGCCTTTGTTGCTGTATGAATAACGGCATCGGCAAAAAAATCAAGCCAGGCCTCCCAGTCACCGGTCAGCCGTACTTGGTTCAGAAGTTCATAATACCGCTGCCGGTATGTTTTGAAATAGAGGCTGAGGTACAGCATCGGTTCTTTAAGGACTTTTTCAGAGCACAGCAGCAGGGTTATTATCAGGCGGCCGAGACGACCGTTACCATCAAGGAACGGATGGATGGTTTCAAACTGGACATGCGCCAGTGCAGCCTTGATCAGCACCGGCGTTTTTTCCGGCTGATCATGGAGAAACAGTTCCAGTTTCCCCATACATTCTTGAAGATGTTCAGGAGGTGGTGGAACAAAAGCGGCACTGCCGGGGCGACTTCCACCAATCCAGTTTTGACTTCTTCGAAACTCACCAGGGCCGCTTTCTTTGCCACGGCCTTTTGACAACAATACTTTATGAATCTCTTTGAGCAACCTGATCGAAAGCGGAAAATCCTCTCCAATCCGCCTGAGACCATGGTTAAGAGCGGCTGCATAGTTGCTTACCTCCTGCACATCATCCAGGGGAACCCCGGGTTGATGTGCGAATTCAAACATCAAAAGGTCTGACAGCGATGATTGCGTGCCCTCGATCATTGACGAGAGCACCGCTTCCTTGCGCACATACATATAAAGGAAAAGCGATGTATCTGGAAGCAGTACTGAGACACTGTCCAGGCGGCCAAGGGCCAGCAGAGCCCGGTCAAATTTTTCCCTGAGTCCGGACGACCATTCAATGGGAGGTGCCGGTGGCAATGGCGCTGGAACGAATGCCCGGGCCTTTTCTCCAACTGTCGATATCTGGATATATCGGCCTTGCAGATCTCTGTTCATATTCTTATTTTAATTTTTGAATTAACCGGTTTTTTATTTTAAATTAAGACTTAAAATAAAATAACGCCCTGCCGACAGATTGTCAAGAGACATTCCATAATTGACGCTGTTCGATCTGCATGCCGCCACCTGAAACCGCACAAGCCCCTGCAATGGCACATCGACTTTCTCACGGCCTTCCTTCCTGTTATCCGCATCCGGCAGATCCGGCACCGGAAAACAGACAGATCCGGGCCTCTCTCATATCGTGACATATGACAAAAAAATGGCTGCTGCATGTCCATTGTCTTGTAATTATCTGACAGATGCCCTAAAAATGACATTTACCATGAAAAAGACACATAAAGGACATACCCGATGACAACCGTTGAAATCAATGCCGGTATCTGCGGCTTTGTTACACAGGTTCATGCAAAAAAAACTACCGGATACAAAGCCATATTCAGACTGGAAAGCCAGTGCCCCAACTGGCAGAAGGTAAATGAACTTCTCGGAGACAAAGAGATGGATCTGATGGCGGAACTGTTTAAAAACAAACAGACCGGGGCGGTCCATTCAACCATACTGGAAACCGCCTTAAAAACCATCCCCCATATTTCCTGCCCTGTCATATCCGGCATCCTCAAGGCCCTGGAAGTAAGCGCCGGACTGGCCTTGCCCAAGGATGCATCCATCTGTTTCAAGGAATAAAAATGCAGGGGCCCGGCAAAAACACTTCATGACAACCACCACACACAGGAACACCTATGACGCAGACAGCCAGTGACGTCATGCCCCCCCTGCTGCATCTGGGGCATCTTTCAA
>JAZBPL010000240.1:0-34490 GCA_036351635.1 Desulfotignum sp.
CATAATTTTTTCCTCTTGGAATGTCAATAAAAAGGAGCTGACATGCTGGCAGACCTCATAAAAAACCGGACCAACATACATACCAGGGATATCCGGATGGCCACCTGGCCCCATCAAGGCGGGCAGGTTATTGTTTCTGGAGAACTCCACGATATCCGATATATACCGGTGTTTGATATTACAGGCCAGGTGCGTGAACCCGGCACCATTCACCACATCCGCCTGTTCTGCCTGGTGGCCCCGGACCCGCTGCGCATCATAGAGGCCCAGGCAGACATGCCCACCATCCCTATGGCAGAATGCCGCACCACCCTGGACCGGGTCCCTATGCTGGAAGGGCTGGAAATTAAACCCGGGTTCACCCGCCAGGTGGCGGAGATCATGGGAGGCACCAGGGGATGCACCCATCTTTGCACGCTGACCAAGGCCATGGCCCAGGAGATGGTCCATGGATGGCTCACTGAAAAACACAGACAACCCATGGTTTTGCCGGACAATATTACAGATATCAAAGAAAGCGGGTTTCTGGTGGATTCCTGCCGGATGTGGCAAAAGGACGGACCCAAGATCCAGGCCCTGAAACAGGCCATGCAGCAGAACTGATTCACGATACCGTTTGCCAGCCTTAAAAATATTTTAAAAAGGGACTCCCGGACATCAGGGTGTCAGACAGATGGTATTACTGCCTGATGGCCAGCCGTTTTTCAATAAATGATATGGACCGGGACAGAGAAAAGGTCAGGATAAAATACAAAAGGGTGATGGTGATCCAGATTTCAAAGGTCAGAAAGGTGGCAGCCATAAGCTCCATGCCCTGGAAGGTGAGTTCCTGGACAGAGATGACCGAAACAATAGCGGAATCCTTGATGGTGGAGATAAACTGGCCGGCAAGGGGGAATGCAACCTTGCGGAACGCCTGGGGCAGGATCACCAGCCGAAAGGTTTTGAACTGGGACAACCCGATGGACCAGGCAGCCTCCCACTGGCCTGCGGAAATACTGTTGATGCCGCCCCTCACGATTTCAGAAATATATGCCCCTTCATAAATACCCAGGGCAATCGCTGCTGAGACAAATGCATTTATCTGCCCGGAGTCTGCGCCGAAAAACGACACCATCGCCCGGATTGTATCTGACTGGCTGCGCAGCCATACATCCAGGCCCAGGGCATCCAGAAACTGGCTGGAAACAAAATAATAAAAAAGAATTACCAGCACCAGAGAGGGGATGTTCCGGGCGGTTTCCACATAAAACCGGCTGATCAGCCTGCTGGCAAACCCGCCTTTGGCACCCATGACACCGGAAACGGTGCCCAGAAAAAAGGCCAGCACCATGGACCAGACGCTCAGCTTGATGGTGGTCACAAAACCCAGTAAGAGCATATTGGGCTGAAGCCGGCCCGTGGCCGGGTCCCTGAACAGAAAATATCCGGGAATGATATCCCATTCCCACTGGTAATCCAGGACCCGGACCATGCGGACAAAAAAAAAGGCAACTGCAGCAGCTACTGCCAGAACCACTGCCAGATCCACCAGGGTAAAGCGTCTGGCGGGTTTATTTAACAAGGCCTTCCCATTGTCTGGATTCAAACCAGTATGCTTTTTTCTCCGACAAAAAACCCTGGGCCCGGGCGTTCAGAATCCAGTTGTTGAAATAATTGAGGGCGTCATGGTCCCCTTTGCGGATGGCAAAGCCGATGGGTTCTTTGGTAAAATTCTCCTTCAAGGGCACAAACAGCTTGTCCGGGTATTTCAAGGCATGGAACACAGGCATGGGAGCGGAAGACACAACAGCATGGACCCTGCCCAGATTCAGTTCCTGCAGGGCCTGGCTTTCATTTTCAAACAGCCGCAGCCGGGCTTTTGGCAGGTATTTTCTGGCAGCCTGTTCTGCTGTGGTACCCATGCGCACGGCAATATCAACTTCCTTTTTATTGAAATCCGCCAGGGTGGAGAAGCCGTCCGCCTTTTTTTGGTGGGCCACCATGGACATGCCGGAATAATCATAGGGCATGGTGAAATTCACCTTCAGGTTGCGCTCCGGTGTGATGCCCATCCCCCCGATGATCACATCAAACTTGCCGGTCATCAGGGCGGGGATAATGCCTGACCAGGCAGTGGGAACAAATTCCACCGCAACTCCCATATCTTGCGCCAGCTTTCTGGCCACATCGATTTCAAACCCGATGAGCTTGCCCTGTTTGTCCTTCATGGCCCAGGGCACAAAGGTGGACATACCCACCCGGATCACCTTGTTTTTCTGAATTTTTTCAATAATGCTCTCTTTGGCCAGCTGGTTTCCCATTTCTCCGGCCAGGCAGGTGGCATATGATATGAACAATACTGCCAGCAGTGCACATCCAATTTTTTTCATGGAACCTCCTTATTTTTTTGCAGATCTTAAGGTTAATGAACATATTTCATCCGGTTTTCAAAGATGCGGATGATAAAAGAAAGTGTAACAGTCACTGACAGGTAGCATAATGCCACAGCAAACCAGATTTCAAAAGTCAAAAATGTTTCAGATACGATTTTTTGGCCCTGCATGGTCAGATCATAAATGGAAATGGTACTGACCAGAGCCGAATCCTTGATCAGGGAAACACTCTGGCCGGCCAGCATGGGAAGGGTCTGCCGCAGCATCTGGGGAATGACCACCCGGTAATATATCACGGAAGTCGGCAGCCCCATGCTCTGGGCCGCCTCAAACTGGCCCCTGGGTATGTTAATGATGCCTGACCGGATGATTTCCGATGAATACGCCCCTTCAAACAGACTCAGGGCAATGACGGCTGACACAAATGCAGACAGGCCCAAAACAGGTGATATGACAAAATATATCACAAAAATCTGAATCAGCAGCGGGGTGTTGCGGATACCTTCCACATAGCACCATGCCAGCACCCGCAGTGAGATAAATGGCGACAGCCGGGCAAAAGCAGAAAACATGCCGAAGATTAATGACAAAAGAAGACTGATGGCAGATATCTTTAATGTGACCAGCAGGCCCTGGAGCAGCACCCCTGATACAAACTGCCCTTTTTCAATGGAAAAAAAATAGGGAAGTATCCGGTACCACTGCCAGTTATAGGAAAGGTTCCGGTATCCCGTCACCACAACCAGGGCCACAAGAATCACAAATATCCCTGAGGTTATGACATTTTTTCCCTGTTTCATTGCCTTTCCTTAGGTATTACAAAAAGGCAAAATATCACAAAAAGCCGGAATCTGCCACCTTTTATTCAGTGCCGGTTCTCAAACATGCCGCAAACCGGTCTGAAAAGCGCCTGTTTCAATTGGTCTGCATGATATGCAGAATTTTTAAAACAACCACCTGGTCATTTGCAGAAACAACAGAATAGGTAATATCTCCCATGCGAATGGGGACATCTCCCGTATCTGCGGAAAACCGCTGCTGATAGGGATGCTCACTGTCCAGGTCCAGCAGATACAGATCAAGGCAGATCTGACCGGATACAAGGCCTTTGTAGACAAGGGCTGTGTTGGCAACCGCAACCCGTTCCCCCAGCGTAAGTACCAGCCTGTCATCAGCTGCCCGTGATACGGATTCTGCCCGGGCAAATTCAGAGGCAGGCTGCGAGTTTTCATGGTGTTCCTGAAAATTCTGGGTGGATATATAATAAATGATGCCAAAGGGTATTGCCAGGCACAAGGCAATGAACAGTAAGGCCAGCCATCTTTTCGGGTGGGTCTTTGCCATCTGTCTCTCCTGTGTCTTTTGATTGGAATCCCGGATAATGGACTATAATAGCTGAAAATTTTCTTGTCAAACCAAAGACACTCTGGCAGTATCCTTGCGTTTTGTTATACTTTTTATTAAACTTTATGGTCAAATTAAAACAAACCTGAAATGTACACATAATAAGGATGTGCCTGATACCATGCGCAGTTTTCCTGACACCCTTGTGAAAATCATAAAAAAAAGCGATCTGAATATCAACCAGATCAGCAAGATTTCCGGAATCTCCAACACCTACCTGACAAAACTGCTCAAACATAGAATCAACCATCCGGGCAAAGACAAGATCGCATCCGTGCTGCTGGCCCTGAACTTTCAAATCACAGAAATCAACGGGGTTCTGGCGGACTATGACTACCAGCCCCTGAACCACCATGATATCCCCGCAATTTTAAAAAACAACCGGAACCGCCGGTTTGAAGGCCGGATTGTCCCCCATTTCGACTATATCTATTTTGAGCTGGTCATGGCGGCCTTAGAAGCCCTGGGCGGCACCAAAATCATCATCAAGGAGCGGCCCAGCGGAATTTTCATTCCCATGGACCTGTACATGATGAAAGAGTTTCCCATTGAATCCGATGACCAGGCTGCCCGGTTTTTTATGACCTTTACCCATGATGTGGTGGCGGAGCGCAAAAAACTGTTTCTGGAAAACTGCCGCAAAGGGTACCGGTTTGAAACCTATATCTGCCAGGGATGCCTGGAGGAAAGCCTGAAAAACAACATCGGCACTGATGCCCAGAAATCCGATCCCCGCCGGACAGACCTGTTTGCCCGGTATTTTGCCAATGCGGTTTCTGCATTTTTAAAGTTTCCCGATCAGCACCTGCACAGGGTGGTAAAGCGGTGCACCTATTTTCAGTTCCAGATCCAGGACGCCCAGGGGAAAAACCCCAAGATCAGCTTTACTTCGGATCGGCGGCACTATTTTCACAATGAATGGGAGCAGCTCAGCATTGAGGGATTTTTGTCAAATGCCCCGGGCATCACTGATCTGTTTTTCCATGAAGTGGAAAAATGCCGGATAGCTGCCCGGCATACCGATGACATAAACACCCCCCAGGGATTCCATGACTATATCCGGTCCCTTTTTGCCTTCCACGGCATGGGACCGGCATTTGACCAGGCCCTGTCACAACTCATGGACATTTCCGGATTCACGTTTCATTGAATCACACGTTCCGGGCGAAGAAAATAAACCTGGACCCGTGAAAACGCTTTGGCAGCCAGGCAAACCAACTGGCCCGGGATATAGTTTAATTTTTTTTTAAACCATGTTGTTTTTTTTTATTGACCCTTTGTCCGGATGTATGCTAACCATTTTTTAATACCAACCTTCTGCATGGGAACAGCCGTGGACAAAAACAGTTCGGAACCCGTTCTTTCCATAGACAACCTGAAAACCCATTTTTTTTCTCGAAAAGGGGTGGCAAGGGCTGTGGATGGGGTATCCTTTGACCTGACCCCGGGAGAGGTCACCGGCATTGTGGGGGAATCCGGATGCGGAAAAAGTGTGACCGCCCTGTCCGTCATGGGGCTGGTGCCCAACCCGCCGGGACGGGTGGTGGACGGCCGCATTCTCTTTCATGGAAAAAATCTGCTGGACCTGGATATCAAAGCGTTGCGGAAAATCCGGGGAGCCGGTATTGCAATGATTTTCCAGGAACCCATGTCCTCACTGAATCCGGTGTACACCATCGGCAACCAGATTTCAGAAATGTTCCGGCTCCACAAGGGATATGACAAAAAACAGGCCCTGGCCGCCGCTGTTGAGATGCTGGAGCGGGTCCAGATCCCCTCCCCCCACAAACGCGTCAATGAATATCCCCACCAGCTGTCCGGGGGCATGCGCCAGCGGGCAATGATCGCCATGGCCATGTCCTGTGATCCGGAAATCCTGATTGCGGACGAGCCCACCACAGCCCTCGATGTAACTGTCCAGGCACAGATCCTGGACTTGATGCACCGGCTCAAGGATGATTTTTCCACGGCCATCCAGCTCATCACCCATGATCTGGGAGTGATTGCGGAAATGGCGGACCAGGTGGTGGTAATGTATGCCGGCCAGGTGGTGGAACAGGCCCACACCCGGGAACTTTTCCAGCACACCCTTCACCCCTACACCCGGGGCCTTCTGGCATCCATTCCCGTGCTGGGGCACCGCACCCGGGGAATGGATGAAGATCTGGTGGAAATAAAGGGCATGATTCCCAGCCTTCATGACCTGCCGGCTGGATGCCGTTTCAGCAACCGGTGCCCACAGGTCATGGACACATGCAAAACCCGTCTTCCTGACCTGACAGACATGGGCAGCGGACACCAGGTCAGGTGCTGGCTGCACACGAAAGGGAAATCCGCATGACAACCCCCCTGGCTGCAGTCACCGACCTGAAAGTGCATTTTCCCATAAAAAAGGGCATCCTGGCCAGGACCGTGGGATATGTGTATGCGGTGGATGGCATCAGCTTTGAGATCATGCCCGGAGAAACCGTCGGCATCGTGGGAGAATCGGGCTGCGGCAAAACCACTGCCGGCATGGCCATGGTGCAGCTCACCCCCATCACTTCCGGAACCGTGCAGTGGAAAGGCAGAGACATGGCAGCCATGAACCGGTCCGGCCTGCGTGCACTGAGACGGGAAATGCAGCTGATATTCCAGGACCCCTACTCCTCTTTGAACCCCAGGATGACGGTGCGGCAGATCCTGTCAGATCCCATGGATGTCCATGATATGTTCACCGGCCGGCAGAGAAAAGCGCGCATCGATTTTCTGCTGGATACTGTCGGGCTTTCCCCGGGCCAGGCAGATCTGTATCCCCATGAATTTTCAGGGGGCCAGCGGCAGCGCATAGGCATTGCCAGGGCACTGGCGCTTGATCCCACCCTGATCATCGGAGATGAACCGGTATCTGCCCTGGATGTCTCCATCCAGGCCCAGATCATCAATCTGCTCAAACGCCTGAAACGTAATTTCAACCTGTCTTTGATCATCATATCCCATGATCTGGCCGTAGTGGAATACATCTGCGACCGCATCATTGTGATGTACCTGGGCAAAATTGTCGAGGCCGCTGATTACGCTTCGTTGTACAAAGACCCGAAACACCCCTATACAAAGACCTTGATGTCCGCCATTCCGGTGCCGGATCCTGCGCGCCGCAACCGGCGGATCATTTTAAAAGGGGATGTGCCCAGCCCCATCGACCCGCCCGGCGGATGCCGGTTTCACACCCGGTGTCCTGACCGCATGGATATCTGTGACAAACAGGAACCGGCCATGCAGCGGTTCAATGACGGACACACCGCTGCCTGCCACCTGTATAACAATACATATGCCGACCATAGCCATGCAACCCCAAACCATGTTTCAACCCCAACCAAAGGAGACAACCCATGAAACACAGACTTGTCACACTCATTATCGCCGCCATGCTGGCGATGCCCGGCCTGGCCCTGGCAAAATCAGACCTGGTGATTGCCGTGGACTCCCCGCCCAAGAGCATGAACCCCCACAGCTACAACTCCGATGCCAATTTGTCCTACATGGCCAATTTTTTTGACGGCCTGCTCCAGCGGCCGGCGCCTGAAGGCAGACTGGCCCCGGCCTTGGCCACGGAATGGGCCCGCAAGGATGCCCTGACCTGGGAGTTTAAACTCAGAAAAGGGATAAAGTTTCACAACGGCAACCCGTTTACTGCTGAAGACGTCAAATTCACCTTTGAGCGCATGAAAGATCCGGAGTTCTCAAAATTTTTGAACATTGCCAATTCCATTGCATCCATTGAAACACCCGATGATTTCACCGTGATTTTCACAACCGAAAAACCCGTACCCTGGTTTGCGGAAACCATGCACCAGAATTTTATCGTGGACAAGGAATCCTCCCTGGAAAGGGATTCAGGCGATTACAATACCAAACCCATCGGCACCGGGGCATATAAGTTTGTGGAATGGGTCAAAGGGTCTTACATCAAGATGGAAGCCAACCCTGACTACTGGGAAGGGGTCCCTGTATTTAAAACCGTTGAGATCAAACCCATAACCGAAGATGCCACCCGATTTGCCGCCATTGCCACCCGCCAGGCCCATATCCTGAGCGGCGTGCCCATTCCCATGATCGACCAGATCAAAAAAAATCCCGCCATTGAGGTGGTTTCCAGACCTGCCCGCCGGGCCATATACATGGACATCGGCAACAAACCCGGCACCCCGTTTGCCGATGTCCGGGTGAGAAAAGCCATTGCCATGGCCATCAATGAAGATGAGATCGTGTCCACGGTGATGCGGGGCCAGGCCACCCCGGCCGCCCAGGTACCGGATACCGCCACCATCGGGTATGACCCGGATCTGAAACGGCTGCCCTATGACCCGGAACAATCCAAAGCCCTGCTCACGGAAGCAGGTTATGAAAACGGATTCGAGATCACCATTGCCGGCCCCAACGACCGGTATGTCAATGACAAACAGATCTGTGAAGCTGTTGCCAGGTACCTGGCCAGAATCGGCCTTACGGTGAACCTGGATGTCAAACCCAAATCCATTTTCTTTGATGAACTGTCCTCCAACAAGCATGATTTCTACCTGATCGGATGGATGGACGGATCCTATGACTTTGGCCGTTCCGCCCAGCTGCTGCTCCACACCGTGGATCCGGATAAGGGCATGGGGGTTTACAACGGGGCCATGTACTCTGATCCGCAGCTGGATGAAATGATTGCCGCCTCCAGCGCTATCCTGGACAGGGATGAAAGACGGGCCGCCCTCCAGGCCATCAATAAAAGATCTGTTGAAGATATTGCCTGGATCCCGCTGCACTATCAGCAGGATGTGTATGCCGTATCCAAGGCGGCAAATGTTATCTTCACCCCCCGGCCCGACATGTGGATCGTGGCCAAGGAGATCAAGAGGTAACCGTCTGGACCGCATCAACCATTAACCGTAACAAGGGCCGGCTCCCGGGATTATCCAGGTACCGGCCCTGAATCGGACATGCTGTGGGAAGATATATTTTTCAGCGCATATGCCAGGGGGTGGTGGTCCTGCTGGCGGTATCGTTTATCTGCTTTCTGATTTTCAGGTTCACCGGAGACCCGGTCCTGATGCTGGCAGGCAAATACGCCACCCAGCAGGAACGCGAACAGGTGAGAATCGCCTATGGCCTGGACCGCCCCTTTTATGTGCAGTACGCCAATTTTCTGGGCAATGCCCTGAAGGGCAATTTCGGCAAATCCTATATCTCCCAGGTGGATGCCCTGGACACCATTTTGGAACGGTTCCCGGCCACTTTTGAGCTGGCACTCACCGCCATTTGCATTTCTCTTTTGGCCGGGGTCCTTCTGGGGGTGGTGGTGTCCATCAAACCCAAAAGCCTGGTTTCCCGGCTCATCATGGCGGGTTCTTTAGGCGGCATATCCATTCCCACTTTTTTGATGGGCATTTTATGGGTCATGCTGTTTGCCGTTTATTTAGAGTGGCTGCCGCCTTTCGGCAGGGGGGAAACCGTGCAGATCGGCCCCTGGCGCACCGGTTTTCTGACTCTGGACGGCCTCAAGCACATCATCATGCCGGCACTGACACTGTCCGGATATCAGCTGGCCGTTATTTTGCGCCTCACCCGGGCCGGCATGCGGGAGGTGTTGTCTGAAGAATACATTAAAACCGCCTGGTCCAAGGGATTGTCCCCGTTCACGGTCATTGTCAAGCATGCACTGCGCAACGTGCTCATTCCCGTGGTCACCATTGCGGGATTGAGCTTCGGGGAGCTCATTGCGTTTTCCATTGTCACGGAATCCATTTTCCAGTGGCCGGGTATGGGCAACCTGCTGCTGGTGTCTATTTTTGAAACCGACCACCCGGTCATCGTCACCTATATCATGATGGCCGCATGTATTATTCTTGCCATCAATATTCTGGTGGACCTGCTGTATGCATGGCTGAACCCCAAAATTCAATACAATTAGGGAATCCATGATCAAAAACATACTCCAATCAAACCTTGTTTACAGTTTTGTCAGGGATATCTCCGCCATAGCCGGGGCCATGGTGCTGGCGGTCTTTATCTTCTGCGCCCTTTTTGCCCCTGTTCTGGCCCCCATGGACCCCTATGACCTGACCACTGTCGAGCTGTCCAATTCGCTGATGGCGCCGGCATGGATGGAAACCGGGAGTCTGTCCTTTCCTCTGGGCACGGATGACCAGGGCCGGGGCATATTGTCCACCATCCTGTTCGGGCTGCGCACATCTTTGATGGTGGGATTTTCCGTGGTGGTGATATCCAGCATCCTGGGCATCATTTTCGGCATGCTGGGCGGTTATTACGGCGGCATCCTGGATGCCTTTATCATGAGAACCGCAGACACGGTGTTTGCCTTTTCCACCACGTTGCTGGCCATTCTGCTGCTGGGGATATTCCAGAGCCGCAATATCTGGACCGTGGTGTTTGCCATCTGCATTGCCGGGTGGGTGAAATATGCCCGAACCATCCGGGGATCGGTACTGGAAGTCAAGGAAAATGCCTATATCACGGCCGCCAAAGCATCCGGTGCAAAGGATTTCAGAATCTTGTTCCGGCATGTGCTGCCCAACGCCCTGCCCCCGGTGTTTGTGCTCATGGCCGTGGACCTGGCTGTTGTGATCATGCTGGAAGCAACTTTAAGTTTTCTGGGTGTGGGGGTACCCATCACCGAACCATCCCTGGGCATGATGATCTCCATCGGCAAAAACTATATCTATGCAGGCATGTGGTGGATGGTGCTGTTTCCCGGCTTGACCCTGATCCTGCTGGTGGTGGCCATCAACCTGTTTTCCGACTGGCTCAGGGATGAAATGAACCCCAGGCTGGCCCTGCGCACCTGATCCTGTGATCTGGTTTTAACACGAAGAACACGAAGGCCCCGAAGAATGGAATTGACTGATATCAACCGATTTTTAGAGGATTTTGAACATGTGGTGAACATGGATTCCGCTTCCGGAAACAATGACGGTATCCTGAAACTCGCCCATTTTTTTCAGGAACGGTTTTCCCGCCTGGGCATGGCCTGTGGTATACAGCTGCCGGGAAACGGAACGGTCCCCTGCCTCAAAGCCACCCTTGGGGATCCGCCCCATGATATGATGTTCCTGGGCCACATGGATACGGTTTTCCCTGAAGGCGAGGCAGCCCTGAGGCCCTTTGCCATCCATGGCAACCGGGCCCGGGGACCCGGGGTCTGCGATATGAAAGGGGGACTCCTGGTGGCGCTGCATGCACTGGAAACCTTGAAAAAAACCGGTGACATGGACAAAATATCCATCTGTGTGCTGTTCAACGGGGATGAAGAGACCGGCTCCACCCAGTCCCGGTCGCTGATCCAGGAAACGGCAAAAACCTGCCGCCGGGTCCTGGTGTTTGAGCCCTGCCGGCCGGATTATCACCTGGTGAGCCAGAGAAAAGGCGGGGGATGGTTTCACATTGATGTCACAGGCATGGAAGCCCATGCCGGGGCAGACCCCCACAAAGGCGTCAATGCCGTGGTGGAGTTGGCCCACCTGGTTCCCCTTATCCAGGAGCTCAATGATGAAAATCTGGGCACATCCGCCCAGGTGACGGTCATCAGCGGCGGCGAAAAAATCAATATCATTCCCTCACATGCCAGGGCATCCGTGGATGTCCGGATTCTGGACCCCAAAGAAAAAAAGCGGGTGGAGGCCTTTTTCGCCCGTCTTTCCCAAAAACGGCTGTTTGAACAATCCATTATCCAGGTTTCGGGCTGCATTGACCGCCCCCCCATGGCCGTCACCCCGGAAAGTCTGGCCATCCAGGATCTGATCATGGCCCAGGCACAGAAAATGGACATCACCATGGGAGCCATCACCACCGGGGGATGTTCCGATGGCAACCTGACCGCATCTCTGGGTATTCCCACCATTGACGGGCTGGGCCTGGTGGGGGCCAACTCCCACAGAACCGATGAATATGTGGAACTGGAAAGTATCCCGGTCATGGTCAACCTGATCACCCGTGTCTGCCGGCACCTGGCAGGCAACCAGACCAAAAAATAGCGGATTACAGATACTGGATGCTATCCACAACAAAAGGGGTACTCTGGATGGCCACGCTCTTTTTTTTCACCCAGATCCTTGCCATACCCACGGATTCCCCTTTGATATTGGTCATGCTGGCCAGTTCTTCGGCAAATCCGATATCCTTTATTTTAAATTCATAGTAAAACGTGTTGGCCGTGAACGGGTCTGCAACAAGCATGATTTTTTCCGGATCCCAGGGATGTTTCCTCGGTGATCCGGAAAAAGGAACATGGTCTTTTTTATCCATGTGACCGGATTTTTTATAGGCCTGAATCTCGAATTTTTCAATGGTTTCCAACATTGTCAAGGTCATGTATTCTCTCCTGTGCTGTAAAAAAATACAAGCATATCCCATGAAGGTATTATACTGGATTTTAAAAAAATCGCAGTAATTTTTTCATGCAGACTCAGCGGCATTTTTGGCATCAGTTCTGCTGCTTCATCCGAGCCACAATATCTGCCACCCGTTCCCCCCCCGGTGTGGTTGCTGCAGGATTTATCTTCACCAGTTCCTCCCATGCAGCCATTGCACCGGCCAGGTCATTTAAATCCGCCATGAGCACAACGCCCTTGTTAAACAATGCCGTCTCAAACCCCGGAGACACGGCCACCGCCCTGTCAAATGACTGGATCGCCTTTTCAGGTTCCCCGGCGCGCCGGTACATAACTCCCAGATCAGTAATGACATCGGGATTTTCAGGTGCCAGGGCCAGTGATTTTTCATAGGCCTGGATGGCCTTTTGAAACCGGCTGGTATCAAAAAACAGATGACCCAGCCTTGCCCAGGCCTTTGCATCATCAGGATTTTGCTCCAGAAATTTTTCAAGCTCCGGAATTCGTGCATCCATTTCTATTCCGGCATCAGGTGCAGGCGGTGCAGCCGTATCTGCATGCACATGGTCTGCAGATGATTCATCTGCCAGTTTAAAGGAGGTATAGACAGCCCCCAGGACAAACCCGACTGTTACGGAAACCAGTATGGCCATGTAAAGGAACTGCCGGGTTATGGTCCCGGAATTTTCTTTTTTCATTGTTTTTCCCATGTGTCTTTCCAATTCAGGGTTCAGGCAGCACTGCCAGGTGCAAAAAGCCCCTGATCCGGTTTCGGGTCAAGGGCTTTTTATTTTTAAGCCATGATATGGCTTGTTTGTACAAGTAAAATAGTCTGCTACTCAACAGTAACGTTTGTCGCAGCAGGACCTTTCTGACCTTGCTCAATGTCAAAGGTTACGTGATCACCCTCATTCAGTGATCTGAACCCTGCACCATTTATTCCTGTGTGATGCACAAACACATCTTCTCCATTTTCCTGTTCAATAAATCCAAAACCTTTTGCGTCATTAAACCATTTTACAATACCTTTGGCCATATTGGCAATCTCCTGTATAAAAAAATAAACATAATCGGTTTCATGCAGGGTTTCGGCCAACCGAAAAAAGCCTGAAGAAACCATCTGCGCCTGCATACCAGCAGCACAGGTTAGTGTATCGTATCGCATCATAAACAAATGTCAAGCAGAATATCACGTAAAAACGCATGTACAATTATATCTATGCAAACCGGCATTTTATTCAGGGTGTGCGCCGGTCTTTTTGATAAAAATATGCAGTGCCTGTCTCTTCTGGTTGCATCTTTGATACCTTTCCGGTCCGGGCTGGTCGCACCCCTGCAATCACCAATCTTTGCCCTGATCAGTTAAAAAACCCCAACTACCTGAAAAAACGAATTATTTGGGAACTGTGTTTTTCCAAACCAAAGTTGGCATGTATTGTGCTGTTGTTTTACAAGATTGATGCCGATAACCCGGAATGAAAACATGCAAGGAGAAGCAGAAATGGAAAAAATAGCAGTGGTAGGGTGTGGTTCATACATGGATCAGGGATATGGATGCCCCGGGGAATGGCGCTGTCTCAAGGCCGCAGCCCTCGGGGAAGGCAAATTTGAAGAACCGGCAGCAGTTGTTGCGTTTATCAAATGTGAGTGTCCGGGGAGAACAGTGGTGCCGGCCCTGGGCATGGCAGCCAAAATCTCTGAAATAAAACCGGACAAAATTTATTTAAGTTCCTGCCTTGTGAATGCCAAACCAGGGTGTCCTTATACATCCCCTGAAGATCTGGCCGCCCTGATTGAAGATAAAACAGGGACCCAGGTCATTTTAGGGACCCATGGCTACCATTAATATCTCAAACTGACTTCTTACACAAAATTTTTTGACCAGGATTATAAAGAAAGGAAAACTCCATGGCAGAAGCTGTGATAAAACTTGGTAAAAGAAAGCAGAAAAGTTCATTTATTGACAAGGTAAAAGAGATTCTGCCTGAAGGCGGAAACCTGAATGCCTGTCTCACCTGCGGGGCATGTGCCTCGGGCTGCCCGGCCACAGGACTCGCCGATATGGACCCGCGCAAATTTCTGCGCATGGCCGCCCTGGGCATGGATGAGGAGATCGCCGCCTCAGATTGGCCCTGGATGTGCACCATGTGCATGCGCTGTATCTATGTATGCCCCATGAAAATCGATATTCCCCAACTGGTTTTCAATGCCAGGGCCCTGCGGCCCAGAGAAGAACGACCCAAAGGGATTTTAGGATCCTGTGACATGGCATTAAAAAATGATACCACATCCGCCATGGGAACCACAGAAGAGGATTTTGAGTTTGTTGTAGAGGATGTACTGGAAGAATACCGGGAAGCCCAACCGGAATTTGCAGACATGGAAGCACCTATTGACAAGCAAGGGGCCGAGTTTTTCCTGAACCAGAACTCCAGGGAACCTGTGACAGAACCGGATGAACTGGTGCCGCTGTGGAAGATCCTGCACCTGGCAGGTGTGGACTGGACATACGGCAGTAAAGGCTGGGCCGGGGAAAACTACTGCATGTTCCTGGCAGACGATGATGCCTGGAAACATGTCACTGAAATGAGTGTCAAACAGGCCAACAAGCTAGGGTGTAAAACGTTCCTCAATACCGAGTGAGGGCACGTGACATTCTCAGTCCGGGCCGGACTGAAAAAATTCAACCTGGAACATAATTTTGAAGTAAAAAACCTGTATGAATACTATGCCAAGTGGATCCGAGAAGGCAAGCTCAAGGTCAATTCCGACTGGAACAAGGACCTGAAAATCAAGTTCACGGTACAGGATCCCTGCCAGATTGTGCGCAAAAGCTATGGAGACCCCATTGCCGAAGACCTGCGGTATGTGGTCAAATCAGTTGTGGGAGAAGAAAACTTTGTGGACATGCAGCCCAACCGCTCCAACAACTACTGCTGCGGCGGCGGCGGCGGATTCCTCCAGTCAGGGTTCAAAGAGGAACGCCTGCAATACGGCAGAATTAAAGATGATCAGATCAAGGCCACCGGTGCAGACTACTGCATTGCCGGCTGCCACAACTGCCATGCCCAGATCCATGAACTGAGTGAACACTATGGCGGCAACTACCCGGTGGTGCATCTGTGGACCCTCATCTGCCTGTCCATGGGAATCTTAGGTCCCAATGAACGGGAATACCTGGGAGATGATTTAAAAGAGGTCAACGTATTTCATCCGGAAACCGCCATGTAAGGTTACGTCAGTGTTTTCATTCGGGCCGGCCCGATAATGGGCCGGCCCTTTTTTGTCCTACACCCTGGACTGGTGACATCTTTTTTTTAGTCCTGCTCCTGTCCTACACGGTGAATTCATTCTTGACGGCAAATTATTTTTACCACGAAGATCACGAAGAAAGGACTTATTCGTGATCTTCGTGCGCTTCGTGGTTTTAAAAAAATCAATTTGATTTTACCCCCCCCATATGTTTCCTGATATGAAATTTTTACACAATATCAGCGCCGCATCAGATAAAAGTTGACAAAAAGCAAACATTCAGGTAGCCAGAAACCTAAGGGTACAAAAACCGGGCAACCAAAACTATTCCAATCCCAAAAGCAAACCTGCAAAAAAAGGAGATGTGAGCATGAAAAAATCGGGTATCAAACACAGTATTTTAGCAACAGGTGCGGCCATTCTGGCTGTCTTTGTCATGGGAAGTATTCTGCCGGCATTCGCCGATACTGTTAAGTTCGGCCATGTGGCCCCGCCTTTCCATGGCCAGGCCAAGGGCGTGGATGCGTTTGCCGACTATGTGAAGGAAAAAACCAACGGCGAAATTGACATAGCCACCTTCCCGGCCGGCCAGCTGGGCGGAGAACGCTCCATGGCCGAACAGGTCCAGGCCGGAACCCTGCAGATTGCAGCCCTGACCACGGCCGTGCTCCAGAACTTTGTGCCCCAGTGCGCCATTCTGGACATGCCTTTTATATTTCCGGACCGCAAAACCGCATACGCCACCTTAGATGACCCGGAAGTCCAGGAAAAGATCTTTTCCTTTTTCCCCAAAAAAGGGTTCATCGCCATCGGATGGACCGAAAATGAAATCCGGGATTTCACCAATAACAAGCGCCCGGTGCGCACCCCGGATGATGTCAAGGGCCTCAAGGTGCGGGTCATGAATTCCCCTGCCTACCTGGACACCTTCAAGCAGCTGGGGGCATCGCCCGTGGCCATTCCGTTCCCTGAAACCTACAACGCCCTGCAGACAGGGGTCATCGATGCCCAGGAAAACCCCATCCTCACCTCCATTCTCATGAAATTCACCGAAGTCACCAAATATGTGACCCGCACCCAGCACTGCCTCACAGAATGCATCATTGTGGTGTCCGTGGATTACTGGGAAAGCCTGACCAAAGAACAGCAAAAGATCTTCAGGGAAGCGGCAGAACTGTGCATCGACACCAACCGCACCGTGAACGCGGCCCTGCATGAATCATTGCCCAAAATCAACCTGTCCATTGACGATTATGCCAAAGCCAATGACATCGAGATCATCAACCTGACCCCGGAAGAACGCGAAGTGTTCCGTGTGGCCATGACCCCGGTGTGGAACAAATACCGCGAAAAAATCGGGGATGCCCTGTTTGATTTTATGCTGGATAAAATTGCCGCACACAAACAATAAAACCGGGCGGTGCCGGCAAAACCGGGTGGCACCGCTGGACAACCGATAAGCACAGCGGCTGAAATCACTATTTCAGCCGCTGTTTTCAGGAGGCCCTGCTGTGCAGCGTTTTTTTACCTTCATCAACCGTGTGGAAAACATCACCCTGGTGTGGACCATCCTGGCCCTGGCAGCCATCGGGTTTGTCCAGGTGATCGCCCGGTACGTGTTCAACTATTCTTTTACCTGGTTTGAGGAACTGGGCAGGTACGTGGGGGTGTTTGTGGCGTTTTTAGGGGCATCCATCGGGGTGCGCACCGGCAGCCATTTCACCATGGATCTTGTGGTATCCCATATGGGCCGGCCCTGGCAGGGCCTGGTCCGGACACTCACCAACTGCCTGTCAGCCGCGTTTTTTTTTATTGTAGCATATCATTCCTGGAAAATCGTGCTGCGCATGCACGGGTATGAGACAACATCCCCCACCATGCAGATCCCCATGTATATCGCCTACATGCCCATTCCGGTGTTTTCCGTGTTCATGGGAATCAGATTCCTTTTACAGGCGTTCAAACAGGGCTTGAAAGGGACGAACCCATGATCCTGACCATCTGTATCTGCTTTGCCGTACTCCTGTTTTTAGGCGTGCCCATTGCCGTGATCCTGGGGGTGACCACCCTGGTGTCCCTGGTGTTTTTTTCCTCCACCCCGTTGACCATCATCACCCAGCAGCTGTTCAACGCCCTGGACCAGTTTGTGCTCCTGGCCATTCCTTTTTTCATTCTGGCAGGTGCCGTCATGACCCGCGGCGGCATCGCCAGACGGCTCATCGCCTTTGTCAATGCCCTGGTGGGGTGGTTTCCCGGCGGTCTTGCCATGGCCGGGATCCTGGCCTGCATCTTTTTTGCCGCCATCTCAGGATCTTCTCCTGCCACGGTGGTGGCCATCGGCTCCATCATGATTCCTGCCCTGGTAAAGGCCGGATACGGCGAAAAATTCTCTCTGGGGCTTATCACGGTGTCCGGCTCCCTGGGGATCGTGATCCCGCCCTCCATACCCATGATTCTCTACTGCCTGGTCATGAATGTATCGGTATCGGAAATCTTCATGGCCGGGGTGATGCCGGGACTACTCATCGGGTTCGCCCTGATGGTGTATACCTTTTTTGTGGCAAAGAAACACAACTGGCGTATTGCACAGAAAGCCTCGCTTTCCCGGCTGATCCAGGCAGGCAAAGAAGGCATCTGGGCCCTGGCTTTGCCCTTTATCGTGCTGGGGGGTATTTATTCAGGGGTGTTCACCCCCACGGAAGCGGCTGCCGTGTCCGTCGTCTATGCCCTGTTTGTGGAGATGGTCATCTACCGGGAGTTCGGCCTCAAGGACCTGACAGGCGTATGCCAGGAGGCAGCTGTGCTGTCCGCCTGCCTGCTGTTTATTTTGTCCTGTGCCATGACCTTTATCTGGCTGCTCACCGCCGAGCAGGTCCCCCACCAGCTGGCAGATATCATCTTCCGGTATATTGACAGCCCCTGGATGTTTCTGCTCACGGTGAATATTTTGTTCCTGATACTGGGATGCTTCATGGATGATGTATCTGCCATGCTCATCCTGGCACCGCTGTTTTTGGAAACCCTGAACCGGTACGGCATCGATCTTGTGCATTTCGGCATCGTCATGGTGCTCAACATCCAGATGGGCATGCTCACCCCGCCCTTCGGCCTGAACCTGTTTGTGGCATCGGGGATCACCAGGGAACCCATCATCAAAATCGCCCGGGGCGTGGCCCCGTTTCTGGTGATCATGCTGGCCTGCCTGATGCTGGTCACCTACATCCCCTGGATTTCCCTGGCCCTGCCCAACTGGATACTGAAATAGATGCCCGATTAAAAGGAGACTGCATGATATCACCTGACCTGAAAAAACAGTTTTTGGCCATTGTGGACCCAACCCGGTGGCTGGACAAAAAAGAACAGCTCACCTGCTATGCCTATGACGCGTTTGTGGAAGAGTCCATGCCTGATGCCGTGATTTTCCCTGAAACCACCGATGAGGTGTCCCAGATCCTTGCCCTGGCCTCGGCCCACAAACTCCCGGTTACGGGCAGAGGCGCCGGCACCTCGGTGTGCGGTGCCCCGGTGCCGCTGCACCACGGCCTGGTAATCTGCTTTTCCAAGATGGACCGGATCATTGAAATCAACACCAGAGACCGGTACATCATTGTGGAACCCGGGGTGGTGAATGCCGATGTCCAGGCAGCCCTGGCCCCTTACGGATTTTTCTTTCCACCGGACCCCGGTTCCATGAATGCTTCCACCATCGGCGGAAACATTGCCCAGAACGCGGGCGGCCCCAGATGCCTCAAATACGGGGTAACCCTGGATTATATCCTGAGCCTTGAGGTGGTGCTGGCCCCGGGCAAAGTTATCACATTCGGCAGCAAGAACATCAAGGATGTCACCGGATACAAGCTGGCAGCCCTGTTCTGCGGGTCAGAAGGCACCCTGGGACTGGTCACCAGAGCGATCCTCAAGGTGGTGCCCCTGCCGGAAACCGTGAAAACCATCATGGCCACCTTCAAAGACCTGGATGACACGGCAAATGCGGTCACCGACATCATCGGGTCCGGTATCCTGCCGGCGGCCATGGAACTGATGGACCAGCTCACCCTGAACGCCATCGAGGACAAGGCCGGCTTAGGCCTGGACAGAGAAGCTGCCGGCACCCTGCTCATCGAGGTGGACGGGGTGGCAGAGGCCTGTGACAAACAGATAAAACAGATCTCGGAAAAGCTGCATGCCAACCATGCTGTCAACATCCAGGAAGCAGGATCAGCCGAGGACAGAGAACGGCTGTGGACGGCCCGGCGTTCCGCCTACGGGGTGTTTGCCAAGCTGGCCCCGGACATTATATCCGAAGATGTCACCGTGCCCGTAAGCCGGGTCCCGGAAATGGTGCGGCGCATCGTGCAGATCGCAGACAAACACAAGCTGCGGGTGGGGGTCCTGGCCCATGCCGGAGACGGCAACATGCACCCCATGATCCCGGCAGACAAAAGCAATGCCGAAGAATGGTCCCGGGTGACATCCGCTTTTGACGAGATCTTCCAGGCAGCAGCCGACCTGGACGGCACCCTGTCCGGGGAACACGGTATCGGCCTGGCCAAATCTAAATACCTGCCCCTGGTCATGAACCAGGACACCATCGATTTCATGAAAACCATCAAGCAGGCTGTGGATCCGGACGGCATCCTGAACCCGGGGAAATTCGTATGACAGACCAGCCCATCCAGAACTGCGGCAAATGCGGACTGTGCCTGTCCGTGTGCCCGGTATACCAGGTACTCAAGCAGGAGCAGGCCTCCCCCCGGGCCCGGCTCCAGCTCATCAAAGCATTTGAAAAAAAGGATCTGGCCCCCTCTCCTCTGCTCAAGGACCTCGTATCCCAGTGCCTGATGTGCGGGGCCTGCAAAGTTGCCTGTCCTTCAGGCATCAACCACTATGCCAAATTCATGGAGATGCGCCAGCAGATGGCCAAATTCCAGCCCGACCCGCCGGCCATCCGGAGTCTCGTGTATCTGCTGGCAAAGGAATACCGCCTGCGCATGGGTGCGGGCCTGGCAAAAATCGGCCGGCGCATCACCCCGGCGGCCCTGGAAAAAACATACAAAATCGGCAACATCCCGGTGAACCGGTTTCCTGAAATGAACCGCCGGCCTTTCCGCAGCACCATGCCCCGGGTATCTTTTGCCAAGAACAACCAAAGAGCCCATTCCAGGGAGAATCCCAGGGGCCGGGTGGCCTATTTTACAGGATGCGCCACCAACTATGTGTTTGCCGAAACCGGACAGGCCACCGTGAACATCCTCACCCGCCTGGGGTATGAGGTGGTGATCCCCGACGGCCAGACCTGCTGCGGGATCCCCATGATGTTTCACGGGGCAAAGGACCAGGCCGTCGAAAACATGGCGACCAACCTTATGGCGATCCAGGGGGTTATCCAAGAAAAAGGCTGTGATACCATGGCCAAGGCTTGCGATGAAGCAGCGAAACACTGCGATGCCGTGATCGTGGACTGCACCACCTGCGGAGCGGCCCTGAAAGATGAATACCCGGCACTGATGAACACACCGGCCGGAAGCCGCCATGCTACCCTGACCCAAAAGATTGCCCCGGACATATCGGACACCATTGCCGCCAAAACCCGGGATATTCTCTCGTTTCTCCATGACCATATGGATGACCTGGCAGCAGCCATGAAACCGGACACCCCGAAGCACAAGGTAATCTACCATGCCCCCTGCCATTCGAAAAACAGCTTCAATTCCCTGGCAAAGGTCCTGGAGCTGCTCAAGGCCCTGCCCTGCTTTGACTACATCCCGGTGCCGGATGCAGCAGCCTGCTGCGGCGGCGGGGGCACCTTTTTCTATGAATACCCGGATATTTCTAAAAAAATGATGGCAAAAAAACTAATCAGTGCCCGGGCTGCCGGGGCTGATTTCTGGCTCACCGACTGCCCGGTGTGCCGGATCAACCTGCACGGCAGCCTGTCTGAAAAAGACAACCTCACTGTGGTCCACCCGGTAATCCTTATCAGCAAGGGACTGGGATCATGAAAATCGATCTGGAAAAAGGCCGCACCCACGTCACCGTGAATCTGCCCGACAAAAACCTTCTGTCTGTGATCCGTGGGAAAGAGGTGCCCCCTCTTTCCATGAACCAGGCAGCGGCCGTTATTCAAAAAGGAATCCAGGACACGGCACCGCCGGACATTGCAACCCGGAAAGTGGCAGTCATCATCCCGGATGATACCCGGCTGTGGGCCAGGGGAGACCTGTTCGTCCCCGCCATTATCCAGGTTCTGGCAGACCTGGGCGTGCCTGATGACCAGGTCACGGTGATCATCGCCCTGGGCACCCATGCCCCGATCCCGGACACCCGGTTCGCCCTTCTGGCAGGCCCAACCAGTGTCAGCAGGGTACGCATCTGCAATTCCGCCGGCCTGGACCCCTCCCGGCTGATCAACATCGGCACCACCTCCCGTGGCACCTGCCTGACCGTGACCCAGGAAGCCGTGGCAGCGGACCACATCATCATTTTTGGTGGGGTCCTGCACCATCTCATTGCCGGGTTCGGCGGGGGCAGAAAATATATCCTGCCCGGCATTGCCGGATATGACAGCATCCAGCAGAACCATTCCCTGGCATTTGATGACACCGGCCGGCCCCATCCCCTGGTGCGCCAGGCTGTCACACAGGGCAACCCGGTCCATGAAGACATGATGGAAGGGACAGATCTGTTTTTACAGGGCAAAACCGTGTGTTATGCTGCTGTTGCAGCCAACGGGGCTGGGGAGATCTTTTATGCAGCTGCAGGGGACCTGCACCCCACCTTTGACCAGGGATGCGCGGCCCTGAACGAGGCCTGCTGTGTCACAGTCCCTGAAAAAGGCGATTTTGCCCTGGTGTCTGCCGGCGGGTTCCGCACCGACGGCCAGCTCTATCAGGCCACCAAAGCCCTGTTCAACACCGCGGGTGTGGTCAAGGACGGCGGAACCATCCTGTTTGTGGCCGGGTGCGGCCAGGGCGTGGGTAATCCGGATTTTGCCAAGGCCCTGCAGACATACCGCACATGCCCGGAAGAGCTGGGAAAGACCCTGACCCGGTCCTTTCACATGCCATCATACGTGGCATTCCGGCTCATGGACCTGCTGAGCCGATTTGCCGTCTCCCTGGTGTCGGATCTGCCAGATGATCTGGTGCGGGACTCCGGGTTGACCCCAATCACCGATGTCCAGGCCTGTACCGCATCATTGACCGGCAAAGGATACGTGATCCCTTTCGGAGAGAACATCCTCCCCAGGGTCACCCCCCTGTAACCCCTTTTTTGAGAGGGCATCATGGATGAGCAGATCATATCCCGGAACATCAAAACCCTGCGCACCCGCAAAAAACTCACACTGGACGAACTGGCCCGCCGCACCGGTCTGACCAAAGGGTATCTCTCCAAGGTGGAGCGGTCCAAAAAAGCCCCGCCCTACTCCACCCTCACCCGCATTGCCGGTGCCCTGGATGTGGCGGTCACCGCCATCCTGTCCCAGACCGTGGCCCCGCCCGAAGATGTCCGCCTGTTTGTGTCAAAAGCCTGCGACCGCACCATCATCGAGGAGACCCCCCAGTTTGCCGGATACGACTACGAGGTCTTGGCCGGCGGCAAACCCGGCAAAAACATGGAACCCTTCATCATCCACGCCCCCTTCGAGATCCACAAAATGTACTCCCACGAAGGCGAAGAATGCATGTACGTTTTGGACGGACAGCTGGAATTCATCCACGGCGACCAGACCCTGATCCTGGAACCCGGGGACAATGTCTACTTTGATTCCAACGTCCCCCATGCCGGTAAAAGCCTGGGCAGAAAAAAAGCCCGCCTTCTGGTGGTCATCTATTTTTACAAGCGCAACCAGGTGTAAGGGACACTGCACCCTTTATATGATATCAAATAATGATACTATAAGATTTTTAGATACCAATGCCGTCCAAAAGCTGGTAATGTCGAAAGAAACTGGGATACCTGGCAACGGATCTATACGGGTTGATCAAAACAGTTCAGGTTCGAAAAAAATACACCACAGCTTTGGGGGGCGTATAATCACATGTCATATTCACCGAAATTGAGTTCCGGATTTACGTTTGCAAAAAACAGAAGCGCTTTTATCTCCCCCCAGTCGGGAATGTGTTCCTTTTGCACACAAGATTGCAATGGTACGTGCGAGGTGGCACAGGCAGCCGTACTTGGGGCCCAAACGGTTTACCCGACCACGACAGGGAGCAACCAGATTGCATCGGAAAAAGATTATCCCATTGATTTTTCCCATTTCAATATCAACGGCCGTGTGTTCGGGGCACAAGGAGTTTCTGAGACCGCTGAGGAAGCCACTATTTTCAATGTTGACCTGGAACAGACCTATGGCTTTTTCAACAAGGTCAAGATGACCATGCCCGTTATCCTGCCGGCGTTGATCAAGCTTAACTGGGAAGATTACTTTGCCGGAGCGGCAATGGCAGGTGTGACCTGTGTGATTGGGGAACATGCCCGAAACAATGAACCGGAGTTAAAGATTGAACAGGGACAGGTGACGGATTTTCCGCTGCTGGAAAAAACCCTGGACTGCTTTCGTAAATATGACAGAGGGTATGGGCAGATTGTTCTGCAATGCAATGTGGATGATGATCTGATGGGTGTGCCGAAAATTGCCATTGAAAAATACGGGGCCAAAGCCATTGAGATCAAATTCGGGCAGGGGGCAAAAGGAACCCAGCCGGCCATACGGGTAAAGGATCTTGAAACCGCGCTTGTCAAACAGCAGCAGGGGAACCTGGTGCATCCGGATCCCAGTGATACTCTGGTTCAAAAAGCGTATGAAGACGGGGTCTGTCCCAATTTTTACACCTATGGCAGACTGCCTTTGTGGACACAGACATCCCTGATGGAGCACATTGCCATGTTACGGGACATGGGTGTGGAAAATATGTATTTTAAGATGGCGGGATATGACAGGGCAGATATCGAACAGGTGATCCGGATCGCCTGTGAAGCCAAAGTGGACATGATCACGTTTGACGGTGCAGGAGGGGGTTCTGGTTACAGCCCTTCAAAAATGATGAACGAATGGTCATTGCCCACCATCTGCCTTGAAGATGCCGTGGTGCGCATTTGTAAAAAACTGCAGACCGAAGGATGCCGCCTGCCGGCAATGGTTATGACCGGCGGATTTGCCAGTGAGGACCAGGTGTTCAAAGGTCTTGCTTACGGGGATGGCCATATGCTTGGGATCGGTTTGTGCCGGGCATCCATGGCCGCTGCCATGACCGGAAAAAAAATTGGTGAACAGATAAAAAACGGGCATGTGCCGGAACGATTCACACCCTATGGGTCAACCATTGAAGAGATCTTCTGCGATCTTCCTGATCTGCGCGCCATATACGGTACACAGGCGAATACATTTTCCACAGGGGCCGTTGGGGTCTTTTCCTATCTCAACAAAATCGCATTCGGATTACGGCATTTTGCCGCCTTGAACCGGAAATTCAACATGGCCCTTTTAGACAAAAGTGACATTATTCCGCTTACATCAGAAGCAAGGGCGCTGATGGGAAACAAGTGGTTTTATCTGCATTGAACAGCGGTACTGTTGAAATCCCAAAAAATGCATTGACTCAGACGTTTTTCCACTACAATAGTGTGGCACCGGCGGCAAAGAGGACGATATAAACAAAGAAGCGGAAATGCCGTTCCGTCAGTTTTTTGTGGAGTATCTCGCCTGCAGTCAGACCGGCGGCGACACTCGGCAGAAGAATCAGGGTCAGCTGGACGGTCTCCCCTGTCCACTGGCCGTTGTATATAAAAAAGAGGGTCATGAAGGCACTCAGGATGCTCCACAGCGCTGTGAGCACGGCCCGGAAACCGGTCTTGTTCAGCGGCAGGCGGCTTGCCGCATAAACGACCAGGGGGCCGCCGGAGGCATACAGGCCGTGAATGACACCGGCCAGGGTAAAGAAAACTTTCTGCACAACCGGGTGCACCATTTTTTGAGAAGATGTGAAAAGGGACACCACTTCCCTTGCGGAAATCCCCATCACAAAAAGCCCCAGAATTTTTTTCAGTGCCGGTCCGGCCAGTATGTCAAACAAAAGAAGGCCGGCAGCCACACCTGCTGCCATGAACGGGATGATCCGTACCCAGAGGATTTTTTGCCGGATATGCCCTGCGTACCGGGCCGTGAGATACCCGTTCAGCAGCAGATCCAGAAATACCAGCGCAGGGATCAGCAGATGAAGGGAAAAAAAATGGGCCCCCAGGGTAACGGCGATCACGGTGCTGCCGAAACCGGATATGCTCTGGGCCGTATATGAAAAAAAGACAATACCGGCCATGAAAAGTGCGTCTGAAAACACGAAATCCATTTTTTACAGGTTATGCCATAATTTTCTGTTCAAGAGGAGCACCAGGGCTGCAAAGAGGATGCCGGCAAAGACAAGGGAGGTGGAAAAGGTGCTCCAGTCCCACCAGAAAGGTGCATTCAGCAGGGCTGTCAGTCCCCCCACCACGGGAACGGCAAAAATATTCATGAACCCCAGTTCCCTGGCCACAGGGGTCTTGAACTCCGGGTCCACAATGCGGAGCAGCATCAGCCCGCAGGCCACCGTGCCCGTCACCACGCCGTAAATGGCCACAGCCCGCTCCAGGGAGTATTCCGACAGCTGTCTGCCCAGCATCCACACCAGCAGCGTGGTCAGAACACCGCCTGCCAGCGCGATCGCAAAAAGCGGGGCCAGATATGTCCGGAGCACGAGCAGTTCAATGCCGCAGCCCGTGGCGACAATGAGATAGTCCACGGAAAAACCGGTGATCCGCCGCTGCAAGGGCGGATTCATCAGACGGGAAAAAGGGGTCCGGGCGGCCAGGCTGCGGAGGATGACGGCAAACACCAGCCCGAATAAAAAGAAAAACCCCCACAGCATACCCGCGACGTCCGGGGAGATGATGCGGGTGATGAAAACAAGAAAGAGATAGGTGACCAGATAGACCACCCCCACCTGGGAAAACTGGAATGCCAGACTGTCCAGGTTGGCACTGTGGGTGGTCATCCCGCCCGCCGAAGGCGGGGTCTGGTTTCTGGGCAGAATCCCCCGTGAAAAAAATTCCGGCAGTTTTTCCCGGACATAAGTTTTCTTTTTCAGGCCGCGGTTGGCCATGGGCACCCCGACAAAAAAGGAGAAAAAATAGCCCAGCGTGGCAAAGGTGAGCCCGATGGTGGCGGCGTCCGCAAAACCGGCTGTCTCCCACACCCTGCCAAAGGACAGGGCCTGACCCGGGCCCTCGTTAAAGCCCAAGGGGAACAGAAACCCAAAGCTTTCAAACAGGGGCTGTCCGCCGGTGACAAAGAGAAAAACGATGAACGTACCGATAACAGCCTGCATTGGGAAGGTCGCCCCCTGGACCAGGGCCATCCAGACCGATCCCCTGATCAGGGTCTTGCCTTTTTTCCCGGTAGCGGAATCCGGATCAGGCGGGGTCAGGCCCACGGATATAAAGGAGATGTTAAAGAAATGATAGGCAAACGCCTTCACCATTTCCGTATCCATGGGGAACAAACCGGTGTTGATCAGCGCAAGCCCGGCCATGCCGCCGATCAGGCTTGCCGGGAAAAGAAATTTCTGGAAAAAGGGAAGGACAGCCCTCAGCAAAAGCCCGAAAAGCAGCATCAGCGAGAGAAACCCGAAAATCAGCAGCGGTTCAAAGGGAAACGGTGGGGCCATGTTTCATTTCTCCTTGCGGTTGGTTTATCAGTCTTCCGGATGAAAGAACGCGTTGGTCACCTGCAGCAGAATGTTTTCCCGCCACTGGGGCGGCAGGGCATCCAGCACCTCATTGACCGGTGCCATCCGCTCCGGCATACGCCCGCCCTGTATGCCGGCCAGCGCAAACAGGGGTAACGGATCTTCCAGGATTGCCTCTCCCTGTTTTTCCATGAGTTGTCTGACATGGGGCAGCAGCTCTCCGGTGGGCAGTTTTTTTGCATCAGCCACACTCTGCTTCAGGTCTGCAACGAACCGGTCCGTGTGGGCCACGTTGGAAAGCGTGACCGACAGATGGATATTGGCCGGCACACCGTCAAATGAGAGAGAAGGCTGGATATACCACCCTTTGCGGTTCATTTCATCGATGATATGGAAAACACTGACGCTTTCAGAACCGAATGAAAGCAGGGTCATGTCCGGTTCGGCCAGAAGAAACAGTTCGGGTATCGATGCAATTGCCTTTTTTATCGCTGCCACCGCAAGAAGCTGTTTTTCTGCAAACGCAAGGTACTGCCTGTCCCCCACATAGTTGAGAACCGCCCAGGCCGCCGCCAGAGGCCCCCCGCTCTTGGTGCTCTGGACCGTGGGATTGATCATGGTGTAACCGAGCCACCGGGTGAAGGCAAACATCTGGAAAGCCCGCAGCTCAGAATTGCGGTACAGGATCATGGACGCGCCTTTGGGGGCATAGGCGTATTTGTGAAGATCAACCGATATGGAGGACACCCCTTCCAGGGAGAAGTCAAACCCGGGGACATCCCGGCCCAGTCTTTTGAAATAGGGGAGCAGAAATCCGCCCATGCAGGCGTCCGTATGGAACCAGATGCCGTGTTTTTCTGCAATCCGGACAAGCGCGGCAATGGGATCAATCACGCCCTGGGTATAGGAGGGGGCGGATCCGGCCATAAAAATCGTGTTTTCGGTAATGTGTGCTGCCATGCGGCCGGGATCGGCCTTAAAGGTTTTGGCGTCCACGGAAACGGTCACAACTTTGATACCGAAATAATGGGCTGCTTTATGAAACGCCGCATGTGCCGTAGTGGGAACAACCATTTCAGGCGCTGTAATATCCGGGCGTTTCATCCGAAAGTAATCCCGGGCTGTTTTCACCGCCAGCAGGATACTCTCGGTGCCCCCGCTGGTAAAGTTACCCACCACCTCCCGGTCACCCTGCAGGTGTTTTCTCATCATTGAAACAAGATCGTTCTCAATCTGCAGCAAACTTGGATAAACGGTAAAATCCAGGGCATTTTCACTTAAAAACTGGTTGTAGACATCTTTGGCAAAGGACAGGATCTCTTTGCCCGGATCAAAAATATAGCCGAACGCCCTGCCCGACTGCCAGTCCATATCATTTTTTTTGTACCGGCCCAGCGCTTGAAAAATCTCATCGCGTGCTCGCCCTGTTTCAGGTATTTTCATTGCCGCTCCTCTGGATATATTGGTTTTAAGACAGAATTATGTGCTTTGTCAGTTTAAAATCATCCGGACGGCCTGCCCCTGGGAGATCTGTTCACCAGATAAATACCTGTGCAGACAAGGGCCAGGCCGAACCAGACCATCATGCCCACCGGTTCAGACAGAATCACCGCACCGAAAATGACACCGAACAGCGGCGCCAGAAAGGTGAATGCGGTCAGCCCGCTTACCGCAAAATTGTGGATCATCCAGAACCAGAGGGTGTAGCTGAAAAAAGCCACCACCACGATCTGATAGGCCATTGCCCACAACACATTGGCAGACAGAACAATGGTATAATCATGTTCAAACAGAAGTGATCCCGCCAGCAGAACCGGAATGGCAAATATGAGCTGTGAAAACAGGGTCTGGTAATGATTGAGGGTCACCGTCTGGCTGATGCGTTTGATATACAGGGTTGTCGCTGCCCAGAAAACACCTGCGGCCAGCCCCATCACGTCACCGATCCAGTTGTTTTCCGGCAGCATGGGGGATTTGATCCTGAAAACCATCCACAAGCCAACAAACGCCAGAATCAGCCCTGCGGCTTTTCCGGGACGCAGCCGATCCTGATCCAGGATAAAATGCGCACCCAGGGCCACCCAGAATGGATGGGAATACAAAAAAATGGTGGCCCTGGAAGCGGTTGTAAATGAAACGCTCCAATATAAAAACAGAAAATCAAGCCCGAACAGCAGACCGATCATCACCCCATGCCGTCTGGCACCTTTGGGAAAAACAACGTCCTGTCCTTTGAATTTTGCCCAGAACAGCACCAGAAAGCCAGCGGCCACGGAACGGATCGTTGCCGCAAGCAGCGGAGGTATCCCCTGGTTGCTGAATTTGATGCTGACCGCATTGCCGCCCCAGATGGCACATACCAGCAGAAGCAGCAGACCGGCGGTCAAAGATATTTTTCCGTTATTCAATCGATTCTGTACACCCATACCGTATCACCTCCGAGACTATGCAGGAATAAAACAAAAAAACCGGATCTGTCAAACAAAATTCAACTGTCCCGCCTGCCAGGACGAGTGATCTAAACGGTCAGTCTCTTATAGAGGAATATGTCAAACCCATTTTCTGCAATGCATATGCCCTCAGGGGCATCCCCGGAGGGAAAAACCCGTTACAACCCGGGGCTTTTATTGTCAACACTACTGGACCGTGCTATTAATTGAAAATGGAAAATACCAGACAAGCCATGCTTTCAGTGATCAAAGACACCTTTGAAACGGAATGGATGATACATGGATAACCAGAAACTGCATATTGAAACGCCGCTCATCGAGTCCTTGCCCCTTTCCCGACAAGCAGGGGGGCGGGTATGGCTCAAAATGGAATCAATACAGCCATCCGGCTCGTTCAAACTGCGCGGCATCGGGAATGCCTGCATGACCCATGCTGCAGCAGGCGCCAGACAATTTCTGAGCTCATCAGGGGGAAATGCAGGGATCGCAGTGGCGTACGCCGGGCGCAAACTGGGCATTCCCGTCACAGTGGTTGTGCCGGAGACAACGCCTTCCCGGTCCATCGAACTCATTACCCAGGAATCCGCCCGCGTCGTGGTTGCGGGGGCATCATGGCAGGAAGCACATGCCCATGCTGTCCAGATCATGGCACCGGGGTGGGTGTATATTCATCCGTTCGATGATCCACTGCTGTGGGCAGGGCATGCCGGCATGATTGACGAAACAGTGCGACAGGGTGTAACGCCGGATGCAGTGGTTTTGTCTGTGGGCGGGGGTGGTCTGCTGTGCGGGGTAATTGAAGGGCTGGTCAAAAACGGCCTTTCCGCTATACCGGTCATTGCAGTGGAAACAGAAGGTGCAGCATCCCTCGCCGCATCGATCCGGAAGAACAAACATACAGCTGTTGATGAGATTACCAGCATTGCCACATCACTGGGGGCAAAAAAAGTTGCGAAACAGGCCTTTGCCCATGCCTTGAAATTCAACGTTCACAGCCATCTGGTAAGTGATAGACAGGCTCTGGATGCATGCCGCAGCTTTGCCCTGGATCACAGGGTTCTTGTCGAACCTGCCTGCGGTGCCGCTCTTGCGGCTGTCTATGAACCCTTAGAAATTCTGAATGCCGCCCGCAATATTCTGGTTGTGGTCTGCGGGGGAGCCGGGGTAACCATGCAGCAAATTGTGAGGGGGCCCAGTCTGTCATGAAAAAAATGTGAATATTTTTCTTTTTACGGTGTCCACCCTGGTAAAGAAAGACAGGATGTATTTTAAATCAACAGGGTATAACGCGTAATGTGAAAAAAGGAGCGCACAAAAATGAAACAGTTGATCTCGATAATGACTGCGGTTGCAGCGTTCATCTGCCTGTCAACGGCACCTGCCCAGGCAGACAGAAAAACAAGGGAAGGATTTTTGCTGGGGGTCGGGGCCGCAGTGCTGGGAACCGTCATTTATCAGGGCCTGAATCAGCCCTCCGGACACAAGGTCCGGCACCGGCATCCGGGGCCGCCAGCCTATGAGCGCAGATCCCAATGCCGAAATACGCGGTGGCATGCCCAGCAACCTGCCGGACGCTGGGAAATTGAAAGGATCTGGGTGGAACCTGTATATGACACCAGGTGGAATCAGGGCCACCACAAACGAAAAGGGAAATGGAACAAAGACCGGCATGAAAAATTCAGGGCCCGGGATGGATACTGGAAAGAAATACGGGTGTGGGTCCGATATTGATCAGGCCCCAACAGGCAAAGGGCTGCAGTGGAAACAGATGCTGATACAGACAGGATAAGGGATGAACAGGACCTGGTGGAACAGCTCAAAAAGGGGCAAAAACAGGCCTTTGAAACTCTGGTGAACATGTTTCAGAAACGTCTGCTTAAGGTGGCATATGGCATCACACTGGACCCCGAGGAAAGCCGGGAAATTGTTCAGGATGTTTTTATCACCGTGTTCCAGCAGATCCATTCATTCCGGCAGGATGCCATGCTTTACACCTGGCTGAGAAAAATTACGGTCAACCAATGCCTCAACTGGAAACGCAAATGGAAACGGCGGTTCCGGTGGCACCATGATCCCATCACCGTTGAAAATGAAAGCATCATTTCAAGGGAAATCATGCAGAAGGATACACCGGAAATTTTGATGCGGAAAAAACAGTTCAGGAACCGGGTTATGGATGCTGTCAAGCATCTTCCGGAAAAGACACGGGTCGTTTTTGTGCTTTACGCACTGGAAGGGCTTTCCTATGAAGAGATTGCCGATTTCCTCCATATCCGGAAAGGCACGGTGGCCTCACGGCTTTACAACGCCAGAAAACAGGTGACCCGTTCCATGAAAGCAAAAGATCCACAGGAGAAACCGGTATGACAGAAACATGCGGCAAATATTCCAAAAAACAGATCAGCCGGTATATCGATGGTGAACTTCCCCGGCATCAGCTCCAGCAAATCCAACAGCACCTGGACACCTGCCCTGCCTGCCGTGATCTTGTTGCACAGTTCCTGGATGTCTCCCGGTCTTTCAATGAAATGGCAGAACTGCCGGGAGTGGCCATTGATTTAACCTGTCTGTACCAGACAATGGGAAAACCGGTTGAAAAATCTGCCAAACCCTGGACCTCCAGGTTTTTCAGCAAGCCGGTCCGGCCTTTTCTGGCGACGGCCGTATCCATTGCGGCCCTGTTTTTTATCAGTGTGTATGCCCCTAATCATGATGAAACAGTAACGACCGGCCCCAGTGCTATTGTCACATCCATCAATACCGATTATACTGCGGTCATGATTCTGGAAACACCTGACACACATCATACCATTATCTGGTATTCAGAAACCTGATCATGAAAGGAAGGGATATGATCCGATTTATAAATTTGATCCGGTTTGCCGCCATTGCCGCCGGGATAATCTGGTGCTGCTGCCCGGCACAGACCGTCTTTGCCCAGGACAAGGCAATGACAGCCGTCAAGGTGATCCAGGCATCCACCCGGTCACGGGCTGTTGATCCGGCATTGCGACAAATAGTTCCTGAACTGGAATCAGTATTCAAATATACCGAATACACGTTGCTGCAGGACCGGACCCTGTCTTTGGCATTCCAGCAGCAGGGCCGTATCAACCTGCCTGATCAGCGGATCCTGCAGTTGACCCCCACCGGAAGCCAGGGTGGCAGAATCCAGTATGACATTCAGATCCTGCAAAAGGGCGCATCCGTGTTTCAAACACGGATTTTGCTGAAAAATAAACGAAGCATGACCATCGGCGGCCCCCGATCCGATCATGGGGTGCTGCTGTTTCATATTACAGGTTCCATGCCATAGAAACTTTCCTTATCCTGAATCCCTGCCCGGTTACTGCATACCTTTCTATTTCCAAACTTTTTTAGCTTGACAAAACTTATATCGGCACAAGATTAATATTACGACATAGCCTGAACCAAACTCAGAGTACGGTGTAATACAGTTTGCCGGCAATAACCATTGGAGCAAACCAAAAAAGTTACCTGTCAAAGGTGTCTCAATGGAAAATGTACCTGAAATATTTCATTATGCAAAATTGCCATCCTGGAATCAGAAAACTGTCAATTCCAGACTGCGAGACAAATCCAGAAGGCCCCTCAAAAGACGGACGAGCGGCAAATATTATGCACTGACAAGACTTGCCAATGATACCCACCAAACCCTCAAAGACAACAATTCTCCTTTAAGGCTTTGTGTGCATGGAAGTGAAAATGATCTCTACCTGAATGTTGTTACAATGGGCAATAATAAAAAAATTAATAAGAGCTTTACCCGTCCCATAACCAACAGCAGTTTAAATTCGCTCGTTAAAAATATTCACAACCAAATGGGGCTTATAATAGATTACCGGGTATAGATGGAGAATGGCAATCCACCGACAATTATTGAACTGGCTGGATAAACCTGTTTTCTCGGTATTCCTGAAAAGCGGTTTCCAGCTCTTCACGGGTATTCATGACAATGGGGCCTTTCCATACCACAGGTTCTTTCAGGGGCCGGCCGCACAACAGCAGAAACCGGATTGGTTCATCTGTGGCAGACACAGTCAAGCGGTCTCCTTTGCCGTAAAGCACCAGGTCCCCGTTTTCAATTCCTGTATCCCCGGTCATGCCCCTGCCGCCGATAACATAGATAAAAACGGTGTGGGAAGGATCCACCCCATGGCTGAATTCAACACCGGCCGGCACCGCAAAGTCCATAAATGTCGGTTCAATGACGATGTCATCCACCGGGCCTTTTACCCCATCGATATTTCCGGCGATGATCTTCACCCGGACCTGCTGCGACAGGATAACCTCCGGCACCTGGTCAGCAGTGATATCCCGGTATTTCGGGGAGATCATCTTCCGGGCCGCCGGCAGGTTGGCCCACAGCTGGAATCCGTGCATGGACCCGTTTTCATCTCCTTTGGGCATTTCCTGGTGGATGATGCCGCTGCCGGCGGTCATCCACTGCACATCCCCGGACGAGATGGTCCCCTGGTTCCCCAAACTGTCCCCATGTTCCACATCCCCTTTCAGGACATAGGTAATGGTTTCGATGCCCCGGTGGGGATGCCAGGGAAACCCTTTCAGATAGTCTGCCGGTACATCAGACCGGAAATCATCCAGCAGAAGAAACGGGTCAAGGGCCGGGGCTTCAGCATGGCCGAACAGCCGGTGCAGCCGTACCCCGGCACCCTCTGTTACCGGCTGCCGCAGCAGCTTCAATTTTACGGACCTGTCTTTGGGCATGGTCGCCTCCATGGTTTTCACATTGCATTTTGTTCTGCTCTTTACTATAACAAATCCCATGTAATATCAAAGAGGAGAAAGCATGTCAGATAAAACTTTTGCGGAGAAACATATAAACCCAGTCCAGAAAGGGCCGGCACTGCTTGACAGAGAAAC
>JAZBPL010000241.1:0-22041 GCA_036351635.1 Desulfotignum sp.
GGAGATGCCCAGAACCGGCTGACAAGGATTTTATCCGGTATGTGGGCCATTGTCTACCGGGCCCCGGACAGCACCGGCATCGGATTGCCGGGCAGTGATCTGGAGCCCATCAAGATCCGGCGGGAGCTGGGGTCGGTGGAAAATCTCATCGACCACCTTATGACACATCCGGTGTTTGAAGACGGGGACCTGCAGGCAGCTGCCTTCATGGATGACGACAAAGGAAACCATGCCGGTCTCATGGCCCGGGTCCAGGAAAAACTGCGCGTCTATGAAGGGTTTTTTCCAAAAAAAACTGCATCTTTTCCCACATGGTCCCAGATAACGGACACACAGACCATCTGCCAGGTGGAACCGGGAACCTGCGGAAATCCACGGATGCAGAATATTTTCATCATTGATTCGCCCAAAGCGTTGAAGGCAGCTGTGGACTGCATGATAATGGATTATGATCTGCCTGCTGCGGTGGTGGAAAAACTGATTAAAAAGGGATTCCAGGAACAGGTGGCCCAGGCTGAAAAATTTTCGCCCCTGCCGGTGGACGCATCTGATCTTTTCCATGAATTTGTTCAGATTTTCAACCGGTTTGCCTATGATGAAACCCCGGTCCGGCCCCGGCGTGTGGAAGCCGGGCAGGGACCGAAACATCCCTTTGCAAGAAAATATGTCTGGCACTACCTGCGGCAGGTGATCGTCACATTGCCCGCTGATTACAGTACAGATGGTATTGCCAATCTTTTCCGATACCTGGATGCCTGGGTCCTGGCCGGCCTTACAGAGGAGGCCGCCGACCGGATCCAGCTCATATTTGAAAATTTCTGGACCGCTTATACAGACCGGCCTGCCCGGCAGTGGCAGATCCTCTACCGGATTGAAAGAACCTGTAATTTTTACGGCCTTGCTGCCACCGCTGTCCTGGCGTATTATCAGACCCGGGTCTATATGAAACAGATTCCGGTGGCACAGGCCGGTAATTACTTTCCCCTGGGCCATGTGCCGGGTCCCACCCACCCGCTCCTTCTCAAATCCATGGTGCAGCCGGTGATCGGCCAGGGCCGCTGGGCTATCCAGTCAGCCATTTCTGTGCGCAACGCCCATCCGTTTATGGACCAGCACAAGGTGCGGGCGGTTGTGTTGAACGGCCAGTTTGATTCAGATGTGGAATCCCGGCTAAAACAATACATTACCCATGTGGCCGGCATGAGTTTGCGCACGGACAACTCCACGGAATTGTTCGCCATGCTCTGGGGCCATTATTTTGAGACTGCCTGGCAGGAAAACCAGCGGTATAAAATCATTGAGGACCAGCACCGCCTTGAACTTGAGGAGATGTCCATCTGCAGCCAGTCCATTGATTATACAATATTCAAGACCCTGAGCCAAAAAAATATCCATGATATAGATGAAATGGCCTTTATCAGGGCGGTACAGGCCATGATCCCATCAGGGGGCCAGTTTGCCGTATCCGGCATCAGCCGTGTATCACCGGACAGGCTCTTTGTGGCGGCCCACAACCGGCCGGTGTATATTGTCAAACGCCGGGAAACATCTGATTTCATGGTGGTGTCGGATATCAATGCCGCCCTGGGACTGTTTCCCCAGACATTGATCCAGTCCACCCGGATCAGGCTGATGAAACTGATGAAAGATTTTTCAAAAAAATCCATGATTGTGGAACCGGATTTTTTTGGTGGAGAAACCCGGAAACAGGATGACTGGTTCAGGCAGGAGAAAAAGGCGTTGCTGACCCCGTTTCTTGTGGATATCTACGCCCTGGACCAGCCAAAGATGTTTGCACGGATTCAGACAAAAGCAGGGAAAGATACGGTGATGCGCCACCTGTATTTCCAGGATTTTTCCGGCAAAATCCGCACAGACATCCGCCCTGAGCAGACATATATCAGCCCTGTGTCATTTCAAAAGGATTTTGGCAAAACATTTTATGAAGAGCACCTGCTGGAAACCCCCGGCCTGATGAAAGATATTTTGGACCGGTATACAGATGCCGGCATGTCACAGCCGCGGTTTGATATCCGGCGCCGCCTTCTGGAAAGGCGTTTCGGCAGCAATATGGCCAACCTGAACCGCATCGTCCTGGTAAGCACCGGATTCAGTTATCTGCTGGCGGAAATCGTGGAAAAAACAATGGAATCGTTTTTTTCCGGCATCAACATTGTTGTGACCACTCCTGCTGATATCAGCCACGTAAAAACCGCCATCAACCCTGACCGGGACCTGGTTGTCATGGTTTCCTGGTCCGGCACCACCTCGGATATGATTGATTGTGCCGTGGTACTGCTCAAACACAACATTCTCATGATAGGTATCACGGAAAAACCGTTTTCCGACATGGCCCTGGTGGTGCGGAAAAGTGCCGGGGTTATCCCGGTTCTCAGTGGAGAAGAGGTCACTGTGGCACCATTGAAAAGTGCCATGTGCATGCTTTTGATCCTGGATCTCTTCTGTTTGTACATGAGCGGGGCTGTAAACGGTAAAACAGATAGCAGTGCCGATTTGGTCAAAGAAATGCACACCCTGCCGGGACTTCTGGATACCATGCTCACAGATGAATCAGTGCCGGCATTCTGCACAAAAGCCACCAAAAATATGCAAAATACGGTTCTTCACTATGTTGTGGATGCATTTCACGATGTGGGTGCTGCCAAAATCGGGGCACTGAACCTGGAACTCAATGCCTGGACCTCTATGGGAACAGCGGTTGACTATTCAGAACTGGACCGGTTTCTGGAAATTCCCACGACCAAAAATGATTTCATTCTGGTGCTTGCCACCAACAGGCAGCGCATGGATGAAGCTGTCCAGTTCATGGCGGCCCTGCACAGACACAACAAGCCTTTTATTGCAGTGATTTACCAGAACAGAGAACAGGAAGTGATCAGAGAACTGGCAGACCAGGTGATTCTGCTGCCCAAAGTGTCTGCCCATTTTCAGCCGTTTATGGATTTGCCGTTTCTTTTTTTACTGGGATTTTATTTTGGTCTTGCCCATGGCAGGCAGGCAGGTGAAATGCCCAGAAACATGGCAAAATCCGTAACCGCCGGCAGGACAAAAAACGGCGAAGACTGGTCTTTTTCCGATATTCTGGATGATATGGACCAAAAACAGCAGGCCCTGGGACTTGGCATTTATCCCGTGGTGCAAAAGTCCGAGTCCCTCTGCTGGCTTAATCTGGCAAAAGACAATATTGAAACGCGTTATTATCAGGACCTTCTTGCGCTTGGCGCGGCCCTGCATGAAAAAGATGCTTTTTCAGCTGTTTTTACACAAGCCGATGATACCAGGCTGGAAAAACTGTCCCACCTGATTTTTACCCACCTGGCAGAAGACGGCATGCTGATTTTTGTTCCCATGGACAAACAGGCTGAAGCCGGGTGCCGGAATTTTGCACGGTTGTGGGAACCTTTTTTAAGGATCCCCATCCAGGTGGAATTTGCGGAAAAAATTAAAGGCATCAGCTTGAAGGATAATCTGTTGGCCATCGTTGCTTCCCAGAGACCGGATGAAAACAGGTTGTCCGGGGTATTTGACTCTCCCCATGAAAATTTGCTCTGGATCGGTCCTGAAAATGATGTGGTATCACAAAAATTGTCTGTTGGTTCCCATGACGGGTATTATGTGAAAAACCCCGGTCTTTTATGCCGGTACGAACAGGTTTATGTGGCATTGTCCCTGTTTTTTTCAAAGGTGATGTCCTTTCGGTTTCCCGGACGGGCAAAACGGCTTGATGCCCATTTTAAGCTGATGCTGCCCATGGTGCAGACAATTCTGGCCGATGCGGTCCTGCACAGGCAGCTGCAAAATGCCATTAAAGAAAATAAAGCCTATAACAAGCAGTTGTTTTTGACCAGCATGCGGGGAAATTGCATAACCTGGAAAATTCATTTCAGGGGTCAGAAATGCCGGGGCATAGAAAGTGATCCATTCGGGGTTTCCGCCTATTCCCATCTGGTAATGGTGGACTATCGGGTGGATGAAAAATATGTAAAACTGGTACCTGAAAAAAACCTGAAAGCAGTTTTTGGGGAAAATCTGGTGCGCAAATGGGAAGCCCGCTACCTGGGAGGGGCTGGCGTGGATGAATTTTTGTCCAACCCGTCCCTGCCGTTTTCACCGGATGCGGTTCTGCCTTTTTTTGTTGACGGCCAGTGGTATCTGCCGGTGCTCAGGCCGGAATATGATACAGACCAGGATTGCCTTATAATTATTGATGCCACCAGTGAAGCCCGGTTTGATGCTGCACTGGATGAACTGGCCACTTTCGGCAGCCGGTATGCCCGGCTGGTGGTCATAACCCAGAAAGGGTTTTCCCGGGATGCCAGACTGTCCAATCTGAAAAAATCCCCCTTGGGGCATATAATACTGGTGCCTGGAATAGCTGAAAATACTGGTGATTCAGGAACCATATCCGACTATCTGCTGCCTGTGGTCATGGCCCTGGTGGGTGCTGCCATGAAATTTATGGATGCCCGCACCGGCGAAAGCGAAATAGCCCATACATGAAATGGTGCCCGCAATCACCGGAAGATACAGGTGATTGCGGGCACCATGGTCTGTTACTTAACTTCATGTGAAGCAACCTGCTTGTTTTGTTAGTTCCGGGTGCGGCCATGGTGGGTTTATATGAAAGCCGTCAGCCATCAGTACTCAGCTGACTGCTAACCGCTAAAAACTAACCGCTATCAGCTACAGGGCTGTCAATGCTTCTTCCGCCCGGGAGGTCTTTTTGACCTCATGGGAGGAAAGCAGTGCTTTTGCCCTTTCATTGCACCGGGTGAACAGATCTGTTTTGCCCTCTTTTTCCCAGGATTCAAACCTGGACCTGTCCATGAGTTCCGGCATGAGATGGGCGGTGCGGAAATGGGCAAAGGTATGCGGGTCGCTTAAAAAGATGGCATTTTCAGAGCTTTTGCTGACCCGGTCAATGACATCCAGGGCCAGAGTCTGCTCGTTTACAGGGATGCCTTCCACAAAAAATTTGGCCATGGCCACCATTTCATCCGCCATGGTCAGCATTTCCAGGCTGGACGTGTGACCGGATTCAATATATCCCACATCATGGATCACATTGCACCGGGACAGCATGGCCGTGATAATGGAGAGCATGCCTTCAGCCCCTGCCTGGGCATCAATGACTTTGGAATCGGTTGAACCGGCAAAAGACCAGATGGGGATCTGGTACAGTTCATCGCGCATATCAGCAAAGGCGGCCTGGGTGAGGCTCCATTCCGTGCATCCGTAGGAAACCACGGTGTGTTTCATGTCCAGAACAGAAACATTGGGAGCAAACAAAAACGGTGCCCCCTTGCGGGTCAACTGATGAATCACAAGTCCCACAAGGTTTTCCGCAATACCCTGGGCCATTGCACCGGCAAGGGTCACAGGGCCTCCGCCGCCGGCATTGCACCCGGACGGCAGGCAGATGGGGATCTCTTTATCAGCACAGAACACCAGCTTTTCCATGACGTTTTCCGGATAGTGCAGCGGGCTGATTGCTTCGGAATAGTTGAATAAAAATGGTTTTTTGCGCAGCTCTTCTTCTCCGCCCACAACCGCGCAGGCGATGTCATGTATCTGTTTTATGTCCCTGCCGCTGTCGGCAATAAAGCAGATGGGTTTGTTGCTGTTGCGGACCATCTCCTCAAAAACCTGGACATAAATCTGTTCAATGTCCACGTCTTCAGGATTTCCCATGGACATGGAAAAATCCATGTTGGGCAGCGCATCCACCAGCCGGGCAAAATTGCCGGTGTCTGCCAGCACAGGCCGCCTTCTTTCGCCTGTTTCAAGATCAACGGTAAAAATCGTATCAGAACCGGTGCCAAAGAAAAAGTTTTCACCTTCAAGGGGCATGGTCAGGTTCCCGGCCTGATCATAGATATCAAATTTTTTCGGGGCAGACATGACGGCATTTTCGATAAGGGCTTCGGGCATGGTCACACGGTTGTCCTTGTCCATGCTGCATCCATTGTCCAGCAGCATTTCCAGGACCCCGTCATGTTCCATGCGGAACCCTGTGGTTGCAAGAATTTTCAAGGCTGCATCGTGGATGGCCATTGCCTGTTTTTTATTAAAGACCTTTAATCGGGGTTGAAAGGTCGTTATATCCTGTAACATAATGTTTCTCCCTTTTTTTGGTTTAGGTTATGAACACCGGCGCTGGTGCCGGACAAGAGAAAGCCTGCAATGAAAAATCCCCCGTCTGAAAACCGGGTGCTGCAAGACAGATTAATTTTTTGTTAGAAAATTATTACTATGGTATTTATGCAATAAAATATTTTCTATTCAAAATATATTTGTACATAAGTACCATTTATGAAATGGCATTGTCAAGAAAAAATTCTAAAAAAAGACCAGGGCTAAATATTGCCGTTGGGATCGGTCAGGTCTTCTTCCGGATGCATGAGGTGCTTGGGTGGTTCGGGAATGCTGGACCCTGGAACGCTCTTGCCCAGCATGTCCACCAGCAGCTCAAGTCCCCACAAAAGCATGGAAACATCCTTTGCTTCCATCTTTTCCAGTTTTTCCATGAACCGGTGGTGGATGGGGGTGGGGGCATCTTCCAGAAATTTTACACCGGCCCGGGTGATTTCCACATGCACCTGTCTGCGGTCCTGGCTGATTCTGATCCGCTGCACCAGTTTGCGTTTTTCCAGGCGGTCAATGATGCCGGTGACCGTGGAATTGTTGATGAAAACAATTTGCGTTAATGCACCAATGGCAATGGGACCATGGTCTGCAACCTCTTTAAGACAGATCAGCTGGGGCAGGGTGATGTTGTATTTTTCCTGGAGTTGTTTTGAGTGTCTGGACATCTCCTGAATAATCTGCCGCAGCCGCATCATGATCTGCATGCTGATATTTTCTTCCATGGGCAAAGAGACCTTTATGCTGTGTATCCTGTGTTATACGGTTATCTGCCGGGCAAATGCAGCGGCCTGTTCCCGGACGGATGCATCCATATCTGCCGGTATTGTGCATTTGCCTATGTACAATGTTCCGCTATGGATGGTTTTGTGGGGTTTCTGCATCCGGCCGAAGGCTGTAAATGCTGCCTCGGCATTGTTTTCCCAGCTGCCCGCACCTGTTACCAGAAGGGCCTGGCGCCGGCCTTCCAGCAAAGAGGCATGGTCAGGTTCATGAAACCGGGTATAGAGGCTGTAGGTCCTGTCGATAACCGCCTTGAGCTGGGCAGAAACACCCCAGAAATACAAAGGAGAGGCAAATACCACCAGATCGGCTGCCACCATCAGGTCCAGAATTTCCGGAACATCATCTTTCTGTACACATCCCACATCATCTGGAACCTCTTTGCATTTGCCACAGCCCATACAGCCGTTCAAATTTTTGCCGTGAAGATAGATGCTGGTCACTTCATGGCCCTGGCTGCGAAGTTCCTCCTCCATCCAGCCAAGTAAGGTTGCGGTGTTGCCTTTTTTCCGGGCACTGCCCAGTAATGTCAGAATCTTCATCCTCATCTCCTGTATTGTTGACAGGGGTATGCCTGCCACAAAGATATATTAAATAAAGGCCCATTTTACCCAAAGAACGGCAATTGTCAAATAAATAAAAGGGATATCAACACACAAGAGGCAAATGCCAGGGGATATCATATGTAAACCATGTTTTTTTAAATTGACACCAAACACGGTTTTGTTTGAAAACAAAGATATGATATATATTAACATTTTGGCTGCATGTCTTGATCAGGACTTATAAGGAACTTTCATGCTGAGAATATTCAAAGATGAACTGCTCAACCCCAAAAATTTTGTGGTAACCCTGGAACTGGTTCCGGGCCGGGAATCCAAAGGAAGAAATACCGATACCCTCAAGGGCATTGCCAGGGACGCTTTTGCAGACGGACGGGTATCTGCTGTATCCATCACCGATAACCCCGGGGGAAACCCTTCTTTGAGTCCGGATGTGCTGGGATCTGAAATTTTTGCATGCGGCCTGGATGTCATTGTCCATTTCACCTGCAGGGACCTGAACCGGGTGGGAATGGAAAGCCGTGCCCTGCAGCTGGCCCGCATGGGCATGAAAAATATCCTGGCCCTGACCGGGGATTATTCGGGCAAAGGGTTCGGGGGCCAGGGAAAACCGGTGTTTGATTTTGATTCGGTCATCCTCACCGCCATGCTCCAGCAGCTCAATCACCGGCTGTATGCGTCAGGCGACCCGGACGGGTTTTTCACCGGATGCGCCATATCTCCTTTTAAGAACACGGAAGCGGAAACCCATGCCCAGTACAGAAAACTGGATAAAAAACTTATGGCAGGTGCCTGTTTTCTCATCACCCAGCTGGGATATGATGTGGAAAAATTCAAAGAATTGATGGCCTACCTGAAGCAGCGGGGGGAAAACCCGGCTGTCATGGCATCGGTGTATCTGCTGAGCCCCAGATCGGCCAGGGCCATGAACCGCTGCCGGGTGCCCGGGGCCTATATCGGTGATGACCTTTACAACCGGGTGATTACAGAGTGGAAGGATATGCACAACGGCCTGAAATTTTCCATTGATCTGGCAGCAAAACTGGGCCTCATTGTCAAGGCACTGGGGTACAGGGGGATTCACATCGGGGGAATTCACAGAAGTTTCAATACTGTGGCAGCGATCCTGGACCGTATGGAAGAGCTGGAAAAAAACGGCTGGCAGGGTAGTACACAGGAGTTTGCCTCTGAGACCGGCAGCGGATTCTACCTGTACAATCCATTGCCACCCATTGCAGAAAAGCCCGGGATTCCGGATTGGGTAAAAGAAAATATCACAGAGCATATCCCCCATGCCTTCCTGGAAAAGGCCCATTCCCTGTTTTTTGAGAAAAAAAGCAGACTGGCACCCCTTTACCGGCGCTTTGCCCAGATGGCGGATAAAAATAACCTGGGCAAATGGGTCAAGCGTCTGCTGGAAGACCCGGTTAAAAAACCGTTGCTCTCCTGCCAGAGCTGCGGGGACTGTGCCATTCAGCACACAGCCTTTCTGTGCCCGGAATCGGGCTGCCCCAAACATACCAGAAACGGTGCCTGCGGCGGAAGCCGTAACGGGTTCTGCGAGGTCAACCCGGATAAAAAATGTGTGTGGGTTCGGGCGTATGCCCGTCTGGACCGCTGCAAAAAAGCCCATACCCTGGCACAGGATTTTGTTCCCCCCCGCATGTGGGAGTTGAACAAGACCTCCTCCTGGATCAACTTTCACCTGGGCAGGGACCACCAGAAAAAAAAATAAGACGATAGAAAAAAATAAAACAATGTCCGGCTTTCAGGCATTGGACAAATACCCGGCCCGGGATTATGGAGGTATATATCTGAAAGATCATAACCATGCATTTGCAGGGTTTATCCGTCAGCAATGGCAGGGATGCCCCGGATTTGTGACAAAAACCTGCGGGTCTGCCATGGACCTTGCCTGGGACCTCTACAGGTCAGGCAGGTTTCCGGAATATGCCTGGGTCCTTGCTGAAAACCAGACCAGGGGAAGGGGCAGGATGGGCAGGCAGTGGGTGTCTGTTTCCGGAAACCTTTTTGCAGCCCTGCGCCTGCCTGATGCAGCCCGAAACTTGGGTACCCTGCTGTCCATGGCCCTGGCGCTGCCCCTTGTCCGGACACTGGAAGAGCTGGGGGTGACGGGTTTGATAAAATGGCCCAATGATATCATGGCAGGCCCCTGCAAGGTGGGGGGGATACTGATTGAGGACAAACACCAGGCAATGATAGCCGGCATCGGGATGAACCTGTGTGCAGCACCGGAAAACAGCGGCACGGAAAAATTTTTTCACATAAAAGCTGGATGTTTACAGGCATCTGGTGTAGATGTTGACCCTTACAGGCTGTGGGATCTGTGTCTGATACATATCCTGCAGCAGTTTCCCGCCCTGGTATCAGACCCGGCCCTGGTAGCCAAACAGGTTGATGCCCACCTTGCCTGGAAAGACCAGGTTGTGGTTGTGGAAAACACCGGCAAAAATGACGGCCCTGCCCGGATTCTGGGAATAGATCCCGCAGGCCGGCTTTGCATCCGGACAACAAAGGGCATATCGCCCATCAGTTCAGGAACCGTCCATCCCAGGATGACATGATGACACGCAAGGAGAATTACATGGAAGAAAAGACATTTGAACAGGTTGTCAAACAGATTGCAGGCAAAAAAATCCTGGTGGCCAACCGCGGTATCACGGCAAGGCGGATCATCCGGTCCATAAGAGAAGAGCTCATGGCCATCCCTGTTCTGACGGTTACCGATGTTGACAAAACCGCCCCGTTCACTTCAGGTGCCCAGGAATTAATCCTTTTGGGGGAAAATCCCCGGGCCTATCTGGAGATCGATCGGATATTGGAACTGGCCAAAGAAAAGGATGTGGTGGCGGTTCATCCGGGATGGGGATTTGCTTCAGAAGATGCAGGATTTCCCAGAAAATGTGCGAAAAAGGGCATTTTGTTCATCGGTCCCCCTACCAAGCCCATGACCCTTTTAGGGAACAAGGTCCAGGTCAGGGAACTTGCCAGAAAACTTAAAGTTCCGGTGGTGCCGGGATCACTTGATGCCGTTGAAATGGAGGAGGCCAGAAAAATCGCCCTGGATCTGGGCCTGCCGGTCATGCTCAAGGCTGAAGGCGGCGGTGGCGGCAGGGGCATCTATGAAATTTATGATATGGACCAGCTGGAAACCGCTTTTTCCAAAGCCGCTGTCCTGGCCCAAGCCTCCTTTGGCAACCCCAGGATTTATGTGGAAAAACTGCTCACATCCGTGCGCCACATAGAGATCCAGGTCATTGCAGACCAGCATGGAAATGTGTTTGCCTTTGATGAACGGGACTGTACTGTCCAGCGAAACCACCAGAAACTGGTGGAGATTACCCCGTCCCCCTGGCCGAGAATGACCGAAGCGCTGCGGCAGCGGCTCAAGGAATATGCCAAAGCCCTGGTAAGAGAGGTGGGGTATTATTCCCTTGCCACGGTGGAATTCCTTGTGGATGAAGACCAGAATCCTTATCTCATCGAGGTCAATACACGGCTTCAGGTGGAGCACGGCATTACTGAATGCCGCTACGGCATTGACCTTGTGGAGGAGCAGATTGCCGTTGCATTCGGGTCGCGGCTGCGCTTCACCGATGAAAAAACACGGCCCACAGCCCATGCCATCCAGGTGCGCATAAATTGTGAAGACCCGCGAAACGATTTTGCCCCCAATGCGGGTCACATTGCCCGGTATATCTCCCCTGGCGGACCCGGTGTCAGGCTGGATTCCTGCATCGCAGGCGGGTATGAATTTCCCTCAAACTATGATTCTGCCGCCTCCCTGCTCATCGCACACGGCGAAACCTGGGGAAAAACGCTGGCTGTCATGAACCGGGCCCTGAAGGAATATATCATCGGCGGTGTAAAAACCACCATTCCCTTTCACCAGAAAATTGTGGCTGACCCGGTATTCCGGTCCGGTCTCTATGATACCCGGTTTGTGGAAAAAACCCCTGAGCTGATGCACTACAGAGACAGTGAGCCTGAGAGCCTGCGCCTGTCACGGCTTATGGCTGAAATATCCGCCATGGGCTACAACCCCCATATTCAGTTGTCAGACTACCGGGGGGGTGCAGACAAACGCCTGGGTGATTTTCATCCTGTGATGCCGGCCCTGGCGCCGGTGCCTGCAGCAGGCAGGTATCCCAGGGGGGACCGCCAGGCCTTGATAGATTATGTCAGAGACGCCGGTATCGTTCATTTTTCCGACACCACTGCCCGGGACATCACCCAGTCCAACTCCGGCAACCGTTTCCGCCTGGCAGAGGACAAGCTCATGGGACCCTATCTGGACCGGTGCGGATTTTTCTCCCTGGAAAATGGTGGCGGGGCCCATTTTCATGTGGCCATGATGGCCAATATGACCTATCCGTTTAACGAAGCACGGGTGTGGAACCAGTTTGCACCCCTGACCCCCAAACAGATCCTGGTCCGTTCCACCAACCTGCTGGGCTACAAGCCACAGCCGAAAAACCTCATGCAGCTCACCAGTGAATCCATCTGTGAGCACCATGACATTGTCCGGTGTTTTGATTTTCTCAACCATGTTGCAAACATGCGGCCCCTGGCAGAGGTGGTCATGAACTCCCGGCAGAATGTCTGGCAGCCGGCTGTATCCCTTTCCTGGGCATCCGGATTTGATGTAAACCATTACATGGGGGTGGTGGAAGAGATTGTCCAGCAGGCGGCTGATGTGTCCGGGGTGTCGTTTTCAAAGGCCCAGTCCCGGTTTATCCTGGGTCTCAAGGACATGGCCGGGGTCTGCCCCCCGCGGTTTATTTCCGCACTGGTGGCACAGATCCGCAAAAAATACCCTGCCCTGGTGATCCATTACCACCGCCACTGCACAGACGGGCTGTTCGTTCCTGCTGTGGGGGCTGCGGCCAGAGCCGGGGCCCATATCGTGGATACGGCCATCGGTGCGGCCGTGCGCTGGTACGGCCAGGGGGAGGTGCTCTCCACTGCTGCCTATATTGAAGAGGAGCTGGGCCTTGGAACCAGTCTTGACAAAGAGATGATCCGGGACTGCAATTTTGTTCTCAAGCAGATCATGCCCTGGTATGACCGGTACACCGCCCCGTATTTCCAGGGCATTGACCATGATGTGGTCCGCCACGGCATGCCCGGAGGGGCCACCTCCTCCTCCCAGGAAGGGGCCATGCAGCAGGGGTATATCCATCTTCTGCCCCATATGCTCAGGTTCCTGGCCGGCACCCGGCAGATCATCCGGTACCATGATGTGACCCCCGGCTCCCAGATCACCTGGAACACGGCCTTTCTTGCAGTGACCAGTGCCTATCAGCGGGGGGGAGAAGATGAGGTCCGGCATCTGCTCTGGATACTGGAGACAGTGATTGCAACACCGGAAGGCCAGCTCAGTGATGAGATGAAAGAGGAGCGCAGCGTGCTCTACAAAGACAGTAATGATGCCTTCAGGAACCTGCTGCTGGGAAAATTCGGAAAGCTTCCCCTGGGGTTTCCGCCGGACTGGGTATATGCCAGTGCCTTTGGAAAAAATTATAAACAGGCCCTTGCAGAAAGAACAGAAGTATCTCCTCTGGAGGGACTGGCCCCTGTGGATATCGAGAAAGAAAAACAGGAACTGGAAAAACAGATCTCCCGGGTGCCCACCACAGAAGAGCTGGTCATGTACCTCAACCATCCGGGAGATGCCTTAAAGACCATTTTATTCCGGCAGGAATTCGGCAACCCCAACCGGGTGCCCCTGGATGTCTGGTTTGAGGGACTGGTCCCCGGGCGTGAGCTTGCCTTCAATGATACGGACGGCAAACCCCATTCCATGAAAATTCTGGGAATCGAACTTCCTGATGAAAAAGGGATGGGCATGGTCCGGTATACCCTGAACGGAGAAATTTTCACCCACACGGTCAAAGTGGCGGATGCCACAGGCCATGCAGCTGATGCCATCCAGATGGCGGAACCGGGCAATCCCTATCATGCCGCATCTCCTTCCAACGGAGACCTGTGGATCATGTATGTGAAGCCGGGGGATGTGGTGAAAGCAGGCGAGGAGTTGTTCAATATCACCATCATGAAGCAGGAAAAATCGGTGGTATCTGGTGTGGATGGTATTGTGGAAAGTGTCGTAAAAACCGCGGATTATAAATTTGACAAAAAAATGGTGCCGGTGAAAAAAGGGGAACTGCTGGTAAAACTGGGGCCTTTGCCCAGAAAATGTGCGGCATGCGGCACCCCTTTTGCCAGTAAGGACTACAAATTCTGTCCCCACTGCGCTGAAAAGGTCTGAAAAAAAGTTACTGGTTTTCCAGAAACGTAAGATGGACAGAGGTGCCCCCGGAATGAAGGCAGTCATCCGGTGCTGTGCAGAAAGAACAGCGCCGGATGTCCCCCGGGCACTGATCTGTATCTGCCGGAATATATCTGCACCTTGTGGAATCAATTTTCAAGGTAAAGTGAAACCGTTCGGAAAACAGCTTTATGCGCAGCAGATCAAAGCCCCTGCCCCCGGCATTGAATGCATAGGGATTTTTGGTGGTGTATTCAGATGATACCGGCGGGGTAAAATAATTTTCAAAAATCAGGCGCAGCTTTTCTCTGGTAAAACCGATGCCGTAATCTTTGATCACCAGTTCCGGATGGGTTTTGGCGCCGCTAACAATGATGTCGATCTGACCGCTGTCCGGGGTGTATTCAATGGCGTTTCTGACAAGGCCGGTTATGATAATATCAAGGATCTCCCGGGGAATTTGCACTGGCAGGGCCTTGTCCAGGCGGGTTTTTACAGTACATTGGCGGAAGGCAATATCCGGTGCAATTTTTTTCAGGTGCTGTGTGATATAATCGCCCAGAAAAATGGTCTGGTTTTCCAGCCGGGCCGGGCCGAACAGGACTTCAATGGCCTTTTGTACCGCATCCAGCACATCCGTATCCCTGGTATGGGTTTCCGCCAGGAGCACAAACTGGTCTTTGCAGGCAGCGACCAGCCGGCCCAGGATATGATAGGCGGTAAACTCTTTTTTCTGCAGCAGGTCTTCCACTTCATACTGAATGTCCAGTATCCTGGCAAGGTTTCTTCTCCCTCGGGAAACAATCTTTTCCATCTGTGCATCATGTATGCCCCTGGCCGCCAGCTTTTTGGTGAGCAGTTTCATGGCAGCGTCCACTACAGAAACCGGGGTCTTCAATTCATGGGCCAGATGGTTGATGACTTTGTCCTTGGCCTGGTTCAAAATTTTCAGGTCAGCATAGGACTGTTCCAGCTCCTCGTGGATCCGGGTATTTTCAATGGGCAGGGCCACGGTGCTGGCCACCATCATCAGCTGGTCAATGTCAGTGTCATCAAAGTGCCCCTGGAGCTTGTTCACTACCGACACCACACCGATAACCCGGTCTTTGAGCCTGATGGGCACGGACAGCATGTTTTGTGCCACCAGATCGGTTTCCTCATCCACCCGTCTCAGATAAAAATCACATTGTGATATATCCGGGATCAGCAATGGACGGTTGGTCTTGTAGACATGGCCGGATACCCCCTGATCGGCCGGAAACCGAATTTTTTTGAATTTGCTGCCGGATGCCGCATCTTTGAACCGGGCAGAGAAAAAATACAGTTCATCTGCTTTCTCATCCGCCAGAAGGATGAACGCCCCCTCAACCGTTACCAGTTTCTGGATTTCCTCGGTGATGATGGACACCAGATCCCCGAGTTTGTGATAGGTGTGCAGGGCATGGGAAATTTTGAACATGATCTGGTTGGTTTTTGCCATGCGTTTTTCAGCCGTCACATCCCGCAGGATCAATACCTGGCCCATGGGGGTGTCATGTTCATCATACAAAATGGCGCCGTTGATCATGATATCAAGAATTCGGCCGTCCTTTGTGTACCGCTGGGTTTCAAAATCAAGCACCGTTCGGTTCAAGAACAACTGCTTCATTCCCTGTTTCGCCTGGTCGAGCAGATGGGGAGGAATAAAATTGATGTTTTTGCCTTTTATCTCATCCAGGGTCCAGCCGAACACCCTTTCAAATGCCGGATTGACATATTCCACCGTATTGTCCAGGGTAAATGCGAACACCGGATCAGGCAGAAATTTGAGCAGGGTGTTCAGGCGTTTCTGGGCCAGGCGGCTTTCCTTGTGAAGCCTGCCGTATGTTTCGGGGCTGCTGCCGGAATTTTCATTGGAAGATGACATGTTGTCCTGCATCCGTTTGCCTGGGTTGCATCAATTGCCAAAGCGCTCTATAGGAAGCCAATACCGGATTATCACAGAGTTATCTACCATTTTCAGATATGAAAGTAAATCAATAACCCGGCCACGGTGAATTCATTCTAACCGTCAATCCATCTAGTTTAGGCCCTCAAGTCCGTCAAATAATTTTACCACGAAGGCCACGAAAAGCACGAATATGCCTTTACTTCGTGCTTTTCATGGCCTTCGTGGTTTTAAAAAATAGCAAATCAATGTAAAATCATCCAATATTAGACATGACTTAATGAATTCATAGTGTAATTATTTAAGAATGAATTTGCCCTGATGACCCGGCGGTGCCAGGGCCATCGTATGGAATCAGACCCAGTTCAGCTGCTTGATGCCCGCCCCCTGCGGGTGCCGTGTGACCGGTCCGAGATTGGCATCTGACGGTCCTGTCACACGGCACCCGCAGGGGGCTTGGTCAATATATGTGACGCTGCATCTGCATGTGATTATCCTGCCAGCGGTGGTCAGTGATGAGCACAGGACACCACAAGGGGCGGAGCCGGCGAAAGAGTACTGCAGCAAACAATCGAAAACCCGGGATGCATAAAGCAAATGAGTGCTCGCTTGCATTTACGTGATAAAGTGCCTATATTTACAAGGCAGATAAAGCACGAACATAGACAACAGGAGCGGATCATGGCGGTGGGATGGGCAAAAGACGGGGCAGTGCAGGAACAGATCGATGCCGGTGTGGCAGATGCGGTGAAGCGGGCCAGAAGCCGCCTGGGACATGGTGAAAGCAGAACCCATTGTGAAGTGTGCGAAGAACCGATTCCCGCGGCACGGCGCAACGCCCTTCCCGGCGTGCGGCTGTGTATTCAGTGTCAATCGGAAATTGAAAAAATAGACTCCCAATCCAGCCTTTACAACCGCCGGGGCAGCAAAGACAGCCAGCTGAAATAGACCGGCAGAACCGGTATTGATGCAGGATCAAAATTGTAAAGGACGGGATGACAGGTGCTGATCGTCAAAAAAGTGGCTTTGAAGGTGGTTACACCGGGGAGATGCGGTCATTTATGACAGCGGATTTTTGCCGGATCAAAAGCACCGTGCCTGCCAGCAGGACTGCCAGGCCGGCCAGGGCCGGGGTGAAATCATGGGTGATATCAAATACAATCCCGGCGGCAATGGGGGACAGAGCAGCCGGGATGTTGGCGGTGAACAGCCAGCCGTAAACCCGGGAGACATGGCCTGGCCCCCAGCTTCTGGCAGCACTGGCCACATAAATCACCAGAACCCCGCCATAGTTGAATCCGGTGACCAGGGCAAATGCCCAGAATCCCCAGGTTGATTTGGTGAGAAGCGGGGCTGCAGCCAGAACAGCGGCCTGACAGATCAGGTTGGTCTGGATGGCGGCAGATGACCTGATCCGGTCGAACACTGCTCCCCAGATCACCCGGCCGGCTGCATTGGCCAGGGCGAACAGGGAAACAGCGGTGATGCCGATCTCTGATGCATGCGCGTTTCCGGAAAAAATCTCCTTGAGGTTGGCATTCACGGCAAATCCGGCAGCCAGTCCCATGAACATGGCCAGATAGAGCAGTTGAAAATTGGCATGCCCCATCACCTGTGCCGGTCTGAGGGGAGACAAAGGGGCAATTGTTTTTGCGGTTTCAGGAAACTGCATTACACTGCCGGCCATGACCACCAGGCACAGAAACAGGGTGCCGAAAATGTAAAATGTATGGAACGGGGTGTACCCAAGGGTGGTGGTGAGAAAGCCCCCCACCTGGCTGACCATGGCGGCCCCCCCGCCGAAGCCGGCCACAGCAATGCCTGTAACAAAGCCTTTGGATCGTGGAAACCAGCGGATGCACACGGCAATGGGTACGATATAGGCCATGCCGGCCCCGATACCTGCCAAAACCCCGATTCCCAGAATGGTGAACACAAAGCTGTGGCTGCCCAGACCTGCCACAAGCCAGCCGCCGCCGAACAGGAGCCCCCCTGCCATGGCACTGACCCTGGGACCGATTTTTGGCAAAAATCCGCCGGCAATCATCATGGTGAAAGGAAACACAAAATAAAACACGGTAAACGGAATCTGCACCGGTCCCTGGGAAAGCCCTGTCATTATTTTGATGGGCTGGACATAGACGCTCCAGGAATAGGTGGCCCCGAGGCAGACCTGCATGAGGATGGCAGAAACAAGCACAAGATATCGCATGGGCGGATGCACCAGACAGGCCGGGCCTGTGACACAGGGTTTCAGGTCAGCATACGGCTTTCAGGGAAGCTGCAAGCTTGTCCACATTTTCGGATCTGGCGGTATGCCCCATCAGGCCGATGCGCCAGATTTTTCCAGCAAAGTTCCCCAGCCCGGCACCAATTTCTATTTTATGGGTTTTGAGCAGTCTGCTTCTGACGGCTGCATCATCCACCCCGTCCGGGATGTACACCGCGTTGAGCATGGGCAGGCGGCAGGAGGCATCCACCACCATATGAATACCCATCTGATCCAGGGCCTGTATCAGGCGCCTGTGGTTTTTTATATGCCTTTCAAATACCTGTGTTTCTCCTTCTTCCAGGATCAGAAAAAGGGCCTGATAAAGGCCGTAGAGCATGTTGATGGGGGCGGTGTGGTGATAGGCCCGGGTGGCGCCCTCCCAGTAGTTCATGATCAGAGACAGGTCCAGATACCAGTTGGGCACCTTGGTCTTTCTGGCCTGGAGGGCTGCCACTGCCGCAGGTGAAAAGGAAACCGGGGAAAGTCCCGGCGGGCAGGACAGGCATTTCTGGGTGCCGCTGTAAAGAATATCGATTCCCCAGTCATCCATGCGGATTTCCATACCGCCAAAGCTGGTCACCGCATCCACCAGAAAAAGGGTGTCGCTGTCTTTGAGCAGTTTTCCTATGCCCGGCACCGGGTTCTGGACCCCGGTGGATGTCTCCGCGTGAACCACCGCCACCAGCTTATAGGATTTTTCTTTCAGTTTTTTTTGTACCACATCCACTATAACAGGGGTTCCCCATTCAAATTCCAGGGTTTCCACCTGTGCCCCCAGCCGGGTGGCAACATCCTGCATGCGCATGCCGAACACCCCGTTCACCAGGATCAGGACCGGATCATCTTTTTCAATGAGGTTCACAAAACAGCATTCCATACCTGCCGAACCTGTCCCGGAAATGGGAATGGTCAAATCATTTTCTGTATGCAAAAGGGTTTTTAATTGGGTTTTTATGGCATCCATGATCCGTATGAATTCAGGATCCAGATGGCCCAGGGTGGGTTTTGAAAGTGCCGCCAGTACCGAGGGGTGGACACAGGAAGGACCGGGTCCCATGAGGGTGACAGGGGCTATGTCTTGCAGCAGATTTTTCATGGTATATTCCTTAAATTATTAAGCGGTGGCCAGCATCATGCGGGCATCCCCCCGCTCCATGGCCAGTTCCGTGAGTTTGTCAGCCGGGATATGGCACAGAATTTTGTGGCCGTTGGGCAGGCGCTGAAATTCAGGCTTTTCCTGTTCACAGATCTTCCCGTTGTCCGGCAGCACCGATCTTCTGGGACACCGGGTATGAAAACAGCACCCGGTGGGCCGGTTGGTGGGGCTGGGCACATCCCCGGACAAGATAATGGACTCGCGTTTGGCCGTGGGGTCGGGGATGGGTACCGACGAGAGCAGCGCTTCTGAATAGGGATGATAGGGCGGGGGATAAATGGCGGACACCGGTCCGAACTCCACGATCTCTCCCAGGTACATGACAGCCACAAAATCGGAGATAAAGCGCACCACACTCAGGTCATGGGCGATGAATATCATGGTGGAGCCCATATCTTCCTTGATTTCATTGAGCAGGTTCAAAACGGCCGCAGCCACGGACACATCCAGGGCAGACACCGGTTCGTCACAGATCACCAGAGACGGGCGGCTGGCAAGGGCTCTGGCAATACCGATGCGCTGTTTTTCCCCGCCGGACAGCTGCCTGGGATACCGGTCATAATAATAGGCTGCCAGCTTCACCGCCCGCAGGAGCCGCTCCACCTCCTGGCGGACCTTTTTTCTGGGAACGGTTTTGAACTTCTGGATGGGCCGGGCGATCTGGGCCCCGATGGTGTAGGAGGGATTCAGTGTGGAATCCGGGTTCTGGAACACCATCTGCAGCTCCCGGATCAATGACAGGTCCCGTTTCTGGGCCGGCTCGTTCAAATTGATGCCCATAAGTTCCACCTTGCCGTCCGTAAGTTCTTCCAGGCCGATAATACCTTTCACCATGGTGCTTTTGCCGCAGCCCGATTCTCCTACGACTCCCAGGGTGGTACCCTTGAGTACTTTCAAGGAGATATCATCCACCGCCTTGACATATGATTTCTTTTCCATACCCAGGATGGCCCGTAGAGATGGATTCTGCTCCGGATAGTACAGTTTCATGTTCCGGATATTGAGCAGGGTGTCCATGGCGGAGAAATCATCATCCCCTTCCATTTGCACAACGGTTTCCTTCTGGCCGCGGGCATAGTCATCCCAGGGGACCTTGAGGGGTTCTCTGCCCAGAAAACACCGGGACCAGTGGTCATCGGAAATGGCCACAAGCTCGGGGTGCTGGGTGGTACAGTTGGCGGTGAGGCTTTTGTCCTCCAGGTGCCGGCCTTGGATGCGCCAGTCACATCTGGGGGCGAAAATACAGGCATTCAGGTCCCGTTCCGCCGGATCAGGCACCCTTCCCTGGATGGACCACAACCGGTTGTGGCCCAGGCTGTCCCCCAGGCGTGGTACACAGCACAAAAGCCCCCGGGTATAGGGGTGGGCCGGGTTGGCAAACAGGTCGTTGATGGGCCCCTGCTCCACCATCTCCCCGGCATACATGACGCAGAGCCGGTCACTCACCTTGGCCACAACCCCTAAGTTGTGGGTGATGAAGATGATCCCTGTGTTGAAATCTTTTTTCAGATCCTCGATGAGATCCAGGACCGCTGCTTCCACGGTTACATCCAGGGCTGTGGTGGGCTCGTCCATGATGAGCAGGGAGGGGTTGTTGAGCAGGGCCATGGCAATCACCACCCGCTGCTGCTGGCCCCCGGAGATCATATGGACATACCGCTTCATGACATTGGCGGCATCCGGCATGTATACCCTTTCCAGCATGGCAATGCACCGGTCCCAGGCCTCTTTTTCTCCTATGTCGGTATGGGCGGTGAGCACCTCTGTGAGCTGGGTGCCGATGGTCAAAGAGGGGTTCAGGGCCTGCATGGGATCCTGGTACACCATGGAGATATTGTTACCCCGGATTTTGCGCAGTTCTCCTTTGGGGGTACCCACCATCTCCTTTCCCATGAATTTGATGCTGCCCCCCACAACCTTGCCGTTGGATCCTAAAAAGTCGAGGATACCAAAGGCGATGGTGCTTTTGCCGCAGCCTGATTCTCCCACAACCCCTACGGTTTGTCCCTGTCTGACGGTGAAATTGACTCCCCTGACCGCAGGTACCAATTGTTTTCGGGTCTGGTAGGAGATGGCCAGGTCCTTGACTTCCAATACCGGTATATCTGATGTATGTTCCATAGGATCGCTTTCGTTCTCAGGCCCCGGCAGCACGGCTGCCGGGCACAGGTTTACTGATATCTCATGGATTCTTCACGAATCCCGTCTGCCAGCAGGTTGAGCCCCACCACCAGCGAAGCGATGGCAAGGGACGGCCACAGGGCTGCATAGGGGTTGCCTGTCAGGATAAATGCCCGTCCTTTGGCAACCATGGAGCCCCAGTCCGGTGATGGCGGGGGCATGCCAAGGCCTAAAAATCCCAGGGTTCCCATGGCAAAGATGGCATACCCGATCCTGAGCATGGCATCGATGATGATGGGGCCCCGGGTATTGGGCAGAATTTCCACAAACATGATGAACCAGGCACTTTCCCCCCGGGTCTCCGCGGCCCGGATATATTCGCGGGTCTTGATGTCCAGTGTCAGGCTTCTCACCAGCCGGGCAATGCCCGGCACCCCCACAATGGAAATGGCAATAACCACATTGACGGCGGATGCACCGATGGCGACCACGATGATCAAATAGAGCAGGATGACCGGGATGGCCATCATGGCATCCAGAAGCCGCATGACAAGTTCATCGATCCATCCGCCCTTATAACCGCCGATCAACCCTAAAGTGGCACCGATGAACAGGGCCACCACCACCCCCCAGATGGCGGTGCCGCCGGGAAGAGAGATGTTCTCAGACAGCGGCAGCACCACCAGAACCACCCGGGCGCCGTAAATCAGCCGGGTCCATAGATCTCTTCCCAGCTCGTCCGTTCCCAGTATATGTTCGGCA
>JAZBPL010000242.1:0-10013 GCA_036351635.1 Desulfotignum sp.
AAAACCCCCAGGGTGCCGCACCCTTCCAGGCGGGCGGCATCTTCCAGTTCTCTGGGAGTGGATTTGAATGCCTGACGGAGCAGGAAAATACCAAAGGCGCTGGCCATGTAAGGCAGGCCGATGCCCATGATGGTATCCACCAGCCGGAAACGGGAAAGGGTGACATAATTTTCCACGATGAGAATTTCCGGGGTGATCATCAGCTGGATCAGCACAAGGGAAAACACCACCTGCCGGCCCGGAAACTCAAACCGGGCAAAGGCATAGGCCGCCAGAGTACACAGGAAAAGCTGGCAGGACAGGATCAGGGTCACCAGGACCACCGTATTGACGGTATACCGCAAAAAAGGGGCCCGGGACAGCGCTTCGGCAAAATTATCCAGGGTCAGGGGGGCGCCCAGCGTGAAATTGACGGCATAGGCCCCGGGATGAAACGCGGCCCAGAAAGCATAGACCAGTGGAGAAATCCAGAGCAGCGCCAGTACCCAGGCTGCTGTGATCTCCAGGTATGTATGAAAAGTGTCCAGAATACGTCTCATCGGTAATGCACCCGTTTGTCCAGAATAAAGAACTGTCCCAGGGCCATGGCTGCGAGCAGCAACAGCAGCACCACGGTAAGGGCTGCGGCATAATGGGTTTCAAAATAGGAAAAGGCGGTTTCAAAAATATAGTAGAGCAGCAGGTTGCTGGCATTGTCCGGCCCCCCCTTGGTGAGGACAAACAGGTGATCCACCAGCTTGAAGGAGTTGAGGACCGCATTGATGAACACAAACAGGGTGGTGGGCATGAGCAAAGGAAACATCACCCGGAAAAAATAGGTCCAGCGCCCGGCCCCTTCCAGGCGGGCGGCCTCTTTGAGTTCCGGCGGGATGTTCTGCATGGCAGCCAGATAAAAGATCATGAAGAATCCGGCTTCCTTCCATATGGTCATGACCATGATGGCCGGCAGCACCGTGGCCGGGTCTCCCAGCCAGTTGCGGCCGGAAAGACCCACGGCGGTCAGGATCTGGTCGATGAGGCCGATGTCGGGTGTGTAGAAAAACAGCCAGATGTTGGCCACGGCGATCATGGGCAGGATGGTGGGGGTGAAGTAGGCCATGCGCACCAGGGAGCGGCCGGGCAGGGCCCGGTTCACAAAAAGGGCCATGACAATGGCCAGGGCGATGGCGGTGGGAATGGTCCCCAGTGCGAACCACAGGTTGTTGCCCAGCACCTTCCAGAACACCGGGTCTTCGATCATCATCCGGTAGTTGGCAAGGCCGGAAAACCGGGAGGGCCGTATGGCCGTTCCTTTGGAGAACAGGCTTGTCACCACCGTGGTCACCGTGGGATAATGGGTAAAGGCGATCAGCAGGATGGCAGCCGGCATCAGCAGCAGCCAGGCATGCACGTGATTTTTCCGGGTGAGCTGCATGGGGAGCCGTTTTTTCCTGTTAACCTGTTCCGTGCCGGGACCGGGTTTCATTCCCGGCACGGAACAGGAAATGGTTGGGCTTAACGGTAAGGTTTCAGGAGCCTGTCCGCCACACCCTGGGCTTCTGTGAGGGCGGCTTCCGGTGTCTTTGCGCCGGTCAATGCCGCCTGGATGGCATCATCCAGGGTTTTTCTGATCCGGCCGGTCTGATAGGTGGACAGTTCGGCCGTGGCATAGGACAGCTGGTCTCTGGCCACGGCAGCATAGGGAAATCCGGCAACATAGTCTTTGAGTGCCGCTGTGTCATAGGCAGCCGGGCTGACCCCCATGTAGCCGGTTCTAATGGACCATTTGGCTGAATTTTCCGGGCTGGTCATGAATTTGATCAACTGCATGGCGGCCCGGCGCTCATCCGGGGTGGTCTGTTTGAAAATGTAAAAATTGCCGCCGCCGGTGGGGGTGCCCCGCCGTTTGCTGGCCGGCAGCATGGCCACACCGAAGTCAAAATCCGCATTGTCTTTGACTGCTGTCAGGTTGCCGGTGGAGTGCCACATCATGGCGGTTTTTTCCTCCAGAAAGTTCTGGCGCAGGGTGCCCCATTCAATGGTGCCGGAAGGCATCACCCCGTGTTTTGTCCCTAAATCCTTCCAGAACTGCAGGGCGTCAATGACGGCCGGGTGGTCAAAATGGGTGGTGTTGCCGTCTCCGTTCATCAGCACCTGACCGTTCTGCATGGCCAAAGCCCCGAACATCCAGTAGGGGTATCCTGTGGACGGGATCATGACCCCCCAGCGGTCGGCTGTGGTGATTTTTTTCCCCATGGCCACCATCTCGTCCCAGTCGGCAGGGGGCTGTTCCGGGTCCAGACCGGCTTTTTTGAACAGGTCCTTGTTGTAGTACATCACAATGGTGGACCGCTGAAACGGTATCCCCCAGGTTTTTCCAGCGGTTTTTCCGTTTTCCATGAGGGTGGGATAAAAGGAATTCAGCCAGGCTTTTTCCTCCGCCGTCTGGACCACATCATCGAACGCAACGATGGCATCCTGTTCGATCAGTTCATAGATATCAATGGAAAACAAAACCGACAGCTGGGCCGGCTGGCCGCTTTTCAGGGCAGCAAGGGCCTTGATGCGGGCATCATTGTAGTTTCCGGCATAAATGGCATTGACCGTGATACCGGGATTTTCAGCCATGAACTGATCCACCATGCCGTCGATCACCTGGGTCAGCGGCCCGCCCACCGCCACGGGATAATACATGGTCAGTTCCGTCTGTTTGGCCGCTGCCGTGCCTGCTGTCAGGCAGACACTCAGCAGCAGCCCCATCATCATCAATTGCATTTTTTGTAACATGGGTCTTTTCTCCTTTACAGTGTTGGGTTGTCCATCATTTTTTATAACGGTTACCGGTTTTATCAAACAGACAGACCGCGGCCTTTGGCCAGCTGACATGGATCCGGGCCTCAGGACCCGAAGATGCCTTGTTGCCGGTTCTGGAAAACAGGACCTGGTCGTCCAGCCTGATGCGAAGAATGGTTTCCGATCCCAGATAATCGGCAGCGACAATCTGTGCCGGCAGGCCGGTGTCTCCAATACGGACATGTTCCGGCCGCACACCCACCATCCCCTGGTGGTGGCGCATGGTTTCCATTTCTGCGTCAGAAGGGGTGTCTGCCAGTGCTGCAGCGGCCTGTCGGCTGCTCAGCATCAGCAGGTTCATGGGCGGGGACCCCATGAACCGGGCCGCAAAAGCGGTGTCCGGGCGGTCATACAGTGCATGGGGCGGATCTGCCTGTTCCACCCGGCCGCTGTTCAGAAGAATCACCTGGTCCGCCATGGTCATGGCCTCCACCTGGTCATGGGTGACATAAATCATGGTCAGTCCGATCTTTTTTTGGAGCCGGCGGATCTCTCCGCGCATGTCGGCCCGGAGTTTGGCATCCAGGTTGGACAGGGGTTCGTCCATGAGACACACCTGCCGGCGGGAAACGATGGACCTGGCCAGGGCCGCCCGCTGGCGCTGCCCTCCGGACAACTGGGACGGCCGTCGGTCCAGCAGGTCCTGGAGACCCACCATGCGGGCAGCCTCAGTCAGCCGTTCCTGCTGCCGGGCTTTGGACACCCGTCTGACCTTGAGCCCGAAAAGAATGTTCTCCCGGACGCTGAGATGGGGAAACAGGGCATAGGACTGGAAAACCATGGATACCCCCCGCCGGGCAGGGTCCTCTCGGGTGATGTCTTTGTCCCCGATGCGGATGGTTCCGGAAGATACGGTTTCCAGGCCGGCAATCAGGCGCAGTATCGTTGATTTGCCGCAGCCCGATGGCCCCAGCAGCACCGTCAGGCTTTTTTCAGGCACCGTGAACGACACCTGGTCCACCCCTGTGACGCTTCCCCAGGTTTTTGTCAGGTTGTGGATGTTGATGCGGCTCACAGGGTTTCTCCACCGCAGACGATCAACCGGGCACCGGCATTGTGAATCATTTCGCATATGCCGGCCGGGGGGATGCGGTCACAGAAAACCATACTGGCCTGGTTGATATGCCCGCCCCGGACATGGGCACTGCGTCCGAATTTGGAATGATCCAGCACCAGAAATGCGGCCCGGCTGTTCTGCTGGACAAGCTGCCTGGCCTGTACCTCTTCTTCATAAAAATCCAGCAGTGTGCCATCCTCGTCCACCCCGGCCACACCGTAGATGCCGATATCCACTTTATATGCCTGGAACAGTTCCACCATGCCCGCACCCAGGATATCCCGGTCTTCGTTGCGCAGGCGGCCCCCGGCAATGGTGACTTCAAAGGTGGGATTGGTACTTGCCAGCAGGGCCAGGTTGAGATTGTTGGTGAAGATCCGCAGCTGATCATGATCCAGCAAAGCCCCGCAGATAATTTCAGGGGTCGTGCCGATGCTGAATGCCACGGATACCCCGTTGGGCACATGCCGGGCCACCTTTCGGGCAATTGCCTCCTTTTCTTCATGATGCAGTACCTGCCGCCATGCATAGGCGGTGTTACCGGTCATGTTCAGGTGCTGGATGCCGCCCCTGACCCGCCGGGCCATGCCCCGCTCACACAGGCTGTTCAGGTCCCGCCGGATGGTCTGTTCTGCCACATCAAAATGGGTGGCAAGTTCTGCGACCCCGACAAAATCCCGCTGCCGGATCATTTCAATGATCTGGGCCTGCCTTTCAGACAATGGCTGGATTCTGTTGGAAAAACCACTGCTTTGCCGGGCATTGTTCATTTGAACAGACATCCTTTTCATCAGGTTAATTTGCAATGCCTAATTGTATAAAAAATGGATATTGGGGTTTTATTACAATCAAATGAGCGTTGTATGAAAATTCAAATGAAAATTCTTCAGGCAGCCGCATCTCTTGTGGGTGTCAAAAAAGCAGGGAAAGCGCAAAATATTCACAATGAGAATCTCTTAACGCATTTTTAAAAAAAGCCTAATAAAAACCAAATATGAAGGCTGTATCTTGCAACCATTAAAGATGGGTAACCAGTTGTTTATGGATTTTTTACGAAGGTTTTTTAAATTGAATTGTGGGAGCGGTGTTAGCCATGTATTTTGTTCATGATATTCCGGGAAGACTTCGCGTAAAGATCGAGTATCTGAAAAATCATCCTGAACGGCTCAAGGAAATAAGCACACTGCTGGATGTTCCCGGTGTTTTCAGGGTGAAAAGCAATGCATTGACCGGCAGTACTGTGGTTGAATATGACCCTGACCTGGTAAGTTCCGGCCGTCTTTTGGATATCCTGAAAACAAACGGGTATGCCATTGATCTCCAGAAAAATGCCATCAACCGGAAAATCAGGGAAACCCATGAAAAAATGGCGATGAAGGTCAGCAAGGCGGCTGTTTCATGGCTTGCAGGCAGGGTCCTGGAAGCCAACGGGCTGTCAATGGTCGCCAGATTTATCTAACCTGGGAAACCCGCAACCCAAAAATCTTTCCCCGATTTCTTGTGTTTTTGACAGAAATCAGGAAATAAGGCACCCTGTTAATTACAGGTGCTTTGGAAGGTCTTTGAAAAGGATAAATTAAGGCTTCGCACAGATTTTTCCAACGGAAAAAAAACGTCTTCCAAGGATAACCTGGCACTTTCAATTTTTAAAAGCAGATTCTTTTCATCAAAATCTATTTTTGCTTCCGGATCATCAAGTAATGCTTCAAGGTTCACAGGGAGACGGTTAAGTCTTTCTGTTAAATCGGGTGTAATTCCCGGCAAACGGACTACGGATTCTTTGATTGTGAATTCGTGATTCATACAGCCCTCCAATTATTCAACCCACTGATTTTTTGAAAAAAACATTTGCATAAAAAATGGAAATTGTCAAATACCGATTTCCAAGGATCTCTAAAGTACGGGCACGACACCCGAACTTAAAACCTGAGAAATCGGGCCGTGCCGAATCCACCGGCAAAGCCGAGGACCAGGGCCAGGGCAATTTTAATTACAGGGATTGCCTTTTTCTTTTTTTTCCGGGGAAGTGTTTTCCTTGCGGAAGGATCTTTTATGGTATCTTTTAACGTTCGCCGTGCAGCTGGCATGGTCACCTCTCAGATAAGGTCGGACAAAATTTCATCTGCAAGCGCCTTGAATTCAGCGGCAGATTTGGAGTTTGGAGAAAATTCGGTCAAAGTCTGGCCCGATATCATGGCCTCTACTGCGGCAATTTTCTGGGTAATTTCGGTTTTGTAGACCTTGAAAGGATAGGCTTTAAGGGCCGCCCGCGCCTCGGTACCGATGCGGGTCCCCGGAATTTTTCGGTACACCAGCAGCCGTGGTGTAATGCCCTTGGTTCTTATCATGATTTTACGGATCAAATCCACTGTATCATTTGCCGCCCAGATATCCAGCGGACTCGGGGATACCGGCACGATAACCAGCCGGCTGATCTGCACATTGGCGACTGTCGTTTTTTCTAAAGCCGGCGGAGAATCTATGATGATACAATCCGCTTTTTTTTCAAGGGCCTGGGCCTGACGCTGGTGCAACGGTTTGGGATGGTGGCTTACCCGGACCGGGGATTTGGGATTTACAGACCGCCACTGAACCAGACTGCCCTGAGGGTCGGTATCCACCAGCAGCAATTTTTTGCCTGCCGCCTGGATCATTCCGGCCAGATTTACGGCCAGCGTCGTCTTGCCCACCCCTCCCTTCTGGTTGACGATGCTGATGATCATACCGTTCTTTTGCGTTTCATGTTGATCTGCTGGTGCCAGATGGCAAATCCCACAAGGGCCAGTCCAGCCCAGGGATGAATCAAGCGCGCCAGTTTTCCCCCGGCAAATCCAGAATAAACAGCAGTCCCCATGGTTGCAAGCATGCCGGCCTTTGCCAGGCTTCCCCTATTATTCCGGAATATTTTTCTTTGTTTGTCACCCATGACAGCTCCTTGGAAAACAGGTGATAGATTCTGAATAACATTCATGCCCTGGCGGGCACAACAAAAGATGAAAGCTGTTAGCTATTAGCTGTTAGCTTAAAACTGAACACTTTCATATAAAAAACCTGCCATATCCCGAACACCCTTGCAGTCAGCGGAAACAACAAGCCCCTCCGCCATTTTTTTGTTTATTGACAGAAATTGAGGAGTAAGGCTATTCAGGCGATTCCTTTTTTTTCAAGAGCCTTTGAATCCGTCCTTCAAATCCGGTTTTTGTGCCGTCTTCCAGGCCGTTGGCCAGAGCGGTTCTGCATACCGCCACTGCCTGGTCATATGCCCCGTCTTCTTCGAGCATGATGGCCAGCATCTTGAAAACAGGGATGATTTTGGGATCCTGGTCCGCCATATTGTCAAAAACCGCCTGGCGCAAATCAGGAAACTCCGACAGATACTGGTGTGATAATGCAATGGCTGTGCTGCGGTCTTCCCTGTTTGTTCTGCGGCCGCGGTAGGCGGCTTCAATTGTCTGAAGATACAGAAGATGCCGTTCCCAGGGGTCAGATGCGGTTTCCAGGGATTTTTCACCCTCCGGGGGAAAACCATTATCCGCCTCTTTGTCATGCCCGGGCACCCCCTTTGTATCATTCTCCTGAGATGCCGGACCGTCAGCCGGTTCTTTTTTCTTTGAAAAAATACCCGGGCCGCCGCCTTTATGAAAAAAATAATGTGCAATACCCAGCATTGTAACCGTAACCCAGTACATATATACCTCCTCCTTGGAAATACTGCAGACGCGCTGTGTCGTGTTTTACATTGTTCTGTCTGTCAGCGGCAAATGCTGCAAATCAGGCCGCCATGCCAAAATAGCTGGTCAGCATGACCACCGCATAAATACCCAGCAGCATGATACTGAATGATTTTTTAAAAACATTCCCGGACAGGTGCATCCCCAGTCCGAAAATGATCAGGGTACCCAGCATGGCCGGAAAGAGTACCCTGGAAAAATGCACCGGCCCGGCCAGCCCGCCGCTGGTAATGGTGGCGGCAGCGCCGGCCACAAAAAGCACATTCAGGATGTTGGCGCCGATAATGTTGCCCAGGGCCAGCTCTCCATGGCCTTTCTGAACCGCTCTTATGGATGTTACAAGTTCTGGCAGGGATGTCCCGAAGGCCACCATTGTCGCACTGACAACCCCCTGGGGAATGCTCATGCGGACAGCGGAAACCTGGATGGCGGGAATCAGAAAATGGGAGGCGGAAACCACAAGACCGGATCCCAGAATGATTTTGAACACGGCGGAAAATATGCTGGTATCCATTGTATGCGGACCGGTCAAAACGGTTTTTCGGGGCTTTTTGTCCAGCCAGTGAAAAGAGCCCCATAAATACAAGGCCAGCAGTATCAGAAACACCATGCCCATATACCGGGGCAGGAGCACACTGGTTTCAAAAAAACTTTCTGTGGCAAAAAACGGGACACAGGAAGCCACCAAAAGGATGCCCGCGGCAAACTGGAACCATCCCTGCCGCTTGACACTCGGGCTGTCCAGGGATATGGGCGCAAACAGGGTGACCAGGCCGAGTATCAGCCCGGTGTTGCAGATAATGGAGCCCACTGCATTGCCCAGGGCTATTTCAGGCTGACCGTTTACAGCGGCTATTACAGAGACGGCTGCCTCTGGAATGGTGGTTCCTATGCTGACGATAACCAGTCCCACCAGAAGCTTGGATATGCAGAACCGTGCGGAGAGTGCGGCCGCTTCATCCACAAGAATGTCCGCTCCTTTGCTGAGAATCCAGATAAGCAGCATGATGGCCATAAAAAGCACCGGCCCTGAACATAATGTCATATAAGAAATGAATGGTGCACCCATGGCAGTATCCTAATTGGAAAATTGTCTGTATGTTTCACCGGCAGTTTCCCGAGCCCGGGATCCGGTGTCTGCCGTCTGCCCGTTCACCGGGGAGGCGCCGGTATTCCGGCCTGCATCTGTGTTTTCCTGAACGTCAGTCCGGGAAATCGCTTTTTCTCTGGCTGTTTTAAATATTTCATTGGTCAGCAGGGGTATGGAGGACCCGGCAGAAATCACAAGGCCGTCCATGAGGGAGATGCGTGAGAGTCCCAGCAGGGACCGCAGCGGCGGCACTGCCATGGTCAGTACCTGGGCACCGATGGACAGGCCGATGGCCCAGTTCAGGGGCTTGTTGGCGGGCAGTTTTTTCCGGGTGAAAATGCCTGCGGTTTCGGAGCGGCAGGTGATGGAATGCAGCAGCTGGCCGAAAGCAAGGCTCTGGAAGGCCAGTCCCCCGGCTGTTGCAGCAGATCCATATCTGGACAACCCATAGAGCATGGTGCCCAGGGCACCGCCGGTAATGGCGGAGGATTCCATCAGCATGGTGCAAAAATCTTTGTTGTTGAACAGGGGATCATCCGCATTTCTGGGCTGCATCTCCAGAACATCCCCCTCGGGCTTTTCCAGAGAAAGTGCCAGTCCCGGAAGAATGTCGGAAATCATATTGATCCACAACAGCTGCATCACATTCAAAGGGGATCCCAGGCCCAGGGCGATGGCAGTGGTCATCAGCTGAATTTCGCTGATATTGGTGGCCAGGGAATAGTGGACCGATTTTCTGATATTCTGATAGATGCTTCTGCCGTCAGCCAGTGATACAGCCAGCAGTTCCAGACTGTCCCGGGTGAGCACCATATCGGCTACATCCCGGGCAAGGTCTGTGCCGGAACTGCCCATGGCAATACCGATGTCGGCCACCTTGAGTGCCGGACCGTCATTTATGCCGTCGCCGGTCATGGCCACGGTCTGTCCGGAAGCCTGGATGGCTTTGACGATCTTGAGTTTGTCAGACGGGGTTACCCGTGAATATACATGCACGGTTCTGGCCCTGTGTATCAGTGTCTGCTCATCCAGTTCAGCCAGTTCCACCGCATCCATGATTTCCAGGGGGGCGTCTCCGGACAGATGCAGCTGTCTGGCAATGGCCAGGGCGCTGATTTGCTGGTCTCCGGTAATCATGACGGTTCTGATGCCTGCCTTGTGAAACTGGGCGATGAGTGCTTCAATGCCCTCCCTGGGCGGATCTGCCAGGCCGATAAGGCCCAGCCAGGTCAGATGGGTTTCCAGGTCTTTGTCTGTATCAGCACTGACGGTGCGGCAGGCAAACCCCAGCACCCGCAGTGCA
>JAZBPL010000243.1:0-2966 GCA_036351635.1 Desulfotignum sp.
CACATCCCAAAACAAGGATGAAATACAGGATCTCATGCCCTGGGGAGATGATTTCAAGCTGGGCATTGCCAGCATTGACGCGCAGCACAGGGAACTTGTGCGCATGGTCAATCACCTGCACCGGGCACTGAAATCCAGAACCGGCGCCAAAGAATCCGGTCGTATCCTGGCGGAACTGGCTGACTACACCGTGTCCCATTTCGCCCATGAAGAGGACCTGTTTGCCGCCCATGCATACCCGGACCGTGCAGCCCACAAAAAAACCCACAAGGAACTGGTGGAAAAAGTCACTGCTTTTAAAACACAGTTCGACCAGGGAAAAGCCGGCCTGTCCATGGAATTGATGGAATTTCTCACCAGCTGGCTGCGGCACCACATCCTGGAAGTTGACAAGGCCTATGTGCCGTTCTTAAAGGGAAAAATTGTCTAATGGGCCTCTTGTGGTTCATCGAATCCCGGACCGGATGTGACTGCCGATGGGATTGTTGATTCAGATGATATGGCACGGTTTGCTCCGGCATTCGGTTGCCAGGCCCTCGCTGTTTTGATACCGCAGTGACCGTAACGGCTGTCAGTATCCATAAAATAAAAACATGCTTTACTCTGATGGTCAGATAGGATATGCAGATAATCATGGAAATAGATGCAGATGCCGTCAAAATAAATCTTTGAATAAAGGCAGCAATGGTCGCCCATCCGAAAATTCTCGTTATAGATGATGAACCGCGATTCTGTGACAGCATGAAAACCCTGTTATCTTCACAGGATTATAAAGTAAAGACATGTTTCAACGGCAGTGATGCCCTGCAGTTATTAACAGAGGAAACATTTGATCTTGTTCTGCTGGACATATTCATGCATGACATGGATGGTTTTCAGGTCATTGAAAACAAAATCGATCGGAAAATCGATACCCCGGTTATCATCATGACCGGCAGGTCGTCAACAGATACTGCTGTCAAAGCCATGCGGATGGGCGCCATCGATTATTTGAAAAAACCCTTTGAAACCCGGGAAATGTTTTCATCCGTAAAAAACATTCTTAACCAGAGGAAATTGGAAAAAAAGCACAAAGCCGCAGAATCGCAATCTGCCCAGCTCCGGAAGCTTGAAAGCCTGGGCCGCATGGCCGGATCCATTGCCCACCATTTTAATAACCAGCTCAGTGTGGTGATGGGCAATTTGGAAATCGCCCTGGATGATCTGCCTGTTGATGCCGGGTGCCGGAAAAATCTTTTTCAGGCCATGATGGCCGCCCATAAAGCAACATCAGTGAGCAGACAGATGCTTTTGTACCTTGGCCATACCCCCGGCAGGTACAGGCCCACAGATCTTTCTGAGTCCTGCCGGAAGACCCTGGCCCTGTTCCAGACAGCAATCCCAAGGGGCATGATACTTACGGTTGATTTTCCCGACTCAGGGCCAATCATACAGGCTGACCCGATTCAGATACAGCAGGTGCTGACCCATTTGATCACCAATGCATGGGTATCACGGAGATTTCCCATGAAGACATACCTTGCCGGCGCATCCCCTTCGACTGGCAGCCCCGGCATATTGCCCATGCCTGCCTGGAAATATCAGACACCGGCTGCGGGATACCGGCCAAAGACATCGAAAAACTGTTTGATCCTTTTTTTACCACAAAATTCATGGGCCGCGGGCTGGGCCTGTCTGTGGTGATGGGCATTGTCAAGGCCCATGGTGGATGCATTACAGTGGATAGTGAGCCGGGATCCTGCAGTGTCTTTCGGATATATTTGCCGGTCATGTAAAATTAGGCCGATATCTCTTCCTTCATACTGCTTTTGGCAACGATTTTAGACCAGAGCATTTTGATTTAGGGTTTCATTGGACCCAGACTTGCGGGAATGATGTAATTGAGGGAGGGTTTCGTCAAACCCCCGAACCTGGCACCATGCTGCTGTTCGGTGTCGGCCTGATCGGTCTTGCAGGGGTGATCCGGAAAAAATCCTACAGTTAACCCTTCTTGCATGAAGTCAGATGCCGGGCTGCTGATGGTGGCCCGGTTTTTTTTGTTGACAAGCGGGAAAAAGGGCTGTACACAGGATCAGCATGAAAAGCCAACTATTTGGAACCGCAGAAATGAAAAACACGGCAGCACAGTTTATATTTGGTTTTGGACGCTTCTTCTTTTTTAGGAGCGTTCATCCGGTGTAATGCTTTATTGACATAGGTGAGAAATAAAGCCCCGGGTGGACAGCATGAGCCACCCGGGGCTTTTTGGTTTTACAGGGCCCTGGAAACGTTTTCCTGGGCTTTTTTTATTTTGGGGTGAAGTATGAGGGGTGTGGGGTGAGGAGGTAAAACCTCATGCCTCATCCTTCACACCACACACCTCAATCCTCATCCCCCAACAAGGAGACTGAATAATGAAACTCTTATTAAACCCGCAAATTCCCCCGGACCAGGAAGCCGGCATTCACACCATGCTGGCCCAGGACGGTTGCGTTACCCGCACCATCACAGACAATGGCAGCCGTGTCATCGGCATCATCAAAAAAGGGACGAAAAACCCTGATGCATACCAGGGCATGCCGGGCATTGCAAAGGTTTTGACTGTGTCCACGGCCCATAAACTGGTGAGCCGGGAATTTCAATCACAAGATTCCCGGGTGGCCATAAATAATGTGGTGGTGGGCGGGGATCGCATCGTGGTCATTGCCGGTCCGTGTGCCGTGGAAAGCCTGGGCCAGGCCATGACCATTGCAAAGCAGGTGAAACGCTACGGCGCGGTGCTGTTCCGGGGCGGGGCTTACAAGCCCCGGTCCTCGCCGTATTCCTTCCAGGGCATGGAAGAGGAGGGGTTGAAAATCCTGGCACAGGTGAGGGAGGAAACCGGCCTGGGGGTGGTCACGGAAATGACCTCCCCTGACCAGGCGCCGTTGATGGAACACTATGTGGATGCAGTGCAGATCGGTGCCAGGAACATGCAGAACTTTGAA
>JAZBPL010000244.1:0-21705 GCA_036351635.1 Desulfotignum sp.
AGGAGACGTCTGATGCGGTTGGGAATGCATACATACAGCCTTTACCATCACGGGGTTGCCGAGGACTGGGCCGGGTTCACCTTGCCCTGGGAGCGGCAGATGACCTTGTTTGAAATGATGGATTATATCAAAACCCTGGGACTGGAGGGGCTCCACCTGGATGCCAAAGCCCTGGACCGCATGGATCCTGCATATTTTGAACAGGTCCGGCAGTATGCGCAGGACAGGGATCTGTATCTGGAATTCAATTTTGCCCTGAAAAGCGGAAATTATGACGATGCTGTCCAGTTTAACATCCAGGAGGGTGTCACCATTGCCCATGCCATCGGTGCAGATATCACCAAGATCGGCATGAATTTGCAGCGCCCCCGGCCTGTTGCTGCCGGTAAATTTCATCCAGACATGATGACCCAGTTGGAAAATGTTGTTCAGAAAGTCACGGCTGCCCTGGGCATTGTGGAGAAGACCGGGGTGAAACTGGCCCTGGAAAACCATACGGATGCGTTTTCAGAAGAGGTCCTGTGGGTCCTGGACCAAATCGATCACCCGCTGGTGGGGGCCTGCATTGATACGGTCAACGGGATACATGTGACGGAAAATCCCATCACAGCCGTGGAAAACCTTGCTCCCCGGGCGTTCACCAACCATTTCAGGGACAACAGAATCGTTATCACACCCTGGGGACTCAAGTTCACAGGTGCTGCCGTGGGGGAAGGGGACCTGGACATGAAGCAGGCCTATGCCCTGATCCGCAGCAATCCCCATATGAACAGAATCAATATTGAACTGGATCTGGACTGCCCCCTGGACAGTATGGAAACCGCCATGGCTTTTGAGCGGGATGCTTTACAGCGCAGTATCGCCTATTGCCGGGATGTTCTGGGGATCTGTTGAAAACCTCGTGCGCCGCCTGGTTTTCTGGTACGCTCCCAAGCCATGATGAGAATTCGCCATTTGCCTGATTTTTTTGGACCCGGGGCTCACCGCATTCTCATGAAAAAACAACTCCCTTTGGATAAAAACAGGCTGGTCAGGTTTTTATACGGCATCCAGCACCTGCCGGACCCTTGCGGCCAGTCCGTTGATACTGAAAGGCTTCTGGATGAACTGGATACCTTTTTCCAGAATGCCGTGATGGGCAATGACATTGGATGTGTACCCTGACATGTATAACACCTTTATGCCGGGATGCGTTTTGCTGACTTTCAGATAAAGGTCTTTTCCGTTCAGGCCGGGCATGACAACATCGGTGAGTATCATGTGGATTTTTCCCTCATGACCAGAGACTGTTTCCAACGCTTTTTCGCCATTGGCTGCGGCAAGCACCGTATAGCCTTTGTTTTTCAAAACAGCATGGGCCAGCTCACGCACCTGTTCATTGTCTTCCACCAGCAGAATGGTTTCAGTGCCGGTAAGATTGTTTTCTGTGCCTCCTGCGGCAGACAGTTTCATTTCCATATCCTGAGCAAGGGGCAGGTAAATCTTAAAGGTTGTTCCTTTTTCAGGCTCGGAATATACCCAGATATTTCCCCCGTGCTGCTTTACGATGCCGTATACTGTGGCAAGTCCCAGCCCTGTTCCCTGGTCCCCTTTGGTGGAAAAAAACGGTTCAAAAATGTTTTGACAGGTCTGTTCGTCCATGCCCGACCCGGTATCACTGACAGCCAGCAGGGCATAATTGCCCGGTACAACCCCCTGGCGCGATTGTGCATAGGATGTATCCAGATCCTTCCGGGCGGTTTCTATGGTGAGATACCCCCCATCGGGCATGGCATCTGCTGCATTGACCACCAGGTTCATTATTACCTGTTCCAGCTGGCCGATATCTGCCATGATAATCTGGGGATCGGCAGACAATGCCAGGGTGATGTGAATGTTTTCCCGGATGGTGCGCTGCAGCAGGGGCTGAAAATTTTTCACTGCCTGGTTGATATCCACGGGCTTGACCGCAAGGGTCTGTTTCCGGCTGAATGCCAGCAGCTGGCGCACCAGGTCCCGGGCACGCAGCCCTGCCTGTAAAACTGTATTTATTTTTTTTTGTTGTTTCTCTGTTATCCCGGGATCAGCGAGTATCAATTCACTATACCCCAGTATGGGTGACAGCAGGTTGTTCAAATCATGGGCAACACCCCCGGCCAGGCGGCCGATGGATTCCATTTTCTGAATCTGCCGGTATTGCTCCTCCACCCGGTCTTTTTCTTTTTGCATCTGTTTGTAGTCAGACAGGTCCAGATCAATGCAGAACATCTCTTTTTCACCGGCATGGCTGGTTATCATGACATGGCTGGAAAAAATCGGAACCGGTTTTCCTGAACGGTTCTGCAGAACCATTTCCCCGGCCGGTATGGGGATGCCGTTTTCATACCAGGCCTGTATGGCTTTAACCGTCTGGGCGCGCATGTCATCAGGGATGATCAAATCTTCCAGCCGCCGGCCAAAGGCCTGTTCCCGGGAATAGCCATACACACGCTCACTGGCCTGGTTCCAGAATATCACTTTGCGCGCTTTGTCGTATCCCTGGATGGGTATGCTCTGCACGGCATCAAACACTGCATGGAGCCGGGCTTCACTTTGCTGCAGGTTTTTCCGGGCAGCCTGTTCTTTTTCAAAGGTTTTTTTCAAGCTGTGCAGCATTAAAGCGGTTGTCGTGGAAATCAAGGCATTGATGAACAGGAAGTTGCCTGTCATCACCAGCCATTGTTCCAGGGGATTTTCAGATGGGATATCCCAGTGCAGCGTGCCGTTTCCAATAAAGACGGCAATCACACCAAAAGCCAGTGCATTGCATGCCAGGGTGATAAATGCAGCCTTTAGATCATAAATGGTGCTGACAATGATGGATGCCCCCAGCAGCCACACATAACCGGCACCAACAGGTCCGAGAATGACCATCAATCCTGTACCCAGGGAAAACAGAACAATGAAAATCAGGCTGGCACGTATTTTTAAAGACAGTTTTTTTGAAAATAGCACCACCACAGTACCGAGATAAGCAGCCAGATCCAATATGGCCACACTTCCCAGTCCTTCGGCCATGGAAAGCAAAATGGAAGGCACCAGCACAAAAGGACCAAAAAAACTGGCAGTAAAGCAGATGATAAACAAAATACGTTCCTGCCAGAATGTGAATGGATCAGTTTCCCAGACATAGGCAGGCAGCAGTTTTTTCTCCAGTACATGCCAAACCGGGTTTATTTTGTCGTACAGATTGACCATCTGTTTTTCCATTTGGGGGTTATGCCTCATCCAAAAACGTTCTTTTCTTATACGCAAAGATCCGGCCCTGGTCAACCAGAGGATGAAAAGTTTAGATAATGGTGCATTGGTGCTTGACACCGCAAAAAAGAAATGATATTAACCCAGTCTGTTTTGCATCGGGGCGTAGCGCAGTCTGGTAGCGCACTTGTCTGGGGGACAAGTGGTCGCAAGTTCAAATCTTGCCGTCCCGACCATTGATAATAAAGGCTCTCACTATTTTAGGTGGGGGCCTTTTTTGTTGGAAAACGCATGAAATATTCTCTTTGGTTGCTTTGTACAATTTCATCCATCTTTTTTCATGAGGATTTGTTGTATGGGTTTGGGTACCATTGTTCATGGGTGTATCATCAACCAGGCACTGGAATCCAATAGCGGGTGGATTGTGTATGGATTGTGACTGAATTTTGTCTGGCAGGCAAAACAATTGGTTGTTTTTGTTTAAGGAAGGGTGTAATGTACTGACAAGTATGTATTTTTTGGTTATATTTTGGTTATCACATTCACGAAAGATGGCGCATGGTAAACAAATCTCAGGATAACCAGCAGCAGGCTCTTCGCTCGGAAGTCCGCAGCGCGGCTTCAGAATCAGCAAGCATATCATTCCAGCCCCCGAAGGCTGAAATGGAATACCATTTCAAATTGCGGGATTTTTCTGCTTCCGGTCTGGGTCTACTTGTGAAAAATGATTCCAGACTGTTGCAATATATAGATACCGGTGATATTTTTTGTGCAAAATATTACAAAGAAAATGCTGCAATACCACCTGAACACCTTAAAGTACAGATCCAACACATTTCAACGCCTGCCGGCGGCAAACCTGAAAACCATGTGATCGTTGGGCTGTATTTCCTTGAAAAAATCCCAAAATAGTCCCCACACATGTGTGGTGACACCACAGGTGTGCCTGTAATCATTTCTCCAAACAATACACGGTGTTTGGCCGTTTCTGTCCGGCAATTAAATCTTGACTTTCTTTGCTGTATTTATTAGGTCAATTAAGCTTGGCAGGCTGGATTGCCTGCATTTTTCAGTGAACCAGGAGAAATGAATCCATGAAGTTTAATAAACTTGCACTTGTCATGATGCTGGTTGGTTTTTTCATTTTTGCAACAGAACTGTTAGCAGACAATAGTGCCCCGGAACATGTGAACCCGGCTGGCCAGAAGGCACAGGCGCAGCAGGTACATGGATCTGAAGGCGGACACGGGGATGAAGGGGGGCACGCAGGGGGCCATGGCCATCCGGATCTGGGCAAGGTGCTGCCCCTGTATGCCTGCATTCCCTTTGCCTGCATGCTGCTGTCCATAGCACTTTTGCCCCTTGTGGCCGGTACCTTCTGGCACCACCATTTCGGGAAAATTTCCGCTTTCTGGGCCGCCAGTCTGGCTATCCCTTTTGTGGTGGTCTTCAAAGGGGATGCGGTTTATGAAATTCTGCACATTATCCTGGCGGATTATGTGCCTTTTATCATTCTGCTGTGGGCTTTGTTCACGGTTTCCGGGGGAATCCTGCTGCGGGGCACCCTGCGGGGCACCCCTGTGGTGAATACCGGCATTATTCTTTTGGGCACCATTCTGGCCTCCTGGATGGGAACTACCGGTGCTGCCATGCTGCTGATCCGGCCCTTTCTGCGGGCCAATGATTTCAGGAAAAACAGAACTTTCATGGTGGTTTTTTTCATATTTCTGGTGGCCAATGTGGGCGGATCATTGACACCATTAGGGGACCCACCCCTGTTTTTAGGGTTTCTCCACGGGGTCAGTTTTTTCTGGACAATGAACATTGCCCCCCATATGCTGCTGACCAGCGGGATTCTGCTGGTGATCTATTTTTTCCTGGATTCCTGGTTTTTCAAAAAAGAGGGGGCAGTTGTGCCGGATGACGGGGAAAAAAAGCCGCTGCGCCTGGTGGGTACCTATAATTTCATCTTTTTAGGCGGTATTGTGGTGGCCGTGCTCATGAGCGGCATCCTGGATCTGGGAGAGATAAACACCTTCGGGGTGCACCGGGCCATACAGGACTGGCTGCGGGATATCACCCTTATTGTGCTGGGCGGTCTGTCCCTGTGGGCCACCCCCTGGACCCTGCGGGAGGAAAACGAGTTCTCCTGGTTTCCCATCATCGAGGTGGCCTATCTGTTCATCGGGATTTTTATCACCATGATCCCCTGTTTACTGCTGCTCAAGGCAGGGCCTGACGGGGCTTTTGCCTTTCTCATTGCAGCAGTGAAAGAACCGTTCCATTATTTTTGGGTCACCGGGCTGCTGTCGGCATTTTTGGACAATGCCCCCACCTATCTGACCTTTTTCAACACCGCTTTGGGCAGTTTTTATGCCGGCATGCCGGAATCCGCTTCCGTGCCTTTGCTGATGACCGATAAAATGGTGTATCTACAGGCCATTTCCACCGGGGCCGTTTTTTTCGGGGCGGTCAGCTATATCGGCAATGCCCCCAATTTCATGGTCAGGTCCATTGCAGCTGAATCAGGCACCACCATGCCCAGTTTTTTCGGGTATATCCTCAAGTATTCTCTGGTGTTTCTGATTCCCACCTTTGTGGTTGTCACCGTGATTTTCTTTTAATATACTGTTTGTGACAGGGCATTATCAAAAAAAGGAGCAGCCATGTATTTTGATCTGAAGGGATTGAAACTTGCCATCATCGGCGGCGGTGACCCCTGCGCGGAAATTCTGGATCACCTCACCGGTCCCGGGCTGCAGGATATGGGCATACAGGTGCTCATGGTGGCGGATACCATCGATATTGTCAGGGGCATTGTCCGTGCAAAAGAACGCAATATTCCCACTTCAAATGATTACAATGATGTGTGCAGTCTTTCCGGCCTGGACCTGATCCTGAAACTCAAAAATGATGAACTGCTGTCGTGCATCCTGGAAAAGGTGAATTCCGAACGGGTGAGCATCATTGATCTGGACAATTACGGCGCCATGTCCTTTATCAATTTTTTAAAGACGGAAGCAGAAAAAATCAGGATCAGAAAACGTATCCAGACCCGGGATATGTGCAAAGAAGAGACCGCTGACCTGTTTGAACGCTTTTCCACACGGGTCAATGAAATTGCGGAAAACCGCATTGCCTATCTGGAAGAAGAACGCCGGGACCTGCAGAAAATGGAAAAAGAGCTGAACCAGATCATCCAGGGCAGCATGATCCCCACCTTTATCATCAATAACGAACATATCATCACCCACTGGAACGCTGCGTGTGAGGAACTCACCGGGTACCCGGCCTATGAACTGGTGGGAACCGACCGGCAGTGGGCACCTTTCCGGTCTGCCAAGCGCCCCACACTGGCGGATGTGGTGGTGGGGCAGATGGATGAAAAAGAGGTGCAGAAATATTACGGCAATGCCTGGCGCAAATGCAAGATAATCAATGAAGCCTATGAGGCGGAAGAGTTTTTCCCGCACCTGGGAAAAAACGGGAAATGGATATTTTTCACTGCCGCCCCCATCAAATCACCGGATGGAAAAATTATCGGCGCCATCCAGACCCTGCGGGACAGAACAGAAGACAAAAAAGCACAGGAGGAGATTGAACTCCAGGACCAGGAACTGTCCAAACTCCATGAAAAGTACAAAAAATCGGAAGAAAAATACCGGTCCCTTTTTAATGAGAACCCCAATCCCATTTTTATCATTGACAGCCAGACCTTTGAGATTCTGGATGTGAACCACAGGGTCCAGGAAAATTACGGGTATTCAAAATCCGAGCTGCTGGGCACCTCGTTTCTTGAGATCGGTGAAAAAACCGACGATACCATCAAGCAGGGCATGCAGGGGTTGGTCCACGGTGGTTCCATGCTGTTTACCAAAAGGCGGCACCGGCGGAAAACCGGGCAGTCTTTTTTTGTGAATATCAAGGTGGTGAAGGTGGTTTTCAGTCACCGGGATGTGCTCATTGCCTCTACTACAGATATCACTGAAAGTGTGGAAAAAGAAACCCAGCTGATCCAGGCCGGCAAACTGGCCACTTTAGGCACCATGGCAGCAGGCATGGCCCATGAAATCAACCAGCCGTTGAATGTGATCCAGATCTGTGCGGACCTGATCCAGAAAATGGTGAAAAAAGGGGTGGCTATTCCGGATGACGAGCTGGTGGGCATGGCAAAAGATATCATTGAAAATGTGGCCCGGGCCTCCGGGGTGATCAAGCATGTGCGGGACTTTGCCAGACAGTCTGAACGTGATTTGAAAAAACTGAACATCAACGACCCCATCACAGATGTGTTCAAGGTACTGGGTCATCAGCTCTCGGTTCATTCCATTGAAAAGACCCTGGCACTTTCTGAAGACCTGCCCCAGATCCGGGCGGAACATAACCGTCTGGAGCAGGTGTTCATCAACCTGGTGACCAATGCAATCGATGCCATGGATGACAAGGCTGCCAAAACACAAGGGCCTGTGAAAAAAATGCTGACCATCAAAACCTTTGCCAAAAATGGGTATGTGGTGGCAACCGTGGCAGATACCGGAATGGGCATGAACGATGAGGTGAAAGACAAAATTTTTGAACCCTTCTTCACCACCAAGGAAACCGGCAAAGGCACCGGTCTGGGAACCAGCATCAGTTTCGGAATTATCAAGGATTACAGCGGCACCATCGATGTGGAAAGTGTGGAAGGTGAGGGATCCTGCTTTACCATTAGATTTCCGGCCATAAAATAGGGAAAAATTGATATGCCAGCCAATAAGATACTGATTGTGGATGATGAACAGGTCATTGTGCGGCTGTTGTCCATGTCCCTGAAAAGTGACGGGTATGAGACTTTCAGTGCCTTCAGTGGAGAAGAGGCCCTGGATGTTTTCAAAGAACATGCCCCTGATATTGTGGTGACTGACATCAAAATGCCGGGCATGGACGGGCTCGAACTGCTCAAAAAAATCAAGGAACTGGACCCGGAAAAAGAGGTGATCATCGTCACGGGCCACGGGGATATCGATTCCACCATCACGGCCCTCCAGTTCGGGGCCAGCGATTTTATAAACAAGCCGGTGCGGGACGAGGCCCTGGCCATTGCCCTGGACCGGGCCAAAACAAAGATCAGTATAAGGGAACAGCTGGCTTCCTACACCCATGATCTGGAGGACAAGGTTGCGGAGGCCACCAGGGAAATCCGGCGCAAATCCAATTTCCAGCGGCTGTTGATTCATTCCAGCCATGATGCCATTGTGGCCTTTGACCAGGACTGGCAGATCGTGGTGTATAACCCGGAGGCTGCGAAGATATTTGGAAAAAAGCCCGGGGATGTTCTGGGTAAAATGACCATTGATGAACTGTATACCCCGGAGCTGGCACAATATTTCAGAAAAGAGGCGGAAAATAAAGCCAATGACCGGGATATGCCCTGGCAGGAGATGATCCTGGAAACCCGCAGCAAAAAACAGATTCCTGTGCGGTATGCCACCAATGTGCTCCATGAAAAAAAAGAATTCATGGGAATTGTCAACTTTTTCCAGGATCTTACCGAGATCAAGCGGCTGGAGAAAGAATTGATCCAGTCGGAACGGATGGCAGCGGTGGGTCAGACGGTTTCGGGTCTGGCCCATTATGTGAAAAATATCCTCATCGGCCTTAAAGGCGGCAGTTATGTGGTGGATGTGGGACTCCAGAACAACAACATGGCAAAACTTACGACCGGCTGGCTGACCATCAAGAAAAATATCAAGCGGGTGGCGGATCTGACCCAGGATATGCTCACCTATTCAAAGGAACGAAAACCAGAAACTGAACCCTGTTTTCCCAATGAGATTGTGGATGAAGTGGTGGATCTGGTGACCGATTTTGCAGCTTCCCATAACATTCATATTTCCAAGATCTGCGATCCTGAGCTGGGTGAAATGGTTCTGGATCCCCGCACCATCCACCGGGCTTTGCTGAATCTTGTGAACAATGCCATTGAAGCCTGCCTGGAACTGGAAGAGGAAAACAAAAAATTTGTTGTGGAGATCAGCACAAAAAAAGGGGATGACGGATCAGCACTCTTTGCAGTCAAGGACAACGGCATCGGCATGGATGAAGAAACCCGGACCAAGCTGTTCACCCCCATGTTCAGTTCCAAAGGGGGCAAAGGCACCGGTCTTGGGCTTCTTGTGACCAAAAAACTGGTGGAAGAGCATGGGGGCACCATTGACATTGATACCAGTTTGGGATATGGATCTGTGTTTACCATGAGGCTGCCTGAGCAACCAGGGGACAGCCGGAATGGTAACAACAAAGGATAGGTGATTTATGAGTAAAAAAGTGCTTGTGGTGGACGATGATCCAGATGTCAGGTCATTTGTTGTCACAGTTCTGGAAGAAAACCGGTATACACCTCTGGTGGCCTGTGACGGTGTGGAAGGGCTGGAGATGATTCAAAAAGAAAAGCCCGACCTGGTGATACTGGATGTGCTCATGCCCAGGGGAAGCGGTATCCGCCTTTACCGCCAGCTGAAAACCGATGACGCCCTTAAGGCTGTTCCGGTGATCATGTTCACCGGCATTGCCCTGCGGTCCTTTCTCAAATCCCAGAAAGCCTTAGAAGAGTTCAAGGGAGAAAAAGTACCGGAACCTGATATTTACCTGGAAAAACCGGTGGAACCACAGGAACTGGTGGATGCCATCAAGAAAAAGATTTAAATGGTGCCGTAAAAACTTCTTGCTAAAAGAATGTGACAAGACAGGAAGGAGTGTTCATGAAAATCAAGAAACTGTTGTTTGTGACCAAATTTGAAAGTCTTTGCTATGATGCATTACACTCTCTTCTTGACCTGAGAAAATCCGGCCTGGAACATGTGGTTTTTTTAAATGTGATCGAGCGGGAAAAAGTGACCATGCGGCGGGGCAAGGGATATGTAAAAGATGATGAAGTACGGCTCAAGGAAATTGCCAATATCCGGTTCATCGACTGGGCGGAAAATCTGTTTGAAATGGGCATGGAAGTAGGGGCCTATATAGAAGTTTCTTCTCTGATTCCCAAAATTCTCGAGGTGGTGGAAAAAGAAAAGCCCGACCTCATCGTCATCGGCCGTTCCCAGAAAGGAAAGATTGAACAGCTGTATTCCCGGTCTGATATCACCGAGCTGACCCGCAGATCCACAGTGCCCATCCTGGTGTTCAAGCACATGACCGAAAACAAGCTGGTGCCGGCAAAAATTTTTGAAAGACCCTTGTTTGCAACCTCCTGGTCCAACAGCAGCGAAAAAGCAGTGGCATGCCTCAAGGAGCTGGGTAATGTCATTGGTGAGATGCATGTCATGCATGTGGTGGATGAAAAGGATCTGAAAACTGCAGATACCCATGTGGTACAGCAGGTGCGCAAGAAAGAGAGAAACCGGCTGGATGACCTGTGTGCGGAATTTGAAAAAAAAGGCATATCTGCCAGACCCCATGTATATGTGGGTGATCCGGAAACAGAAATATTGCGGGCAGCCCGGGAATACCAGGCCTCCTTGATCATCCTGGGCTTCAGTGACCGCACCGCCCTGATGGAGCGCTGGATGGGGTCCATTTCCAGAAACATTGCTGACAAATCTCCCTATCCCTGTCTGTTGTTTCCGGTGAAAAAATAATGAGAAAATGGGGTCAGGCCTGACCCCACACCGTTTTGAATAAAGGGTTTTTATGAAATTACTATTTATAGATGATGAACAGACATTTTTAAAATATATAGCCAAGCGGCTGGTGCTGGAAGGGTTTGCAGTCAAAACCACATTCTCGGGTGAAGAAGGGGTGGCGGCAGCGGCCCAGGAGGTGTTTGACGTGGCAGTGGTGGATCTGCAGATGCCCGGCATTGACGGTATTGAGGTGCAGCGGCGGCTCAAGGAGCTGCAGCCGGATCTGCCCTGTATTGTGCTCACCGGTCACGGCAGTGTGGAAAACGCCCTGGAAAGCGGCAAATACAACGCATTTAAATTTTTGTCCAAGCCTGTGGACATGGACACCCTTATTGAAACCCTCCATGCCGCCCATGATTTCCGCCGCCAGAAAGAGGCGGCAGATACCCCGGATGGGGCAGCTGCATCAGAAAGACAGGGGCCGGTGTCCAGATTTTTTAAAAAATTCCGCAGCATTTATGGTGTAGAAAAATAAACTGATAAACAGGCGCCGGTATCATGACCGTTTCTGTGATCGGATCGGTACGTGAAAAATCCGGCAATTTTTGAAAAGGAGTTTGGAAGATGGCAGCGGACACATCTGAAAACAGGGAAACCATGGCCGGTACAACATCGGGATCAGCCTTTTTTTCCTTTTTTATCACCTTTGTTTTCATGTTTGCCACCTGGATCATCTTATCAGGCAAGTTCGATCCCCTGCTGCTGGGCCTGGGGCTTTTTTCCAGCGCAGTTGTGGCCTGGTTTTTCCATGATCTTTTGTTTGCCGGTGTCCGCATAAAACAGACAGGGGTGTTTGTCAGGTTCTGCCGGTATATGCCCTGGCTTGTCAAGGAGGTCATCAAAGCCAATTTTCATCTCCTGTACCTGGTGTTTCATCCCAGGATGCTGCAGCTCATCGACCCCCACATTATCCATTTTCAGACCGGTCTGAAATCCGACATTGCCATCACCACCCTGGCCAATGCCATTACCCTGACCCCCGGGACGGTGACCGTCACCGCCAGTGCGGATGGCGGTTTCAAGGTCCATGCCATTGACAGGCCCAGTGCCCAATCGCTTCCCGGTGCCATGCTGGACCGGGTGGTGCATGTTTACGGAGAGAGCCGATGACCTATTTTTTTTCCTGCATAGCCGTTGCCCTGTGCCTGATCATGGTGCTGCCGCTGTACCGGTGCCTGTTCGGCCCCACCGTGCTGGACCGGCTGGTGGGGGTGAACGCCATCGGCAGCAAAACCGTTGTGCTGCTGTTGCTCATAGGATACCTGTACGGCCGGGTGGACATGTTTGTGGACATTGCCCTGGCATATGCGTTTTTAAATTTTGTGGCCGTGCTTGCCGCCTCCCGGTACTTTCACAAGCGCAAAGGCCTGTACGAAGAATCATTCATGGAGTAATGATGCATATTTTGATAAATATTGCCGCAGTGTTTTTTCTGGTCATGGGACTGGTCTTTTTTATCGGCGGGGCGGTGGGCATCATCCGGATGCCTGATTTTTACTCCCGGCTGCATCCGGCCGGCAAACTCGACACCCTGGGGATATTTGCCATGGTCACGGGACTGGTAATCTACAACCTGCACCATTTTTCCCTGGAAACCCTGCTGTTGTCCATCAAGATGTTTTTGATTGTGTTTTTTGTGTTCCTGGCCAGTCCTACTGCCACCCATTCCATTGTGGATGCGGGCATGCGGGCGGGACTGCGGCCCTGGACCCAGAAAAAGAAAAAGGAATAACCAAAAATGCTGTGGCCCATTGACCTGATTGTGTTGACCTTTGTGATTTTCTGCGCCATTGCCGCCATCACTGTGCGGGACCTGCTGGGAACCGCCATCTTGTTCAGTGCGTATTCCTTTTTGATGTGCCTGTTGTGGGCTGTCATGGGAGCGGTGGATGTGGCCTTTACCGAAGCATCCGTGGGGGCCGGGGTGAGCACGGTGTTTTTGGTGGCAGCGGTGTTCCGCACCAGCAGGAGGACAAAAGATTGAAATTTTTCGGCTTTGTCATTGTCTGTCTCACCGGCGGACTGTTGTTATACGGCACCACGGACCTGCCGGACTGGGGAGATCCCGGATCCCCGGCATCCACCCATCTGTCTGACTATTATATTGAGCATATTGTGGAAGAAACCCAGGTGCCCAACCTGGTGACTGCGGTGCTGGCGGACTACAGAGGGTATGACACCATGTTTGAAACTGCGGTGGTGTTCTGCGCCGGCCTGGCCTGCTTTCTTCTGCTCAGAGATTTCCGGCCCAAAAAAGAGCGGTATTTCCGGCACGTGCCCACCGGGGTGATGCTGCATTTCAAAAACCCGGACACCCGCCTGGTTGCGGGAAATGAATTTGAACACATGGACAAGGACTGGGTGCCCTCGGATATGATCATCAAGACCGTGTGCCGCATCCTGATTCCCTTTATCCAGATCTATGCACTGTATGTGGTGGCCCACGGGGATTTTTCACCGGGAGGCGGGTTCCAGGGCGGGGTGATCTTCGGGTCCAGCCTGATTCTGATGGCCATCTCCTACAACCTGAAAACCCTGGTGAAACGGGTGACGGAAAAATTTTTGTCCATATTTGCCGCTGCAGGGGTTTTGGTTTACGCAGGGATCGGGCTGGCTGCCATGCTCATGGGCGGACATTTTCTGGACTACGGCCTGCTGGCCCCGCTGCTGCCCTCGGATCCCGGTCATATCCGGGCGCTGGGCATGCTTGGGGTGGAGATCGGTGTGGGCATTGCCGTGATGGCGGTCATGGTGATCATTTACATTAATATCGTTTCTGAAGGCAGACATGATGAAGGACTGTAGGAGAATCCCATGAGTGACATCCTGCCCCTGATCGTGGCAAAATACAATTACTGGCTGTATATCATCCTCATGATGATCGGGCTGTATGCCATGATCGCCAAAAACAACCTGATGAAAAAACTGGTGGGCATGAATATTTTTCAGACCGCCATTATCCTGTTTTATGTGTCCATCGGATACAAGCACGGGGCCACCCTTCCCATCATTCAGGGGGGGCATGGCGGGCATTCAGCCCATGATGCCGTGATCCATGCGGCAGATTACATCAACCCGCTGCCCCATGTGCTCATGCTTACCGCCATTGTGGTGTCAGTGGCCACTTTCGGGGTGGCCATGGCTTTGTGTGTGCGGATTTACCAGCGGTATCAGACCCTGGAAGAAGATGAACTGCGTATGCGCGTATCGGAAAAAAACAACCCATGAATAACATGCCGGCAATACTTGTTCTGGCCCCGCTTTTCGGGGCCTTTTTCGCAGGCCTGGCTGCCTGGATGCAAAAACAGCTCTCCTATCCCATTGCGCTGGCTGCCATGGCCCTCTCCTGCTTTGCTGCGGTCAGCCTGCTGACGGATGTGATAATGTCAGGCACGGTCCAGTACCGCATGGCCGGATGGGCACCGCCCATGGGCATCGCGCTGCGGATCGATCTGCTCAACGCCATGGTGCTGGTGCTGATATCCGGCATTGCCTTTTTGAACCTGGTGGCCAGTGTCAAAAATGTGGAACAGGAGATCCCTGACCGTGCCCCTTCTTTTTATGTGATGTACCTGCTGTTTGTGGTGGGCCTTCTCGGGGTCACTGCCACAGGGGATCTTTTCAACCTGTATGTGCTCATCGAGATCACCTCTTTGACCTCCTACACCCTGATTGCCCTGGGAGACAAAGACCGGGCCCCCCTTGCCGCTTTGAACTATATCTTCATCGGGGTGATCGGGGCGTCGTTCTATCTGCTGGGGGTGGGGTATCTGTACATCACCACCGGATCCCTGAACATGGCGGATGTGGCAGGCATCCTCACAGGCATCCAGGGGTCAACTGCTGTGCTCACCGCTTTTATCCTGTGCATTCTGGGGATCTGGATCAAGATGGCCCTGTTTCCGCTGCATGTGTGGCTGCCCAATGCCTATGCATTCGCGCCGGTGGGATTTGCCCGGGTGGTGGCACCTTTGATGACCAAGGTCATGGTATATGTCATGGTCCGGCTCATGGTCACGGTGTTCGGGCTGGAATACATCTTTGAAACCCTGCACCTGGCAGATACCGTGGTGTGGCTGGCGGTCATCGCCATCCTTGCCGGGGCGTTCACCGCCCTGTTCCAGACCGATTTGAAAAAAATGCTGGCCTATATCATTGTGTGCGAGATCGGATATATGGTGGGCGGTGCCTGGCTGGGAAATTCCCTGGGCATGACCGGCGCCATTCTCCACATCCTCAATGACGGGCTCATGACCTTTGCCTTGTTTCTGGCTGTGGGCAATATCATCTATATGCGGAAACAGGCGGCCTTTTCAGACCTGTCCGGGCTGTTTGCCGCCATGCCCTGGACCATGGCCGGGTTTGTCCTGGCAGGATTGAGCATTATCGGGGTGCCCCCCACCTGCGGGTTTTTCAGCAAATGGTACCTGGTGCTCGGTGCGTTTGAGGCCGGGGCCTATCATTTTGCCGCCGCCCTGATCATTTCCAGTCTGGTGTGTGCGGTGCTGTTCTTCAAGGTGTTTGAGATCTGTTTTTTCGGGTCTGCGGACACCACCCCGGCCCTTCATGGCCCAGGTATGCAGGAACCGTCCCATGACATCCATGCTGCCGGTCATGCCGGCGCAGCAGCTGATGCCGGGGCAGGGGATCATCCCCGAACAGCGGTAGCGGTGATGGCCGAGGCCCCGGTGTCCATGCTGGCCGCCCTGGGACTGGTGAGCATGGCCATTATTGCAGCCGGGGTGTATGCCGGCACCATTGTCGACACCATTATCCTGCCCTTTCTCCAGTGAGGTATCCGGCCATGACCGATATTTTTTTGTACAACCAATACACCGACCTGAACACCGACCTGATGTTTATATCCCGGAAAGGCTGAACCACCCATGGAAATTCTCATTTCAATAAAACCGCTGCTGACTGTACTGGTTCCTTTGCTGGTCATCCCCATTCTGGTGTCATCATCACAAAAACCCAATGTCAGGGAAGCCTGGATATTCGGCGCCGGGTTTGTCATGTTTTTTCTGGCGGCATCCATGGTGCCGGCGGTATTGTCCGGCAGCAAAATTGTGTTCACCCTGTTTGCACTGGCCCCCGGCGCGGACATCGCCTTTGCCGTGGACGGCCTGGGCATGCTGTTCGCCCTGGTGGCAGGAAGTTTGTACATTGTCACCTCCCTGTATTCCATCGGATACATGCGCGGTCTCAAGGAACACGGCCAGACCCGGTTTGTATCCTTTTTTGCGCTGGCCATCTCCGCCACCATGGGGGCGGCATTTTCCGCCAACCTGCTCACGCTGTACCTGTTTTATGAAATACTGTCTCTGGCCACCTATCCCCTGGTGGCCCACCATGAAGATGCAAAATCCAGGATTTCCGCCCGGCGGTACCTGGTCTTTATCCTGGGCACCTCCATCGGTCTGGTGCTGCCGGCCATGATTTACTGTTACCATGTCACCGGCACCCTGGCATTTTCCACGGCCGGTATATTTGCGGGACAGTTGTCAAAACCGGCTGCCACCGTGCTTTTGCTCATGTTTGTGTTCGGGTTTGCCAAGGCCGGGATCATGCCGTTTCATTCCTGGCTGCCGGCGGCCATGGTGGCCCCCACCCCGGTGAGCGCGCTGCTGCATGCCGTGGCTGTGGTCAAGGTGGGGGTGTTTTCCATTGTTCGGGTCATCACCGGGATCTTCGGGGTGGACCTGCTGGCCCATTTCAATCTCGGGGTGGTGGTGATGGCCATTGCATCTTTCACCATTATCGTCAGTTCCTGCATTGCCCTGTCCCAGGATGAACTCAAGCGCAGGCTGGCCTTTTCCACCATCAGCCAGCTGTCCTATATTGTATTCGGCGTGGCCCTTCTGTCTCCTTCGGGCTTGCTGGGAGGGGTGATCCATATTCTCATGCACGCATTCGGCAAGATCACCCTGTTTTTCTGCGCAGGTGCCATATTTGTGGCCACCGGTAAAAAATATATCTCCCAGATGGCGGGCCTGGGCAGACAGATGCCCGTAACCTTTGCCGCATTTTTCATCGGATCTTTAGGGGTGATCGGGCTGCCCCCCACGGGCGGGTTTTACAGCAAGTGGAACCTGATTTTAGGCACCCTTGAGGCCCAGCAGGCTATTTTCATGGTGGTGCTGCTGGTATCTTCATTTTTAAATGCCTTTTATTTTCTGCCCATTGTGTTCCAGGCATTTTTCGGCAAAGGCAAAGACGACATTTCCGATGGTCCGGTGAAAATCCAGGAAGCCAATCTGTGCCTGGTGGTGCCCCTGGTCATAACTGCCCTGGCATCCATTGGATTGTTTTTCTTCCCACAGATGTTTGTGGACCTGATTGTGCTGGGGCTGAATTTGTGATGATCCTTTCAACCAAATACCTGGTGCAGCCATATTATATGAAAGAACCTGACAACCGGATGAATCCTTTCATGATATTGTGTTCTTGGCAGGGCAGGGCGGCTGGTTTAAAAAAAATACTTTATTCGGGATGTAAAAGCCATGACAACAAAAGACAATGCCAATAACAATGAAGAATGGGAAATGCTGGGACATGACCCGGTTCCCGGCTACAAGACCGCCTTTTATATCGCGGTGCTGGTGTCGGTGATCTATCTGGCAGCGGCATTTTTTTTCGGCGGCGGTGGCGGCCATTAACAAAATAACGACCCGGGCCATGGTTGTTGATTCCACGGCCGGGCCGGTTGAACTGCACACGGTTTGCAGGGCATAAGGTGGTAAGATGAAAAAAGAGTTGACCATTTTTGACAAACCAAAGAATGTAAAAATACTGCTGCGCTGTTTTTACGGTTCTCTGGTGGTGCTGCTGATTGCGGAATTTTTCATTCATCCGCATCCCGCGTTTTACTTTGAACAGATCAAGGGATTTTCCGCGGTGTATGGGTTTTTCTCCTGTGTGCTGCTCATTTTTTTAGCCAAACTCCTGCGGATGGTTGTCATGAAAAAAGAGGATTACTATGACCGGTAATCTTGTGCCCCCGGCCCTGATCTTTATTGTGGCAGCGGTTTTGATCCCGTTTTTGCGGGGCAGAACCAAGGCGGTGTATATGCTGCTGATTCCGGTGATAAGTTTTTACCTCCTCATGACCATCCCCATGGGCCGGATCTGGATCTATGAGTTCTGGGGATACACCCTGGTCATGGGCCGTATTGACAAACTGTCCATGGTGTTCGGGTATATTTTTACCATCATGGCATTTTTGGGCATTCTGTTTGCCCTGAAGGTAAAAGACGACCTGCAGCACGTGTCTGCCATTGTGTATGCCGGTGCCACCTTGGGGGTGGTGTTTGCCGGAGATTTTCTCACCCTGTACCTGTTCTGGGAAGTCATGGCCGTAAGTTCCACCTTCCTGGTCATTGCCTCCCGCACGGATGCAGCCCGGAAAGCCGGGTTCCGTTATATTCTGGTGCATCTGATCGGGGGGCTGTTTCTGCTGGCAGGCATTGTTCTGTACATCCGGCAGACCGGCACCACCGCCTTTGATTATATCGGGCTGTCCGGACCGGCCTCCTGGCTGATCTTCATCGGCATTGCCCTGAATGCGGCCGCCATTCCCCTGCATGCCTGGCTGCCGGATGCCTATCCCATGGGCACCCCCACCAGCACGGTGTTTTTGAGTGCATTCACCACCAAGTCAGCCGTTTATCTGTTGATCCGGACCTTTCCCGGCACAGAGCTGCTCATCTGGATCGGGGCCTTCATGGTGTTTGTCCCCATTTTTTATGCGGTCCTGGAAAACGATATCCGGAGGGTGCTGGCCTACAGCCTCCTGAACCAGATCGGGTTCATGCTGGTGGGTACCGGCATCGGGTCCCAGCTGGCCCTGAACGGGGCCGTGGCCCATGCCTTCTGCCACATCCTCTACAAGGGCCTGTTGTTCATGGCAGCCGGATCCGTGCTCCAGATGACCGGCAAAATCAAGTGCACCGAGATCGGCGGGCTGTACAAGACCATGCCCTGGACCTGCCTGTTCTGTATTGTGGGGGCTGCCTCCATCTCCGCGTTCCCTTTGTTTTCCGGGTTTGTATCCAAATCCATGGTGGTGAGCGCAACCGTGAATGAAAACCTGGTGCTGGTGTACCTGGTGCTGCAGTTTGCCTCTGCCGGCGTGTTTCACCATGCCGGGATCAAGGTGCCGTTTTTCACCTTTTTCGGCCATGATGCTGGCATCCGGGCCAAAGACCCCTCCTGGAACATGATGCTGGCCATGGGCATTGCCGCATTTGCCTGCATTTTCATCGGCGTGTTTCCCCAGCCCCTGTACAACCTGCTGCCCTTTACCGTGGACTACATCCCCTACACCGGGGCCCATGTGGTGGGCCAGCTCCAGCTGCTCATGTTCGGGGCCCTGGCCTTTGCCCTGCTGATCCTTTCCGGGTACTATCCGCCGGAAATAAAATCCATCAACCTGGATGTGGACTGGACCTATAGAAAACTGGGGACTGCTGCCTACAGCTTCCTGGACCGGGGCCTGAACGCGGTAAACCGCAGGGCGGAAAATATTTTGATGACTGTGGTCAAAGGCGGAAGCGCATTTTTCCGCCAGATCACGGTGCACCTGGCCCTGTTTTTTTCCGTGAATCTGTGGCTGCTCCAGGGTTACAGAGACAAGCACCTGGCCTTGAAAAAACAGCGGTTGTACAATGATGTGGTCCAGGGAACCCTTCCTATCGGCCTCGGTGCGGCAGTGGCAATCTCATTTGTTGTCTTGATATTTGTGTTAACCTGAAAAAAAGACAGAGACCAAAGGGTTTTTCCATGGTAAAAATACAGGATTTAAAACAGATCCACATATTGGAAGCGATACCGGACCATCTGCTGGCCCTTATCGGGCAGGAGGCCCAGCTGTCCATTTTCAGCAGCGGTACATGCCTGTTCAAGGCGGGGGAGGCGGTGGACACATTTTACATGCTCATCATGGGTCAGGTGGCCCTGACCGTGGCTCTGAACCCGGATGTGGACGTTATCCTGGAAAATATCCAGTCCGGCCGCACCTTCGGGTCTTCCGCATTGATCTCCGGCGGGCCGGCCGCCTACACCGCTGTCTGCCAGGAGCCCTGCGAAACCATCACCCTGTCCGGTGCCCGCATGCAGAAAATTTTTGAAACCAACCATGAACTGGCCTTTTACATGATGGCCGGGGTGGCCAGGCAGTACAAGCAGACCATGGACAGCCGGGCAAAAATGATCAAGAAAACCCTGGAACAACATCCTGAGATGAAAGCATCCATCCATGACATAGAAACACTGACCCCGGCGTATTAGGCCTGCATGCCGGGACTCCTATCCCCAAGGAATTGACATGGTACCCAAAGATCAATTGAAAAAAATACAGTTTCTCCAGGATCTCCCAGATGATGTTCTGGAAAAAATCAGCCCCCTGGCCCAGGTGGAAACCTTTGACCCGGACGTCATACTGGTGCGGCAGAACCAGGCTCAGCACCTGGTGTATATGCTGGTGGCAGGGAAAATCTGCCTCAACACCCGGTCTGATGACGGCAGGATTCTGACCCTGGATGAAATCACCCCCGGCCGCAGTGTCGGTGTGTCTGCTTTTTTAGGAAATGCCTTTTCCACCTTTACTGCTGTCTGCACCGAACCTTGTGAGGTGATCACCTTGTCAGGCGATCAGATGCGCAAGTTGTTTGTATCCGATTATACTGCAGGATACGCCGTAATGAGCCGGGTGGCCCAATTGTTCAAAGACCGCATGAACAAGCATACCCGCCAGTTTCTCCATTCGCTGTCCATCCACCCGGCCATAAACCCCATGTGAGAATACCCGGGATCCCTGGTTTTAGCCGTCTGGGTTAACTGCTTTGTTCAGCCTTTGTTTATCAATAAGACCGCCGTGAACATAGCGATGAAGGATACTTGTCATTAAGGTTTGATATGGAATGCCATTTTCAACTGCAAGCGCCTGGATCTCTTCTAAGACTTTTGATGAAATCCTGATATTGACTCTTTTGTCTTTTTTTAGGGTGTTTCTGGCATATTCCTGATGTTTTTTTACTTCAGCCTTAAAATCATTTACTTGTTTCCATTCACCACGTTCGAATGAATCAAGAATATCTTTTTCTTCTTTATCAAGTTTTATCTTGCTCATATTCTCCTCCTAAATAATCCCGTGTTGCCTTACGGCTCGGAATAACAGTTTTTAAGAATTTCCCTTCTGAGGATTCTATAAAAGGAATGAGATAAGCGTAAGCATTTATTTCAATGACGATAATCTGTTGACCAGGATATTTTTCTTGGTTGGGATGCGCAACCAGATCCAATACATCACCACGCTCAATATGCATCACAATCTGCTCGAAACTGATGCCGCGGTCGACCTTGAGCTTCTCATTCTTTTGGGTGTCCCATTTATAATAATCCATAATGAAACTATATAGCACATCGTGTGCCTTATGTCAACAGAAGGGTGTTTTTAGGCCGAGCCACAAAAATAACCGTTTTCACCCAAGTGATGTCCGGTTTTTCCATGTAAGACAGCCATTCGGAGTTTGACCGCCCCTATTTTTTTATGTCCTTTATTTGTTTTTTCACAATTTCCAGAATATTGCTGCCCCTTTTTCAGGCGATCAGATGCGCAAGCACCCGCACCGGTCCGGCAGCCTGGCGGATCTCTTCATAGACCGCATCAAGATTGTGGGCGTAGCGTTTTGAAAAGTGAAAGGGGACCAGTTGCTTCACCCCGGCATGGCGGGCCATCTCTGCGGCGGCCAAGGTCGTCAGGTGCTGGGTGTCCATGGCTTTTTCCCTGTCTGCCCCTAGAAAGGCAGCCTCGCAGAAGAAGGTGTGG
>JAZBPL010000245.1:0-12576 GCA_036351635.1 Desulfotignum sp.
CAATGACCTGTCCGCCCTGGTCACCGCCTTCCACACCCAGGTCAATGATGTGGTCGGCATACTTGATCACATCCAGGTTGTGCTCGATTACCACAATGGTGCTGCCGGTAGCCGCCAGCCTGTCCAGAACCGATAACAGCCGGTTTATGTCATCTGCATGAAGGCCTGTGGTGGGCTCATCCAGAATATAAATGGTTTTTCCGGTGTTTTTTTTGGACAGTTCCCTGGCCAGTTTGATCCTTTGGGCCTCTCCTCCGGAAAGGGTGGTGGCGGACTGCCCCAGTTTGATATAGCCCAGCCCCACCTCCACCAGAGCGGCAAGCCTGGCCTGGATGGCAGGTATTTTGTCAAAGAAGGTCATTGCCTGGTTGATGGTCATGTCCAGCACCTGGGCGATATTTTTGCCCTTGTAGCTGACATCCAGGGTTTCTCTGTTGTATCGTTTTCCTTTGCACACATCACAGGCCACATACACATCAGGCAGAAAATGCATTTCTATTTTCACGATGCCGTCCCCTGCACAGGCTTCGCACCTGCCGCCCCGGATATTGAAGCTGAACCGGCCGGGTTTATACCCCCTGGCCCGGGCTTCCTTCGTCTGCGCAAACAATTCCCTGACAGGGGTGAGCACCCCGGTATAGGTCCCCGGGTTGGACCGGGGGGTTTTACCGATGGCAGACTGGTCAATGTGGATGACCTTGTCCAGGTGTTCCATGCCCAGGATATCTTTGTGCCATCCCACGGTTTTTTTTGAATGGTTGATCCGGTTGGCCAGGGCCTGGTACAAAGTGGACAGAACCAGGGTGGATTTGCCTGATCCGGATACGCCGGTGACACAGATAAAGCAGCCCAGGGGAAATGCCACCGTGATCTGTTTGAGGTTGTTGGCGCATGCATCCACAATGGTCACATGTTTGCCGCTGCCTTTTCTCCGCATGGCAGGGACCGGGATTTTTTTTGTGCCGGACAGGTATTGTCCGGTAAGCGACTCCCTGCAGGCAGCCAGGTCTTCAGGGGTGCCGGAAAATATCACCTCACCTCCCTTTACCCCGGCGCCGGGTCCGATGTCAATGACATGGTCGCAAGACCTGATGGTGTGGGCATCATGCTCCACCACCACAACGGTGTTCCCCAGGTTGCGCAGATCCATGAGGGTTTTGATGAGTCTGGCATTGTCCCGCTGGTGCAGACCGATGCTGGGCTCATCCAGTACATAGAGAACCCCTGTGAGCCTGGAGCCGATCTGGGTGGCCAGGCGGATCCGCTGGCTTTCTCCGCCGGACAGGGTGGCGGCAGACCGGGAAAGGGTCAGGTATTCCAGTCCCACGTTTTCCAGAAATCCCAGGCGCTGTGTGAGCTCCCTGAGAATGCCTGCGGCAATGATTTTGTCCTTTCCTGTAAGTTCCAGTCCGCAAATGGCTGCCAGGGTTTTGGGAATGGACAGGCTGCACAGGTCCCAGATGGCGTGTTTTCCGATCCGGACACTGGCAGAGGCCGGATTGAGGCGGGTGCCGCTGCATTGGGGGCAGGCAATAAAATTCATGTATTGTTTGATATCCTCTTTTACCACAGGGGAACCGGTTTCATGAAACCTGCGTTTCAGATTGGGAATGATCCCTTCAAATGGTTTCTGGTAGAAGATTTTTTTGCCGGCCCGTTCCATGTAAAAGGGGATTTTCTGCCTGGACCCGAACAACAGGGTTTTGCGGAATGCTGGAGACAACTTTTTGAAAGGGGTATAGATATCTTCCTGAAAATGGGTGGTAAGGGCATCCAGAAATTCCATGAACGGGACAGAATCCTTGTTCTGCCAGGGCACCACAGCACCCTGGCGCAGGGAAATATTGGGGTCCGGCACGATCAGGTCGGGATCAAACTCGGTGACGGTTCCCAGGCCGTCACAATGGGGACAGGCCCCCTGGGGGGAATTAAAGGAAAAGCTGGCAGGGGTGAATGCTGGGTAACTGATTTGGCAGCTGGGGCAGGCAGCGGTTTCACTGAACAAAATATCCCGGCTGCTGGAAAGATCCATTATAATGATGGGGCCTTCTGACACAGACAGGGCAAGTTCCAGAGAATCTGTCAGCCGTTTTTCCATATCAGGCTTGACAATGAGGCGGTCCACCACGGCTGCAATATCATGTTTTTTGTTTTTGTCCAGAACCGGCAGGTCCTGGACAGAATGGATCCGGCCATCCACCCGGACCCTGGCAAATCCCTGTTTTCTGACCCGGGAAAACACAGCGGCATGCTGCCCTTTTTTGTCTTTTATAAGCGGGGCAAGAAGAATGATCCGTGTTTTTTCAGGCATTGCCATGATCTGGTCACAGATCTGGTCAACCGACATGGCCATGATCGGCTCACCGCACAAATGGCAAAACGGGGTTCCCACCCTGGCAAACAAAAGCCGCAGGTAATCATATATTTCCGTGACAGTGCCCACTGTGGACCTGGGGTTGTGGCCTGCGGTTTTCTGTTCAATGGCAATGGCAGGAGACAGCCCTTCAATGGCATCCACGTCCGGTTTGTCCATCTGTCCTAAAAACTGCCGGGCGTAAGTGGACAATGATTCCACATACCGCCGCTGGCCTTCGGCATACAGGGTGTCAAAGGCAAGGGTGGATTTGCCTGATCCGGACAGACCAGTGATCACTGTGAGGCTGTTTTTGGGGATCTGCACATCGATATTTTTCAGGTTATGCTCCCTGGCCCCCTGGATCATGATGAAATCACCGGCCATGGTCTGTCCTGTTTTGGGCCTGAAAAACAGCTGTTTTTATTGCCTGTACCAGGCTTGACGGGTCTGCTTTTCCCTGCCAGGCAATATCATAGGCAGTGCCGTGGTCTACAGATGTCCGGATGATGGGCAGTCCCAGGGTGATGTTGACCCCGTCTGCAAAGTGGATCAGTTTAAAGGGAATCAGTCCCTGGTCATGGTACATGCACACCACGGCATCATATTTATTGTCCATGGCGTGGCAGAAAACCGTGTCCGGCGGCAGCGGGCCCACGACATCCACCTGGCTTTTTTGTGCGGCGGAAACTGCCGGCACAATAATCTCTTTTTCTTCCATACCAAAAAGGCCGTCTTCTCCTGCATGGGGATTGAGGCCTGCCACCGCCAGTCTGGGATGCAGGATATCAAAGCGTGTCTGCAAAGCATCAGCGGTCAGCAGGATGGTGTCCACAATCTTGTCCCGGGTAAGGGATGTACACACCTGTGCAAGGGGAATATGGATGGTCACCAGCACCACCTTGAGGCGTTCGCCGGCCAGCATCATGGCAAATTTTTGGGTGTTGGTCCGGCTGGCTATCAGTTCTGTGTGGCCGTGAAAGGGGGACCCTGCAAGTTTAAGGCCGGTTTTGGTGATGGGGCAGGTCACAAGGGCGGCAATTTCCTGGTTCAGGGCAAGGTCCACGCCGGTTGTGATATAGTCTGCCATGGCCCTGCCCATATCCGGGGTCATGGATCCTTGTGCAGCCATGTCCGGGGAAAGAGCGGAAGCCGCCAGAAGATTGAGACAGCCTGGTTCATATCTGCCGGTTTTTGGTGCAGCCACCTGGTGCAGGCCCATGGATGCGGCAAATTGAGAAATGGCACGTGCCATGATGTGATGGTCACCGATGACCAGGGGTTTGCACATATCATGCAAGTCTGGATGCTGCAGCGCTTTGACCAGGATTTCAGGCCCTATGCCCAAAGGATCACCCATGGTAATCCCGATCACCGGGCGGGGATCTGCATGCGGCACAGCGTTTTCAAAAAAAGGTATCATAATCCACAATATACTATTGCAGATGTGTAATGTAAACATGCGGGATTGAGATGAATTGTGAAACCATTGGTATAATAGAATTGACAAGCAAATTGTAATTTTTGTGTAATTCGACAAAAAATTGAGAAAAATGGTGAAAATCAAAGAAAAAGTATTTTTGGGTAAATGCAGAAAACAGATGGATCAATAAAATTTCCTAAAAAAATAAGGCCTTGGAGAAGTTGCTGTAATTTTTAAAAAAAGGCCTGTTTCACAAAAAAAATATAATGTTTTCAGGTAGTTGCTTTTTTATGCCAAGCAAAAAGCTCATCTTTTCCTAACACGGATGATCCGGTTTGACCCGGATTCCATATTCGCATAGAAAAACACATGTTTTTTTTTGATCAGTAACTATTCTAAGATTATCGTTTAACCCGGTACAATTGGCAATAACTCCAATTTTTGTTTGATGGGAAAGGTCTGCTTGTTGAAAATCATGAATGGATTGTGGGCACAGGTTAAATCTCAAATCAAAAAATCAATCCCTGATCACAGCTACAGGATGTGGATCGATCCAGTTGACCTTCTGGAACATACAGATGGCTGTGTCTGTCTGTCCACTCCCAATGAATTTTTTGTCCGGCGCCTGAAGGAAAATTACCAGGGCCTGCTTGAAGAAGAATTCAAAAAACTGGGACAGCCGGTGCACATTGCATTTAAATCACTGGATTCTCCCAAAAAGGGCGGGGAGGGTGCGTTTGCTGCAGCAGCGTTCAAACCCGGAATGAAAAAACCTGTCCAGGCATCTCTGCCCGGGTTTGGGTGCAGCAGCGGCGGCAGGATGCTGAAAAAAGGGTATACGTTTGATGATTTTGTGGTGGGGGATAATTCCAGTTTTGCCTATACCGCTTCTTTGTCACTGGCCCAGGGAAAAATGAATGGTGCCGGTATCCTGTATCTTCTGGGCAAGACAGGCCTGGGCAAAAGCCATCTTTCCCAGGCTGTGGGGCACCATGTTATCACCAGCAAACGCGGTGTGCGGGTGTATTATGTGACAGCCGAGGATTTCACCAATGAAATGATCTTTGCGCTGAAAAACAATACCATTGGTACCTTCAAGGAAAAGTACCGCAAAAACTGTGAGATGCTGATTCTGGAAGATATCCATTTTTTGTCCGGGAAAAAAGCCATCCAGAAGGAGCTGGCCATCACCCTGGATTACCTGCTGGATGCGGACCGCAAAATTATTTTTTCAGGGTGTGACATCCCTGATGATATTCCCAAAATTGATGACCAGCTGCGGTCCCGCCTGACCATGGGGCTTGTTACAGAAATCCAGGCACCGGATTTTAAGACACGGGTGAAAATTCTCAGACGTAAATCAAAAAGCCTGAACTGCCCTATTCCTTCCCAGGTAACAGAATATATTGCCCAGGAGTTGTGTGATGATGTCAGGCAGCTGGAAAGCGGGCTGTTCGGGGTGGCCGCCAAAGGCCAGCTTCTGGGCTGCAATATCGATATTGAACTGGCAAAAAGCGTTCTGGCCAATATCCGCAAACACCAGAAACGTATCACCATAGATGGGATCAAAAAACTGGTGTGTAAGGAATATGCCATAACCGAACAGGACCTTGTCTCCAAATCCCGGAAGAAAAATATTGTCAAACCCCGTCAGGTGGCGATCTTTTTGTCCAGAAAATATACGGACCAGTCCATCAAGAAAATCGGGTCCAGCTTCAAGCGCTACCATGCCACAGCCATTTATTCGGTGAATGCGGTTGAAAAAGAACTCAGGAACAAAGGGGTTTTGTTTGAACAGGTCCGGTATCTGTCCAAAAAAATTGAATCAGGTAAGTTTTAGATGGCTATCTCTGCATCTGTATTCAGGCACCTGGAAAAACTGGCGGGCAAAAATTTTGTCACCCGGAACAAAGAAGACCTGCTGTGCTATTCCTATGATGCCACAGGGCAATCGTGTCTGCCGGATGCGGTAATCTTTCCGGATACAGAAGCCCAGGTGGCGCAGATCATGAAACTGGCCTGGGAAAACCATTTGCCTGTTATTCCCAGGGGAAGCGGGTCAGGCATGACCGGCGGGGCCGTGCCGGTCCAGGGGGGGCTGGTGTTGGCAACCTCCCGGATGAACAAGATTCTAGACATTGATGAAGAAAATTTTACGGCAACCGTGGAGCCGGGTGTGATCGTATCCCACCTGCACACGGCAGTGGAGGCCTGCGGTCTTTTTTATCCCCCGGATCCGGCCAGTGCAGCTGTCTGCACCATCGGCGGCAATGTGGGAGAGTGTGCCGGCGGCCCCAGGGCGGTGAAGTACGGGGTGACCAGAGATTATGTGCTCGGGCTTCGGGCGGTGCTGCCCTGCGGAGATGTCATCCGCACCGGGGTTTCCACAGCCAAGGGGGTGGCGGGATACGACCTGACCCGCCTTATTGTGGGATCGGAAGGCACCCTGGCCCTGGTGACCCGCATTGTTCTCAAGCTGCTGCCCAGACCGGAATCTGTGGCAACCCTGGCCGTGTGTTTTGATGATATGTACACAGCAGCCAGGGCAGTATCCGGCATCATGCGGCTGGCGGTGATTCCCAGGTGTGTGGAATATCTGGATGCCGCATCTCTGGATCTGGTGAAGGCCCACCTGCGCTTTGTGCTGCCCGGACAGGCCCGGGCCCTGCTGATACTGGAAGTGGACGGGGACGCAGGGGCCGTAAAGGTCCAGACAGACCTGATCACCCGTTTCTGCAAAAAAGCCGGGGCACTTGATATCTGTACAGCCAAAGATCCCGGGGAAGCAGCAGCCCTGTGGGAGGCCAGAAAAGCCTTGTCTCCCATTCTCTATAAAATCGCCAACCAGAAGATCAACGAAGATATTGTGGTGCCCATATCCAGGATCCCGGACATGGTGGCGCGCATCAAACAGATCCAACGGGAATCAGGCCTGACCATTGTCAGTTTCGGCCATGCCGGAGACGGCAATATCCACTGCAATATCATGTATGACAAACAAAATGCATCCCAGGCTGCACAGGCAAAAAAAGCGGTGGACCAGCTGTTTGAAGCAACCATTGCACTGGGCGGCACCATTACGGGTGAGCACGGGGTGGGGCTTACCAAAATGGCCTATCTGTCCCTGGAAATCGGTCCTGTTGAGCAGGGTATCATGAAAAAAATCAAGGCGGTGTTTGATCCCCGCCAGATTTTGAATCCCGGTAAGATTTTTCCCTGACAATACTCTCAGTGGGGTTTTTCAGCATAATGGTTGTGGGTGAGCAGTCTTTCCAGTATGTCGGTTTTGGGATGCCTGCTGCGCATGAGACAGCATTGGATTGACATGGCGCAATAGGTGAAGCACAGCTTGTTATTTTTACTGAATTCGCCAAAACATTCAGGAATATCCATTGCATCTTCTTTCTCATGGTCGCTGATAGTCATCTGGTCCAGTTATCCTGTATGTACCTTGTATTTGTAAAAATTTGCAAACTGCGCAATTGTCTAACAGCTAAAAGCCAACAGCTAAAAGCCAACCACACAGGTCAAAAATGTGTGTATATGTAAAGCAAAAAAAACCATTGGTCAACACCTAATCAGCACCGGACAGTGTGACCATGGATGCCATTTTTTCCACCAGCGGTCCCAGGGTCTGCCTGTTATTGGCACTCACGCATATTCCCTGGTGCAGCAGCCATTTGTTCTCAAAATCGGTAAGATCCACCATGTCCTGTTTGTTGAATACATACAGCACAGGAATTGTGTCCAGGTCCAGCTGCTTTAAGATTTTTTCCACAGACTGCTTCTGCTGCAGATACCGGGGATTGCTGATATCGATGACATGCAGAATCATGTCTGCTTCAGCCAGCTCTTCCAGTGTGGCATGAAACGCTTCCAGCAGTTCCTTGGGAAGATTTTGTATAAACCCCACCGTGTCGGTGATAATGACCTCGATGTCCCTGGGGAACCGCAGCCGTCTGGAAGAGGGGTCCAGGGTGGCGAACAGCCGGTCTGCCGCAATGATATCGCTCTGGGTCAGGGTGTTTAAAAGTGTGGATTTGCCTGCATTGGTATACCCCACAATGGAGATGACCGGCAGGTTTTTCTGCCGCCTTTTTGCTTTCTGCTGGCTGCGCTGTTTGCGGATCTGGACGATCTCTTTTTTCAGGCGGGTGATCCGGTCCCGCACCCGCCGTCTGTTGATTTCCAGCTTGGTTTCGCCGGGACCCCTGCCGCCGATGCCGCCGGTGAGCCTGGACATGGCAGTGTTTTTGGTGATAAGCCGCGGCAGCAGGTATTCCATCTGGGCCAGCTCCACCTGAAATTTGCCTTCCCTGGATTTGGCCTGTCTGGCAAAAATGTCCAGGATCAGCTGGGTTCTGTCGATGACCTTCATTTCCACAAAATCGGTAATGGACCGGATCTGGGAAGGGGAAAGTTCCCGGTCAAAGACCAGCATGGTGGCATGGTTCTGGATGGCCTTGATCACCAGGGAGGACAATTTTCCCTTGCCCACCACAAATTTGGGATCGATCTGTTTTCTGCGCTGCACCGCGGTGCCGATAACACTTATTCTGCTTGTTTTGCACAGTTCTTTGAGTTCATCCATGGAAGCTGCGGCTTCCCGGGTATCCTGGGTGACGGCATTGATCAAAAAAGCATTTTCCCGGCCGGTTTCCGGTTTGTGCAGGGCATTTTTCCGGGACAGTTCAGTTTCCAGGGCCATGATCCGGGACAGACAGTCGATGTCCAGATCAAAGATGGTGGCAGCAGGCAGTACCTGATAGGGGGCCTGTGTTTCATCCGGAAGCACATGCCCTGAGTAAACCGGGCCTGGCCGGCCCTCTTTTGTCATACATATGGCCGTGATAAAGTCCAGGCGCAGCAGGGCAAGGTCGGTGAGATCGTCCTGGGTAAGGGGCTCATCCTGCAGATGGGTGTGGACACACCGCAGGCCTTTGAGGCGGCCCGGGATTGCCATATGGTCCGGTGTCACCGGAATGACGATGCGGTGGGGATCTCCTGCAATAACACAGATGATTCTGCCGTTCCTGTCCACCATCAACCCCACCTGGCGGCGGATGTCATGGCTTATCTTCACCAGTTCGTCTGCAGTATCATGGCTGATGATATATTCCGGGGGGGATTTTGCAGAATACAGGTTTTCAATGCGTTTGATCTGGACATTGCGCAAACCGGCCAGATTGCCGTAGACCTGTTTTTTCATTGAAATTCCTGAAAGTTTTCCGGTGCCAGCTCTTCAAACCGGGTGTACTGGTTGTGGAAATGCATCAAAGCCGTACCTGTGGCCCCGTTTCTGTTTTTGGCAACGATGATTTCAGCAGTGCCTTTTTTGGGGTTGTCCGGTTCTTTGTTGTACACCTCGTCCCTGTAAATAAAGGCGATGATGTCTGCATCCTGTTCCAGGGCCCCTGATTCGCGCAGATCCGACATCATGGGGCGCTTGTCACTGCGCTGTTCCAGCATGCGGTTCAGCTGGGACAGTGCCATGACCGGGATATCCAGCTCTTTGGCCAAAGCTTTGAGCCCCCGGGATATTTCGGCGATTTCCAGGTCCCTGCGGTCAGCGTGCAAAGGGGCTTTCATGAGCTGGAGATAATCAATGATGATCAGCCCCAAGTCCCCGTGTTTCTGGTAGAGTTTTCTTGCTTTGGCACGCACATCCATGACCGTGATATTGGGGGTATCATCTATGAAAATGGGCATTTCATTGAGGATGCCGGCAGCATCCGTGGCATTCTGCCAGTCCTCCTGGCTGATGAACCCGGTGCGCAGCCGGTTGGAATCGATGCGGGCCTCAGACGTCAGCAGCCGCATGGAAAGCTGTTCATTGGACATTTCAAGAGAAAAGACAGCCACAGGCTTTTGTTCTTCCAGGGCCACATTCCTTGCAATGTTCAAAGCAAAAGCGGTCTTGCCCATGCTGGGCCTGGCCGCCAGGATGATCAGGTCTGATTTCTGCAGCCCGGAGGTTATTTTGTTCAGGCGCATATATCCGGTGGAAAGCCCGGAAAGTCCGCCATCCTTTCCCTGCTGCTCTTCTAATTTGTCTATGTTCAGATTGATCAGTTCCCCCAGGGATCGGAAGGAACCGGAGGCTTTTTTTTCTGCTATCTGGAAAATGGCGGATTCGGCAAAATCAAGGGTGTCTTCCACATCTCCCTTGTCTTCAAGGCATTGCAGGATGATTTTTGAGGCCGCATCGATCATTGCGCGCAATGCGGCTTTGCCCTGGATGATTCTGGCATAGTGTGCCGCATTTACCGCTACCGGTGCAGCATCTGCAATGGATGCCAGGTATGCGGCCCCGCCGATGCTCTCCAGTTCATCATTTTTTTTGAGGGCATGGGCAACCGTCACAAGATCTGCCGGCTCTTCCTGGGATGTCAGCGCCAGGATCACCCGGAAAATCTTTTTATGGGCCCCTTTGTAGAAATCGTCCGGGGTTACAATGTCCGTGATGTCAAACAGCACATCATTGTTGATGAAAACAGCACTCAACAAAGAGGCTTCCGCATCCAGATCATGGGGCGGTGTCCGGTCAAGTAAGGGATCTGAATTTCTGGATCTGGTATGGGCCACAGATTTTCCAAAATGTGCCGTGCCTGTGCTGACACCGGCCAGGTTGCCGGGCAGCACAGGCAGGGACGTTATTTTTCCTGTTTTTCTTCCGCTTCAACAACCACGGTGATCTCGGGTTCCACATCCTTGTAGAGCCTTATGGGAACTTTGTATTCACCGGTTTCCTTGATGGGTTCCGCAAGAAGTATGGAACGGCGTTCCACGGAGATGTTCTGGCTGCTCAAAGATTCCTTGATATCGTGGGTGGTGATGGATCCGTAAAGATAGATCTCTTCACGGACTTTGGCCGTGAGTTTGCAGACCACATCCTTGATTTTATCAGCCATTTCCTCTGCCAGTTTTTTCTCTTTTGCAATCTGCAGTTCGAGTTTTGCCCTGGCCTGTTCCATGACGCGTTTGTTCTGGGGGGTGGCAATAATTGCTTTTCCCTGGGGGAGCAGGTAGTTGCGGCCGTAGCCTGCTGCAACCTCGCACTCCGAGCCGGCTATGCCCAGGGTATCTATGGTTTCTTTTAATATGACTTTCATGTAAACCTCCAAAAGGATTCAGCCTGTAAAAAACCGGCTGATAGGGTTTGGTATCATTTTTGAAATTCCAGTTTTCTGAAGTTGATCCAGTTGTCAAAGAATCCAAGTCCTATGACCAGAATGAGAAAATAAATCTGTACAGCGATCAGTCCATAGCAGAATGCCTTTAAAAGGGCAGGCGATTCTTTTTTCTGGAAAAAAAATGAAATAATAGCAATTCCTTGAAAAAAATAAACAAGCATTAATATAATCAGACAGTTGACGGCAACGTATTTGACAGCCCCTACAGGCAGCGCCATGAGCACCCCTAAGCCAATCACCACCCACACAAGCGGGTCAGGTGACTTGAAACGGTTCAGGTTTTCCATGTGCTTTAAAGGGATGCCGATTCTGGCCAGCAGTTTTTTGATGATCAGAATATTCAACCACACCGTGGTCATATAGGAGACAATGAACATACCGGGCAGAACAATGAGAAATGCGGAATTCAATGCGGCAATCTGTTCTTTTTCAATTCCCATATCCGCGTACAGGGCAGATGTCAGCGTGAAGTACTGGGAGATGTAATCAGATACCATATCCCCCATGGCCGTGGTCTGGATGCCGGCATATACGAGAAATGCGAACAGGGCTGTGCCAATAACACCTGTGACGGTGAAGACCATTGTCCGTACAATACCCATGTTGCGTTCGATGCATTCACCAAGGAACATGCCTGTCATGAGCAGGGCACCAAAATACAGCGAATCAAATGCAAATCCCCGGGTCATCACCATGAGCACCACAAAGCTGGCCGCTGCTATGATACCGCCGCTGTTTCGTCCCAGTTTGAGCCGGTAAAAAAGTACCGGCAAAGGGAGTACCAGCAGGGCAAATACCCCCAGAAAGGGGAATGTATAGCTGACGGCAAAGATCATAATACACAGGCAGATGCCCAGTATAATGTCTTTGGCAGCAAACGGACGGGGGATGATGTCTGTCACCGTAAGATTCTCCTGCAGTCTGATTTACTGCGGGGGTCTGCCCACAAAGGGCAGCAGGGCTATCTGGCGGGACTGCTTGATGGCAAGTGACAGTTTGCGCTGGTGTTTGGCGCAGGTGCCGGTGATCCGCCTGGGAATGATTTTTCCCCGTTCCGTAATGAACTGCTTTAAGGCTTTGGGATTTTTGTAATCAATGTCCATGCCGTTGTCCACACAGAACCTGCAGATTTTGCGCCGCTGGTAAAACCGGTTTTTGCTGTCGCCTCTCTGGCCTTTATACATAATATCTCTCCTTCAATCCTGAAATCAGTTTTGTTCGTCAGTGACTGTTTTTGCAGCTTCTGGTTCTGTTTCAGCCGCAGAAGCATCAGATCCGGATTTTTGGACCTGTGTACCGGCATCATCAGCTTCAACCCCGGTTTCTTGTTCAGCCTCGGCAGCAGCGGTCTGGGCAGCTTCTGCAGCGGCTTTTGCTGCTTCGGCATCCTGGAGTTCCTGTGCCAGAGATTCAGCAGTCACATCATCGGAAATCAGGATGGTCATAAACTTCATGACATCATCATTAAGGCGCAGATTTCTTTCAAGTTCCTTTACAAGGTCTCCTGTACCGCCATAGGTCAGGCAGGCATAGTGGCCCCGCAATTTTTTTCTGATTTCATAGGCCAGCTTTTTGCTGCCCCAGTCATCAAGATCCAGGAAAATGCC